>CAYVES010000007.1:0-20016 GCA_964449845.1 uncultured Dehalococcoidia bacterium
ACTGCCTCAGCCTCTTCTCGCCCCGCTTGATGTCCTCCTCCTCTATCCCAAGGATCTTGAACGCCTTGTCAATCCTTGGCCTCTCCCTTTCTATCTCATCCGGTTCAAAACCGCACAACTTGAAGAGCTCGGTATACATGGTTAGCAGCCTCCCCTTGCCTTGATGATTTCAACAAAGGTTTCGATCCTTGTCCTGAGAGGGCCCCTCTCGGAAACGTCGTAATCTGATTCGATCTTTAGCATGGGAATATCGAGCTCTTTCTTCACAATCTTTTCGAAATAGAATGATTGGATATCATAGCTGCTCCGGTACATGAGCTGGTACCAGATAATCCCATCCACGTTAAAATCCTTGGCCAGCTCTATCAGATAATCCAGCCTTTCCCTGGATGGTCTGAACCAGGCTGGGGGTTCCCTTCTCCTGAAGTATCTATCCGCCAAGGCCTCCGTAAGATCACCGTTAACCTGGACATTCTCCCAGTAGTGTCTGATCCCCTCAGCTAACTCCTCGATTACGATCGATGCCCCAGCCTCCTCAGTCATCTCTAAAACCTTATAGTCACCCATAGCCAAAGTAGAGCCTGTCAGCAGGATCCTTGGCCCCTCTGTGCCAGATTGAGGCCTCTCTCTTAACTCTTGATGAATCGACTCCAGAGCGTCTATGAAGACGGCCTTGTCAGCAACAAAAGAAGCATGATTCAGTTTCACGAACTCGTAGCCGGTTATAGGTGGCCGCTTAGATCTACGCAGGAGGCTTATCTCCTTCAGAAGCTCTCTCATTCTATTGCACAAATCGATCGCTTCGATCAGTCTCCCATTCTCGATCTTGTTGCCGGTGAACTCCTCCAGCTTATTCTTAAGCGAATGCAGCCCTGCAAGATAGTACTCGAAAGCATGTTCATCTTTCTGATGAGGAACACCAAACCTGAACACGTTGTCATCGGCGAAAAAGTTGAAACAGTCAGCTATTGCCTTGATATTGTGGTCTGTAACAGGGACGATGAGAAGATCGATCATCTGATAGAGAAGCTCCTCACCCAGCATCCTGTACCCAATCTGAGCTCTACAGAATGTGTCTATGAATCGAGGGATATACGCAGCGCTCTCAGCTACAGGCTCCGGGTCTCCTCCCCGGATGAGACCCACGGGCACTGCCCCACATGCATAGACCAACTCCTCCGGCATATAGCCCCCAGGGGTGTAGCCGATGAGTTTTGTCCCCTTCTCTCGCATCCGTCTCAGCTCTGTGAGCCTGGTTGCCAAGTGGTCAGTAAGCTTCTTCATCGCTTCCATCAGTGACGTCCTCCACCTGAATATATTAGCAAGCAGTGTTGCCTACGTCAACTTCAGAAGTAAGTCCTTCTCGAGCGCCTGGTTTCCTGGTGCGGATGCTACTTCCATGCAGGTATCCCTTTTTTGGAGCGGCGTTGCCAAGGTATGCAATCCGGCTTCTGCTGAAATGAGCTTCCTTGCCACTGTTAGTTGTTTTCGATGACTGCTTGTCCTATAATCAAACACCAAGAGTCACTATTAAGCGGTATTCAGCAACGAAAAGGATAGAGTGTGCTGCACATCATTGTCACTGCCAAACAAGTTCTCGATCCTGAGGCACCTACCTCCACCTTCAAGATTGACCCCGAGAGCAAGAGGGCTGTGCTTGCTCAGGGTGTTCCGCCCGTTCTAAGTCCCTACGATGAGAATGCCCTTGAGGCCGCACTCAGAATAAAGGATGCTAATCATTGTAGGGTAACCGTGATCAGCTTAGGAGCGAAGCTAGCAAAGGCTGTCCTTAGGAAATGTCTGGCGGCAGGAGCCGATGATCTATTTCTCCTGGAAGATGAGCTTTTCAGAGACCTCGACAGCTATTGTACCGCCTTTGTGTTGGCCGTCGCCATCAGCAAAATCGGCCAGTGGGATCTGATTCTTACTGGAAGGCTGGCAGCTGACACCACAGCTGGTGTAGTAGGGTCGGGCATTGCCGAGATGATGCAGATCCCCAGTGTTACTGTGGCTGGAAGAATAGAGATCGCTGGGGACGGCGTGAGAGTGGAACGGGTCGTAGCGGATGGGTGTGAGTTAGTGGAAGCTCCCCTACCTGCCTTAGTTACCGTCAGCCATGAGTTGGGTGAACTGCGGAAGGTCTCTCTGCGAGAACTCATGGCCGCCCAAGACAAACCGATCACCACCTGGAGGTGCCAGGAGCTGGGGATTGAGTCACTACCGATGAGGCGAATGAGACCGCTCAAGCTATCCATACCCCACAAGGAAACAAGTTGTGAAATTGTAGAGGGCGTGAGTGAGGAGGAAGCTGGGGCAAAGCTGGCCCTGAAACTTAGGGATGCCAGGCTTATTTGAAGTTGTAGGCTAAGAAGGAGGCGAACAATGTCACCGAAAGAAGATTTGATAGCTATACTTGGCGACGCAAATGTTTTCGACACAGCGGAGCTCCTTGAGGCCTATTCCAGGGACGAGAGCTTCGTCCGACACATGAAGCCTCAATATGTGGCAAGGCCCCAGAATACCGAAGAGGTGCAGGAGCTGGTGAAGTGGGCCAATAGGACGGCCACGCCCCTCATCCCGGTAAGCTCCGGCCCGCCTCACTTCCGGGGCGATACAGTCCCAAGCCTGGGCGGGGTCATTGTAGAGCTAACCGGGATGAAAAGGATCATCAGGATCAACCGTAGAAACAGGGTCGCGATGATCGAGCCGGGGGTAACCTTCGCCGAGCTCCAGCCAGAGCTGGAAAAGGAAGGGCTTAGACTTCCCATGCCTCCGTGTCCTCGCAGGTCGAAATCGGTGCTGGGTAGCTGCCTGGAGAGGGAGCCCACCATAATACCCAAGTATCAGTGGGACATCTCCGACCCTCTGCTTTGCACCGAAGTGGTCTTTGGCACCGGCGACCTTTTCAGGACCGGGGAGGCGGCGGGCCCGGGGAGTCTGGAAGACCAGTGGGCGTCGGGGCAGGCCCAGACCAATCCTATGGGGCCCTTTCAGGTCGACTTCTTTAGACTTATCCAGGGGGCTCAGGGAACCACGGGGATCATCACCTGGGCCACGGTGAAATGCGAGCTTCTGCCTCGCCTCCAGAAGCCTCTGCTGGTCGCGTCCCGGAGATTGGAGGATTTGCTCGATTTCGCCTACAGGCTCCTGTGGGCGAGGCTTGGCGACGAGCTGCTTATCCTGAACAGTCTCAACCTTGCCGCGATCCTGGCCGAGGACCGGGACGAGATCAAGGCGCTGCGGGACACCCTTCCACAATGGGTGCTCGTCGTCTGCGTGGCGGGCTACGAAAGGCTTCCCCGAGAGAGAGTCGAATACCAGGAAAAGGACGTTATGGATGTCGCACAGCGCTTTGGGGTTGAGCCTCAGATCGCGATACCAGGAGCGAGAGCGAGCGATGTCCTGGAGGCGTTATCGACCGTTTCCGCCGAGCCTTACTGGAAGCTCAGGTACAAGGGCGGTTGCCACGACATCTTCTTCCTGACCACTCTGGATAGAGCCCCGGAGTTCATATCCCGCGTCTATCAGATGGCGGCTGCGGCGGGGTATCCCGGTACCGATATCGGCATATACCTGCAGCCGCAGATTCAAGGCCGCGCCTGTCACTGCGAGTTCAATCTGAGTTGCGATCCCAGCAATGCGAAAGAGGTGGAAAAGGTTCGGCAGCTATTCCTCGATGCGAGCAGTGAGCTGATCTCTATGGGAGGGTTCTTCTCCAGGCCCTACGGGCCCTGGGCCGAGATGGCTTATAGCAGAGATGGGCAGAGCGCCGTGGCTCTCAAGAAGGTCAAAGAGATCTTCGACCCGAACAACGTGATGAACCCGGGCAAATTGTGCTTCTAGGGGGTAGGATATGACACTGCTGGATTACCGAAACGATATGCAAAGATGCAGCCGATGCTCACTCTGCAAATGGCCGCCACTGTCACAGATAAAGAGCTGGAGGTTCTCCAATGTCTGTCCCAGCATGGTGTGGGGTAATTTCCATGCCTACTCGGCGGGCGGCAGGATGATCGCTGCCCTGGCACTGCTGGATGGGAGGATAGACTACACAGACAAGCTCGTGGAAATTGTGTATCGCTGCCAGATGGGAGGTGCCTGCGACGTATCGTGCAAAGTCAACAGAGACCTGGATCCCCTGGAAGTGATGCTGGAACTGAGGGCGAAATGCGTCGAGGACGGCCAGGTACTGCCAGCCCACATGGTGATGATCGAAAGCCTGAGGAGCGATGACAATGCACTGGGCGAGCCAAAAGCTGAGCGAGGCAAATGGGCTGAGGGCCTGGAAGTCAAGGACATCACCAGGGAGAAGGCCGAAGTCCTCTACTTCGCGGGTTGCAGATACTCCTTTGACCGGGACCTGCAGAGGATAGCCAGGGAGACGGTAAAGCTGCTGAGAATGGCAGGCGTTGATGTCGGCATTTCGGGCAAGGAGGAGGCATGCTGTGGAGGTCGCGCCTTTGAGATAGGCTATCGAGGAGAGTTCACCAAATACGCCGAGCACAACATAGAGACCTGGAATGCCGCCGGCGTGCGCACGGTGGTAACCTCCTGCGCCGACGGCTATGGAACCTTAAGGTCTGACTACCCAAGGATCGGCAAGACGATGAACTTCGAGGTGATGCACATCACCGAGTACCTCGACCGCCTGATTGAAGAGGGGAGGCTGAAGCTGACGAAGAGTGTCCCCCTGCGCGTTACATATCACGACCCATGCCATCTTGGCAGGCTGTCGGAGCCCTACATACCATGGGAAGGTGTGGAGAAGAAGGTGCTGGGACAGGTTGTCGTCAAGGACCCTCCCAAGGAGTTCAGGCGGGGCACAAATGGCATCTATGAACCGCCGCGGCATGTGCTCAGCAGTATCCCCGGCCTCCAGCTTGTCGAGATGGAGCGCATCAAGGAATATGCCTGGTGCTGCGGCGCCGGCGGTGGCGTGAAGGAGGCCTATCCCGACTTCGCCCTGTGGACAGCGACGGAAAGGATAGAAGAGGCGATGGCTACCGGCGCTGAAGCGCTGGTGACTGCCTGCCCCTGGTGCGAGAGAAATTTCAAGGATGCTCTGGAGCAGAGCAAGGCCAAGATCAAATTATACGATGTTGTGGAACTGCTTCTCGAAGCGCTTTGAGAACCTAGGTCAGGGAGCGGAAAATGGGCTTGCGTAGAGACTCCTATCGAGTGCTGGAAGGTATCGTAGGTCCGCAGAACATCTCTGAAGACCCTGTGATACTGGACACATACGCATTCCAGTGGCTGGCCGAGACTATCTCAGGGACGAAGTTCGCCGCCAGGCCTGAGGCTGTATTACTACCAGGAAGTACAGAGGAGGTCCAGGCAGTAATCAAGACGTGCAACAGGTACGGGATAAGGTACAAAGCATTCAGCACCGGTTGGGGCCCCTGGAATACCGTCGGCGGGGAGGGGGTTGTCCAGTTAGACCTGAGGAGAATGAACAGGATCCTGGATGTAGATGCGAAGAATATGTACGCCGTGGTCGAGCCCTATGTTATAGGGGCGCAGCTCCAGGTCGAGGCCATGAAGAGGGGGCTTAACTGCCACATAATAGGAGCAGGATCAAACACCTCCATCCTGGCGAGCGCTACATCGATGGCCGGATATGGGCTCTCGGGAATCTTCATGGGGTACAGCGGCTGCAACGTGCTGGCGGTAGAATGGGTACTGCCCACGGGGGAAATACTGAGGCTGGGTTCCCTGGGATCGGGAGCCGGCTGGTTCTGTGGGGATGGCCCAGGGCCGAGCCTGCGAGGCGTAATGAGAGGCTTCATTGGAGCCCTGGGAGGACTCGGCGTGTTCACCAAGTGCGCGGTCAAGCTCTACCCGTGGTATGGCCCGGCTACTATCCCGATGGAAGGGATTAGACCGCTGGACGGCATGCCGATCCCTGAGAGTTTCCGCGTCCACAGCCTCACCTTCCCAAGCTGGGAGGCACTCGCGGATGCGGTGTATAGAATCGGGGAGGCCGAGATAGGGTATGTTGTGGGAAGAGCGCTTCCGCCAGGCATGATACCTGTGCTCAATGTCAGTTCATCGGCGGAGTATGCTCAAATGCTGCAGATGGTCACCAGGGCAGGCGTGATGGATGAGTTCAAGTACTGCATCCAGACTATTCTGGGCGCTAGCTCAGCCAGGGAGCTTGAATACCAGGAGCGTGCTCTGGAAGAGATCATGTCAGAAACCGGAGGGACGATCATAGCTTCGATGGAGGAGGCATCCGTCCGGGAGGTGCTTTTCCGCGCCCTTATCAAGGTAGAGGGGATTGCCAGGGTATTCCAGCTGGCAGGGACATTTGCCACGTCTCTCGGTGCCGGAACGTCGTGGGACGCAGCCGTAGCCTCGGGCAAGCTTGGTGAGCAGTTGAAGAGGAAGTACATTGAACAGGGCGCGATCGCAGATGATGGCGGGGACCTTGCCTGGGGAGGGGCATATCAGCACTGCCGCTTCGGACATCTGGAGGAGATCATTATGTACGATTTCCAGGATGCCGAATCGTTGAAGGGTGCGGATGACTATGTTGCGGAGTCGGCACAAGCAGCGGTAGAGAAAAGCCTGGGGCAGCCGATCTCGATTGTCCCGGGCATGGCGGAACACTTCGGGCCCACCAGTTTCAACTACCATATCTGGATGCGAAAGATTAAAAAAGCGTTTGATCCCGGCATGACCGCGGATCCCAGCTTCTACATTGAGGCTGAGCAGCCGCCAGGGAAATGATCTAAAGACTTGCTGGCGCCAAGAATTGCGGAGTCTCACCGCTACTGCGTGAGCCTGAAGGAGGATGAGATGGCATTAACCAGAGATGTCTACCAGGTTCTGGAGGACATCGTAGGCGGCGATAACATCTCGCAAGAACCCGTGATTCTCGACAGCTATGCCTTCCAGTATCTGGCGGAGGCTGTTACCGGGACCAAGTTCTGCGCCAGGCCCGGGGCTGTGGTCCTACCGGGGAGCACGGAGGAGGTCCAGGCAATAGTCAAGGCCTGTAACAGGTATGGGGTGAAGTACAAGGCCCTCAGCACAGGTTGGGGTGTGTGGAACTCGGTCAGCGGCGCTGATACCATCCAGCTTGACCTTAGAAGGATGAACAGGATCCTGGATATCGATGAGAAGAACATGTACGCCGTCGTGGAGCCGTATGTCATAGCGGCGCAGCTTCAAGTTGAAGCCATGAAGAAGGGCCTGAACTGCCACATCGTGGGGGCTGGAGCCAACTTCTCGCCTCTGGCGAGCTGTACATCGGTGCAGGGACAGGGACTCTCCGGCATATCGATGGGCTACAGCGGCCGCAATCCTCTGGCAGTAGAATGGGTGCTGCCTACAGGCGATATCCTGAGGCTGGGTTCACTGGGGTCGGGGGCTGGCTGGTTCTGCGGAGACGGGCCGGGCCCCAGCCTGAGGGGCGTAATGAGGGGCATGGTGGGTGCCCTGGGGGGCATGGGCGTATTCACCAAGTGCGCAATCAAGCTCTATCCCTGGCCCGGTCCGCCGGCACCGGAGATCGAGGGCTCGACGCCTGAGTACATGATCGCAGTCCCTGACAACTTCAGATCCTACGTCATCGCTTTCCCCAACTGGGAAAGGTTCGCCGATGCCACATATCGCATCTGCGAGGCTGAGATAGGGTACACAATGGGTAGGGAGCTGGCTCCAGGCCTGGTGCCACTGCTTGTAGCAAGCTCCTCAGCCGAATACGCCGAGATGCGCCAATCCGGAGCGATGGACGAAGTGATGGAAGAGTTCCGATACTCCTTCCTGCTGATACTGGCCGGCGGCTCGCTGAGGGAGATCGAGTATCAGGAGAGGGCGCTGCGCGAGATCCTGGCCGAGACCGAGGGCTGGATCCCGGCGCTGGCGCAGGACCCCGATACGGAAAAGAGGATATTTGCTGTCATGATCAAGTGGGATCGCCAGGGGCGGATATTCCGGCTGGCGGGCACCTTTCATACCTCGTTCGGGGCTCCTACCGCCTGGGATACGGCGGTGGAGGGCGCCAAGGTGGGAGAGGAGCTGAAGAAGAAGTACATAGCAAAGGGCGCGATCGTCGACGATGCCGCTGACGATGCCTGGGGAGGGCCGTATGAACAAGGCCGATTCGGGCATCTGGAAGAGCTGTATATGTACGATCCAGCCGATCCTGAGTCGGCAAAGGGCGCGATGGAATACCTTGCTGAAGCAGACCAGGCAGTTGTGCAAAGGAGCCTTGGGCAGCCCATAGGCGCTCTCCCTGGTCAAGTGGACACAGTATACGGTCCCGCATGCTTGAATTTTCAGGACTGGGTACGTAAGCTCAAGAGAGCCTTTGATCCAAACATGGCGTCGGATTCTAACTTCTACATAGAGTAGATTCACCAATATACGCAATAGATCCGTGTTGGCCGGGAATGATTGCCTACAGCCTTGTTGGGGAGTACATCTATGTCAGTTTGTGGCGGAAAATGAGGAACGAGACCAATCCAATTCAACGGTTTTTCAACTCGCGTCTGGGCATGTGTAAGCATTGCGGGCACCCTTTCATGCTGCCGCCCAGAATCGGCGGGCCACTCAGGCCCACCTATACGAAGCCCTGTCCTAAGTGCAAGAAGCCAGTAAAGATCAGGGTATAGAGGTGAAAGATCAAGGTGTAGGGGTGGACATTCCCTAGCTAAGAGGCCGTACTCTTCCCAACCTCGCCATCAATTCCAGTTTAGTAATTGCATACTGCACGGACAGGGGTTCATCGGCAGCAACACCTTCCCTCCTAACAGAGTCAGCCTCAGCCTCCTCTTCTTCCAGGACAAGTGTGTGCTGCTCCCTAGGTTCTTCAGCTATCATCTTCTTCTTGCTCAGTTGGAGGAGCTTCGGATTCAGTGGGTTCGGGGGCTGTGGTCTCCTTCTCTGCTGATACAGCCTCCGTCCCTGCAATATCACCCAGGTCTGAGAGCAACCCCTCATAGACCTTCCTGAATTTATCTCTTATTTGGTCTTCGCCTACCTGTCTGAACCTCTGAAGAAGGAGCTCGGATTCCTTCTTGATACGTTGCGCCTCAGCTTCAGCCTTCTCTCTTGCCTCTTTCAGAATGTTCTGTGCCTCCTCCTCAGCCTTTGCCACACTTGCTTCTACTAGCTGCTCGGCCTCTTGTCTCGCTTCAGCGATAATCCTGCTGGATCGCTCTTCGGCAGTTACCGTTATTGACTCTACTGTTTCTGCTGCCTCTTTTACGATTTGCTCGGCTTGCTGTTCGGCTGCTTCAGCCTTCTGTTTCGCTTCATCGATGATTCTATTGGCGTTCGCCTCTGCGGGTTCTCTGATAGCCGCTATCTCCTCTTCGGACACTCTTATCATTTCTCTGACTTGTTGTTCAGCTAGTGAGATCTTCTCATTTGCGGTATCTTCTGCCAGTTGCTGAGCCTCAGCGACGATTCTGTCAGCTTCAGCCTTACCTTTCTCTTTGGCCTCAGCGATTATTCTATCAGTTTCAGCCCTGGCCTTTTCTTCAGCCTCAGCGACGATTCCATCAGCTTCAGCCCTGGCCTTTTCTTCGGCCTCGGCAATCATTCTGTCTGATTCGGCCTTGCTTTGCTGAGTCTCACTGACTATTCTCTCAGCTGAAGCCTTAGCTTGCTCTTCAGCATCGGCGATGATGGAAGCAGCTCGGGTGTTTGCCTCTTCTTGTATCTCCGCCTTGATAGATTCAGCTTGCTTGTCTGCTTCGATTATGGTCTTCTCTGCGAGCTTTGTGAGGGAATCTACATTTTCCAGTTTCCTGGCGAGTGCATTATTCTGGTCTACGAGGTCACTAATGAAGGAGAATACTTCGTCCTGGTCGAGCCCCTTCTTGACTATCTTGAACTTCTGCCGCCAAAACTCGCTTACGTTGCCATTGCTTGTATCCATGATTGTCACATCCTTCCACCAATAGCTCGTGTCGGATTGTAGAACGCCCTATGTTACTTTGCAATGAGATTTTGGTACTAGTTTGAACTAGGACTTTAGTATGGGTTATAGGGCTTTCCGGTTGCCACAAATATGCATCGGGGTGGGGATGTGGGAGCATGCCAATAAGCAGGAATGCGAGAAGAATGAGAAGTCAACTCTGAGTGAATGTGCTCAGGTTGATGTGCTGTACTGTGTCACCGTAGCTTGCTCTTCGCCCTACGCCCCAGTCGCAAGGTGGCCTCTGCCAGCCACCGCCGACGAGCCCGGTGTGTGCGTCAAATGTAGAACGCTCCCTACCCAACTGCACGAAATAGCGTTTTGTGCAACGGGGTAATCTCTTTGAGATTCCGCATTTTTGGCCTAAAGATGGATGTTATGCATAGTCAAATAGGTCTGCGCATTAACTTCACCACGAGCATAGGCTTTATGCCAGCCTTCAGGAACAGGGGCTTTCTTGTACCAAAGAACACGTTCTGCCTCAAGCAGATTACGGCGCAATCCCATGAAGTCAGCAGCGCAGATAAGCTCGCGCCCGCTGAGGAAAGAGACATAATCCAGCCATTGCTCCCCTTTCTTAGAGCGCATCAGGTGGTGATCAAGAATTAACATGTCAACCTCACTGGCTAATCGCAAAGTCCTGTGCAGCACATTTGCCTGTTCTTCAGCAGTAAGGCTGAGCAAATAAATGGGCGGACCAGAAGCAAGCACTATATTGGGCTCCCATGTAAGAATCCTCTCAATTGCCTCATCATTGAGCATTTGGATATCCGAGGCGTGCACAAGAACTCTGCCCCCGTCTTCAATTCGGGTCATCATTACATTACCGCCACGACTGTCCCCTCTTCCGTGGGGAAGCGGCAAAGAAAAACTCAAAGGTCCATCAACCTTTCCTTCGGCAAGAGTGAAGCTACGGCCTAGCCTTTTGTCCAAAGCCCTGGCTCGATAGGCTTGGTTAAGTGAGAGATCGGCTGTTCCTTTTGTCCAAAGCCGGGGGCGCATCAAGGACTCAGCAACGCGCTCGACTGGCAACTGGTAGGGGTTGGCATCAACTAATGGAATGTGATCCCCATGATAATGGCTAATGACAACATCCGTTGCGTCTTCTAATGCCTTCTCGATGCTTCTTTTCGTTCTTTCAGAAGCTACAACTTGAATTGGATGTGGCAGAAGCCCGTGTCGCCTGAACCCAAGGGCGACTCCAGGATCAATGACTATTTTGCGCTCATTTGTTTTGACGACACAGCATAAACCACGAACACCTAATGATTCCGCGCCGAGTATCTCTATCCGCATTCCAACATCAATATTACACTAATCACTCTGATTGTGGTAACTTTATAAGGGCAATGAGGAGAGATGAAGGAAAGTGGGTAAAGATGAAACAACGTTCCTCTATTCATTCAGGAACAAAAACGAAGGGATAGAATGTCTCTATGAAACTTGTCAGTGCTTGTCTATTGGGAATTAAATGTACCTGGGATGGTACGGATAAATACAGGAGTAAGAAGGTCATCCAACTTCTAATGAATGAGATCCTGATTCCTGTTTGTCCAGAACAACTAGGCGGGCTGAAGACTCCTAGACGACCTCAGGAAATTCAGGGAGGTAATGGTGAGGGTGTTCTCGATGGGAAGTGTAAGGTGAAGAATATAAATGGTGAGGATGTAACTCAGCAATTTATTAGGGGAGCTAAGGAAACCTTAAGAGTTGCTAAACTATACAAAGTCACCCAATTTGTAGGGAGATCCAGAAGCCCGTCATGTGGTTGCGGACAAATATATGATGGCACCTTCTCCAACAGGCCGATTGATGGCGATGGTGTTACCACCGCACTACTGAAAAGGAACGGAATTGAAGTTATCGGGGAAGAAGAATGCCAAGAATGAGCCAGAGAGTTTGCAAGTGGTATTGGGTTTGTCCTATGAAATCCTATTACGAGCAAGGGAAATTAGATAAGAAGTGGATAGATAATCTCTGTATGGGGGATTGGGGAAGCTTTCCAAGACCGATGCTCAGACCCGTGAACTCTCCGCTATCCTGTGGCTCGCAGGCATCAGGTAGAAGAAATGATCGTGGCTGAGAGAAATCGCCTTGACACTACCAGCGAGGCTGTGAGAGATGGTATCCAAGACGATATCACGTGGCTAGAGCAGGAGCTGGCCAACATCGATAATGGCCTGACATGCATAATCCGGAAAAGCTCCCTTTGGAGAGGGAAAGACGACCTGCTACTATACCTTCAGGGTGCTGATTCGAAAAGGGATGTAGAGGGGACACAATCCTACCACACTGGTCGCGAAGAGGACTGCGCCTATGACTCCTACCGCGATAGCGGCACCCCCACCCATCGCACCGAATCCTACACCCATCATCACTACCCCGATGATGAACCTGACGGCTCGGTCCATGTTTCCCATGTTGCGCCTCATTGCAACACCTCCTGGCTATTATCGGCTGTTGAATCCCGTTCGCTCTCAGTCCGCTTGGCCATCTCAGTTCTCGGCGTATATATACTCAGGTCTGTCAAGTTCGTCACCCACCCGCAGCTCATCTGGAGAAACGCTGTGCACCTCAAACCCAAGATTTTGGAGGTATTCGACGATATCTGCGACCGATTGGCCTAATTGGCGCAGGAAATCGTGGTGAAGTTCACAGAATATCTTGACTCTGTTCGTTCGCAGGGTCTTTTCAGCTCCCCTGAGGACAAGTAATTCGCTGCCCTCACAATCCATATTGACTACATCTATACCTTGCACCTTCCGTTCGTTCAAGAACTTGTCAATGGTAGTACTGGCCACCTCTAGCTTTTGCGCGCCTTCTTCAAAAGCGATTCCGCTAGAAAGCTCCTTTTGATAGAAATCAATCTTTCCGGCACGGTCTGTCAGCGCGACTTCTAACGCCTTCACGTTATTCAATTGATTGGAGGATAAGTTCTTCTTTAGAATTTTGAAATACCGAGGGTGTGGCTCAAAAGCATATACCTCGCCGTTCTCTCCGACCTCCTTTGCCATCGCCACGGCTGTGATACCTATGCTAGCTCCAACATCAATTGCCCTCATCCCTTCCTTCATTATCGATTGTAAGAACTTGACCTCTGCGGCTTCGTGAGGGTGGTCTCTCAAGAAGGCCTCGAAAGCCTGCGAATCGTAAAGAAAGTGCTCCATTGGTCCCTAATTATGCCTGTTTTTGGCCCAGCTCAAACCTAGAGACCCACTTAAGCAAACCAGGACATGTTTGTACGCATCCTGGCTTGACTATCTGGCCTCGGAGTATACCTGGCTCCACCAGCAGGCTCTTGAGGCCAGCCCGCAAGGTGTACAGCCCAGCAATGAGTCCGGCGGCACCACCCCCTGACATGATTACCTCGTGCTCGACCATGATGCAGATAACGATCCCTTTCCTGGACAACCCTGAGTAGCTCTAGACCACCGCTGGCGTCTCGCCCGGGTGCAACCTTTGCCACTTGGCGAGCAGTTGCTCACTAGTTTCTACATGATCTGGGTCAGGCTCACAGGCATCTACCGGGCATATCTCCACACACTTGGGTGATTCGAAATTACCTACGCATTCTGTGCACTTATCGGGGTCGATCACATAGATCTCTTCCCCCTCAGAGATTGCTTCGTTAGCGCAGTCCGCTTCACAGGCGCCGCAATTGATGCAATCATCCGTAATTCTGTATGCCATTTCTGCCCTCCTGATTTCTACATTGGTGGAAGCCCGCATACCCCAGAGCTACAAGTAGGGCCACTATCCTCCGAGGAACTCCCTGCCGCGCCTGAAATTCGGGCGAAGAAGGTAGATAGAAGCTTCTGGGGATTTGGAGCTTCGCATTTAGGGCAGCTCAAGCGGGAGCCGTCCTCCCCAAAAGACTGGCGAGCCTCGAACTTCTCGCCGCACTGCGTGCACTGGTACTCGTAAATAGGCATCTCTTTCACCCCCTCTTCTCTTGCTTGGCTTACCCCAGTGTCTTGGGTTGCCGCCTATCGTGGTCTTCTTCACGCAAGACCTTTCCAGCTCTCCTGCTCCATAGCTAAGAAAGCCTGCCGCTCCTCATCGTTCATCTCCGCTACCTTGACATCGAATTCGGCACCCAACCCCACCACTGCGTTGCGCAGGCTGTTCACAAGGTGATCCTTGATGTAGGCGGGGATACCCAAGATCGGAAGTGCCAGGGTGAGCGTCACCTTGCCATGGTCCAGAGTTATATCTTTGACCATTCCCAGCTCAACCAGACTCCGGCCGATCGCCGGGTGCATCACCTGCCCCACTGCCTGATAGACATCTTCTTGGGAAACATCCTTGGTCACTGTAAGCTTCCTCCTTTCCATTCGGATGCGGAGCCTACTCTTTCTTCAGAGGGTAAACCTTTTCGCCAGCGGGGATCGCCACCTCGAGGCAGTTCTCTTGGGGCACAAGCGGGCATGTGTAGTCTTTGCTATAGACGCACCACGGATTATATGCTTTATTAAAGTCGAGAATCCATTTGCCATCGCGAGTAACGTCCCTCTCGGGCTCGAGGTCGAGGTATCGCCCGCCACCGTATGTCTCCTTGCCAGAGGTCGAATCTTTTAGAAGGATGAACAGCCTCTCCTCCTCGCGATCGCTCTTATAGGCCTGAAGCGCCTCCTTCTGGCCGGCGATCGTGAACTGGAATTCACCCCAGCGGAGGAACT
The DNA here is from genome assembly GCA_964449845.1 of uncultured Dehalococcoidia bacterium. Taxonomy (GTDB): domain Bacteria; phylum Chloroflexota; class Dehalococcoidia; order SZUA-161; family SZUA-161; genus SOKG01. The sequence continues at coordinate 14,608 of CAYVES010000007.1, forward strand.
CCCGCTCGTTGCCCTTTGTATAGGCCATTCTTACCGTCTCCTTTTCCTCATGCTCATGCATCTCTAGCTCGAACCTGTATGCTGGGTCAGCAGGGTAGTACGCCAGCCCCTTGAATTTCGCCCGCTCCTGAGGAGGCAGTGGCGACTGCCAATGTACCGCAAGGAATTGATCCTTCTCGTCACGTTCCCTCTCAAGGTGTGCTTTCCATTCGGAAGCTTCCATGATAGTTCACCCCGTTGGCTCCAATAGCAACTCACTCACATACTATGCCAAGATTCCACCTCACCCTATCCGGTTCGCGCTCAATCAACCTGTCTGTTCTCGCGTTGCAGCGTGTCGCCCTTGCTGGCCGGTTGAGACTCGATTTCCCCCATAGCCTCTGCATCCCACCTGGCCATCCGTCTCTCTCCTGCCAGTTGCCTCAAGGCAGTGGCCAACTCATCCCTCACTATTCTCTGCATATCGTTAGAGTGTCCTGAGGACATATGATAGGAGGACGCTACACTTTGCACTGATGCATGATAGGCCCTTTCGATGTTGCCGATCACGCCCTGCCAGAAGGCTACCAGGTCGTCCCAGGACGAGTGCAGGAATCTTGTTCTGATCTCTCTAGCTACAGCCTCTATCTCTCCTTGTGTCATAGTGCCTACCTTTAATCTCTGAAGTCGCCTGCCGGGTTTGATCCTCTTATCCAAATCCGGCGGATTTCCTCACCACTCCCCTCATAACACTGGAATTCCCTCGCATTTCTTTCATCCCAGATTTCGCTTCGCTTATCGCTATAGGCCGTTACGGTTTTCAACTAGCTATTGTCACATTCTACTGAAGGACAAGCGGAGCAACCTCAATCTTGCGTGGCCTTTCCATTTTGGACCAGTCCTTTGGTGGTGTCATCTCTTCCAACATCCCCAGCATACCCAATTTCTCCAGCCGCTCAATGATCAAAGCCCAGGCGCAGTCACGCTCAGGATCCACTTCACACTTACCGTTCTGAGACCCCCCGCAGGGACCATTGAAGATCCCCTTGGCACATTGGGTTAGAGGGCAGATACCGGCGAATCTTCCGAGCAGGCATTCGCCACACTGCTGACATTTCTCCTTAAAGATGGCAGGTCCTCCACCCATGTGCCCTATGGGATTGGTTGCCGGATAGATCGGTTTCAGGAGCCCAAATTCTCCTTCTATGACAAGTTCTCGCACCACCTGGAGTCCGTCACCGCAGCTCATCATCAAGATAGCGTCACATTCATCGATCTCCCGTCGGTAATTGCCCAGGCGCTGACTGCTCCAGGGAGCATAGCAGGTGAACTCGCCGAAGGGCGGCGCGATAGCGGCTACAACGTTCTTTCCATGCCTGGAAAGGGTGTCTGCCATTTCTGTTACTTCCTGTTCACCACCCGTGTGGAAGACCGTAGCACAACCACCACACCCGACAAGGACTATCTTGTGCTTACCATCGAGGTATTCGAGGATCTCTTCAATAGGCTTTTGCACCTGTCCAATCACTCCTTTTCGCCTCCTTTATCCTTTTCTTTGTGAATAGGGACGGGTTGAGCTCATACAGAGGTGCCCCTGTCTTGGCCACCTGAGCAAACGAGCTTAGCTTGGGGCTCATTACCCCACTTCCTTTGAGCTCCGCTATCAGCGTGTCCACCCTATCACCTAAACCTAGCTCGCTACATGCCTCCTTTATTTGCACTGCATTGACCCTGTAGTCCTGAGATTTTTCAGCTATTCTCTCAACCAGCATTGGTATTCGCTCCCATTTCGGCTCCCCTGCCAGCCTGAAAACCTCAGATAGGGCGTCACCAGGATTCCACTGCCCCGTCTGCCCTGCGTTTTCCACCAGAAACCTGACGGCATTCGGCACTTCATACATCTCTCCAGGCTCAGCCAGGAGGATCCGGTCCTCCCAGGCAGCACTCCTGAACGTTCTCACCGGGAGCAGGAGCCTCAATCCAGTTGCCAGGAGCAGGACGTCATCGGCGCTTTCCTTAGTCATTCTCTGCGCTTCATCGTAGGAGATTCGACCTCTCTTGGCCGCAAGGGCTAGAACCCTGCTGAGGTTCCGGGTAACTATCCCTGGACCCAAGAAGCTCCTCAGGGCCGTTTCTAGCTTCGTCATTCGGCTCACCGTCAAAGGTTCACTGTCGACTGGCTCTATCACCTTGCCTCCCCATTGCTATTCGAGTTGTGGTCACTGTTGCAGCATTGCCAGATACTCATCGGCGTACTTACCGTTCTTAGCCCCCTCAAACATTTCACCCCTCTTAATCTTTTCCAGCGCCAGATACTCGCTCGCCGCCATACCCGCCGCCGCCCCTTGAGAAGCAGACGCAATAAGGTGACGGTCGCAGCCGGTTATCTCGCCGCAGGCAAACAGCCCAGGCTTCTCGGTCATCATTTGCCCGTCAACCTTCACAAAACTCCCCGCCATCTCAATCCCCGCTTCACGCGCTAGCTCTGTATCCGGCTCCGTCCCCACACAGACTACCACCCAGTCAACTGCGATCTCCTTTTCCTCAGCCGTCTTGTTGTTCACCAGCACCGCTGCCTCGACTTTGTCGCTGCCCCTTATCTCCTTCACCTCGGTGTTGTACCAGACCTGAATGCCCTCTTTTTGCAGCCTCTTCACCATAGCTGGATATGCCCTAAGTGACTCCCTGCGGTGAACCAGGATTACTTCACTGGCCTTGCCCTTGGCCACCAATGCGCTTTTTGCCGTAGTGTTCCCACCGCCTACCACCAGAACCTTCTTCCCGGCGAACTTCTCCGCGTCAAGCTTGGCGTAGTAGGACACACCGTTGCCCAGAAATCTCTCCTCCCCGGGTATGCCGAGTCTCTGCATGGTGCTGCCAGTGGCCAGGATAACAGCGCTGGCCCTGTACTGGTTCACGTCGGTGGCCACAACCAGGCTCTCAGCATCGAGGCTCAACACCTTCTCGCGCTTTAGCTGTGCCCCCACGCCAGTGGGCGGTGGTGACGTCACCTGTTTCTCCATGTTGTCCATTAATATGGTGCCGTCGCCGGGCGGGAAACCCGGGTAGTTGCTCAGCGTGTAGGCAATGGCACCCTGCCCGCCAACCCAGCTGCCTTCCAAAACCAGCGTGCTCCAGCCGTCGAGTTGGGTGAAAATCGCTGATGAAAGCCCGGCAGGCCCAGCCCCAACGACGACGACATCCCATTCTTCCATGATATCTCTCCTTGTTGGTTGTTCAACGGGTTGCTGATTCGAGCGGCTCCCAGACAATCAGCAATTTGCCCGCTGTGCCCTGGCTCTGGTGCTGCACCGAACACCGGCTCAAGAACTTCATAATCTCCGGGAACAATTTGGCCTCATCGGCCATTACTGTGGCGCCGGTGTTCCAACCACAGAGCTGACAAGATATGTGGCAGGTAACCTCTTTCTCCGCCATTTCCGCCTCCTTTCATCCGTTTTCTCCCAGTCCCAGTAGCCATTGTACGGCTTAAAGCATCCTGATTGCTTTCAGGGGACATGCCTGCGCGCACTTGGCGCAGCCGTGGCACCATTTGGCCGGGTTGACTTCGGGCGCTTCGTAGGCGCCTTCTTGTATTAGATTTCCGTACTCGCATTCTAGCACAGCGAGGCAAACGCCGTGATCACAGCTATCAGGGTAGCACCTCTCATAGTCCACCATAGCTACCTTTTTGGGCATCAGCCTTGCTTCTCAGCGTCCTTTGCTTTGTCGAGCTGCTCCTCCAGTTCTTCAAGCTCCTGAAGCATCGCTGGCGGAATCGAATGGGGCGGTATGCGGCGCTTAAGCTCCGCTATCTTACTCTCAAGCTCTGCAACGCTCTCAGTGCTCATTTAGCCAGCAGCGCCTCAACTTTCGGCCGAATCATGCTCTCGGGAACTGCCCCAAGGCTCTCGTCCACCTTCTGGCCACCTTGGAAAAACAGCAGCAACGGTATGCTCATAACCTGGTATTTCATAGCCGTCTGAGGGTTCTCGTCCACATTCAGCTTACAGCACTTGAGTTTGCCATCAAATTCCTGCGAGAACTCCTCAACCAAGGGGCTAATCCTCACGCACGGACCGCACCAGGGTGCCCAGAAATCTACTACAACAGGCAAGTCGGATTTCAGCACCTCGTCTTCGAAGTTCTGATCCATGACATCTTTTACCATTGTGACCTCCTCTTTCGTGGATATTTATGGAGAGTGCTCCTTTTCTGCTATCAGCGCGTTCAGCGCGTTTTTGAGATGGGCTTTGTCGTGGAATCCCCCCAGCTCTTTCAGGGATTTGCCGTGCCGAAAAAGAAGCACAGCCGGTAAGGGAAGGATATGGTACTTGGCTGCCAGTTGAGGCTCCTTTTCCACATCGATCATGACGAACTTCATCCTTCCATCATACTCCTCAGCCAGATCATCCACGACCAAACAAAGGGCGAAGCATGACCCGCAGCGGGTAGCGCTGAAACAGACAAATACAGGAAGGTCAGATTTCAGCACCTCGTCTTCGAAGTTTTGATCCGTGACATATTCTACCATTGTGGATCCCTCCTGCGTCCAATCTGTGGAGAATGCTAGCTTCTTTCTATAAGTTTGTCCACCCAGTGTCTTAATGACCCTTTACACTTACCATGATCTTGCGCTCCTGCATATCCCACCTGATGGAAAGCGGCAGAAAGGTTCCGTACCACGCACCGGCCTTTCACCCTCGCTCTCAAGTTCCTGCAAAAGCCCTGATGAAAACCTCTGGAATCTCGACCCTCTCCCCGTGCAACTGAAGTTTCCTCCTGGCCTCATGATAGTCCGTAGTCCCAAGTGATTGGTCCGCACCGAACGCTATGCGCAACACCTGCCTCAAAGTCTCCAGAGCACCATTGAGATCAGGCGGGCTCCACATAGGAATCACCAGGGTGTAGGGCATGTATTTGCAGGCCATTCCCTCCCCGTAGTTATCGTTCAGCCAATCCGTGCAAAGCCTGTCGATTTCGCCGCTTGTCACGGTGCCCCTTTCCGCTGCACGTGTGTGCCACCTTACGTGCATGCTCAGGCTATTGGCAATAGCTCTCCCAGGGATTCTTCCGACGGTGGGGCTGGACCCCACCGCATGTCACTAGCGCCCCCATAGCCAGAAAACCCACCTTCGGCGAGCTGCCGCTTCTCCCCGCAGTATCTGCACTGTCCCACTCCTTTGCCATCAATAAGCCAGTGATGAGCTCCGGAAGGAGAGGGAGGACACCGCCACAGCCGTGACTGGAGATATGTGCTCCAGATTGTGTTTGGAGTCTGCGCTACCGTCTGACCACGCTTGGCCCGAGCCATTAGCAATCCTTTCCAGCAGGGCGTCTGTCTGCTGCTTCAAGTTAGCAACTGTCGCCGTCAACTCCTCGGCGGAAACCGGTATCCTGGTAGTGACTTCGATGTTGAGTTTCTTGGCC
>CAYVES010000007.1:20116-44031 GCA_964449845.1 uncultured Dehalococcoidia bacterium
CTCCTCGGCGGAAACCGGTATCCTGGTAGTGACTTCGATGTTGAGTTTCTTGGCCTGTCGTTCATCTGCCCACCTTCAGGGCGCGGGATGATAACGTTTCCCATTCGCAATCCAGACCTCAGAAAAATCACTGCACCTTTGCCTCATCCTTGCATTCCGGGCAGTAACCTTCCAAGCGCAGAACAGCTCTGGTGACAGCAAAGCCGCTGTTGCGCTGCACCTCGTCCACTAGTTGACTAACCGCAGGGCTCTCGAATTCCGTAACCTTCCCACAGGTTGTGCACACCAGATGATAGTGTTCGCTTGACCTCTTTATTTCATAATAGCAGTGGGCCCTATCCAAACGTGTCTCGTCCACCAATCCAAGGTCTTCAAAGAGATGCAGGTTGCGGTAAACTGTAGCCAGGCTGATGTGCGGTTCTCTCTTAGCAGCCTCCTGAAAAAGCTCCTTGGCATCCAGATGACGCTTAGCCTCATGCAGGATGTCGAGAAGCAATTGTCGATGCGCCGTCGTGAATCTAACCTTCATGGCAAAAAACGAGAATGATTCTTATTCTTACCACGATTTTAGTCCGTCCTCCGCATGATGTCAACCCCATCGATGTACCTTCTGAATCACTCCCGCATGTATTGGAATCCGAGCCTAGAGCCTTTGTCTTAGCCTGCTCAGCCGCTCGTCCTTCTCCATAGAGAGACGATGTATAGCAGGCCAAGTAGCAGCAATATGCCCAGGATTGGGCCAAAAGCCACCCAGACGTTGAAGGGTGCCTTTTCCATGGGTGCAGGAGTCGGAGTTGTGGTAGGCGTCGGTGTAGGCGCAGGAGCAGGCGTCAGCGTAGGTGTGGGGGTCGGTGCAGGCGTAGGAGTGGCTGCTGGGGTAGGTGTCGGGGGTGGTATGGGTGTTGGCGTCGGTGTAGGTGTAGGCATCGGCGTCGGTGTTGCCGGCGCAGGCGTAGGAGTTGTCGGTATGGGCCCTGGGGCGGGGCCGACCGGGCCCGGTGCTGCTGTTGGCGTGGGAGTCGGCGTGGGCGTAGGTGTGGGTGTAGCCGTAGGTGTGGCCGTAGGTGTAGGTGTTGGCGTCGGCGTGGCTGTGGGCGTAGGCGTTGGTGTTGGTGTGGGTGTGGGCGTCGGTGTGGGCGTCGGTGTAGGTGTAGCGGTAGGTGTAGCCGTGGGTGTAGCTGTAGGTGTAGCTGTAGGTGTAGCTGTAGGTGTAGCTGTAGGTGTAGCGGTAGGCGTAGCGGTAGGTGTAGCTGTAGGTGTGGCTGTAGGTGTGGCTGTGGGTGTGGCGGTAGGTGTGGGCGTTGGCCCGGTGACCCCGGTGTTCTCGGTGTCCGTATCGTTAGTCGGGTTAGGATCGGTCTGATCGCCACTTGACGTGACTGTATTGGTGATCGTACCAGTCGTCAAGGGGTCAACATCGACAATAAGGGTGAGGGTTGCACTGACACCACTGGCCAGGTTGCCGACCGTCCACAGACCGGTGACGCTGTTGTAGCTGCCCTGGCTGGGTGTGGCCGACACAAACGCCACCTCTGGCGGCAGAGTGTCGGTGGCGGTCACGCCGGTGGCATCTGAGGGGCCATTATTGGTGACGGTAACGGTGTAGGTCAGTTGATTGCCCGCGATCACAGGGTCAGGACTGTCACCCTTGGTGACCTCAAGGTCAGTCCGAGCGACGACCAAAGTGTTCTCAGTGTCCGTATCGTTAGTCGGATTAGGATCGGTCTGATCGCCACTTGCCGTGACTGTATTGGTGATCTGACCAGTCGTCGAGGGGTCAACAGCGACAATAAGGGTGAGGGTTTCACTGACACCACTGGCCACGCTGCCGACCGTCCACACGCCGCTGACGTTGTTATAGCTGCCCTGGCTGGGTGTGGCCGACACAAACGCCACCTCAAGCGGGAGAGTGTCGGTAACGGTGACGCCGGTGGCATCTGAGGGGCCATTATTGGTGACGGTAACGGTGTAGGTCAGTTGATTGCCTGCGATCACCACCCACTCAGGATCGCCGGTCTTGCCAACTGCAAGGTCGGTCGCAGGCGTTGGCGTCGGTGTGGGTGTGGGCGTCGGTGTTGGCGTCGGTGTGGGTGTGGGCGTCGGTGTTGGCGTCGGCGTTGGCGTGGGCGTGGGTGTAGGCGTCGGTGTCGGTGTGGGCGTCGGCGTTGGTGTAGGTGTCGGCGTCGGTGTCGGTGTGGGTGTGGGCGTGGGAGTAGGTGTGGGTGTGGGCGTGGGTGTAGGTGGTAACTCGATAGTCACGCTCCCGTCGGTCACATCTATAGATACCGGGTGTCCTGCAGTATCTTTCACAGCAATCAACGTCAATGTAAGTGGTGAGGTACCCGCCGCTGTCTTGGCAGTGAAGGTGATTGTGGCAAATGTCCCCGGCGATGACACACTAGCACCGACTCCTAAGATGGCACCACCAACGCCAGTGATAGTGCCAGCAACATTGTCTATTGTGCCATCTATGAAGAATGTCTCGTCGCCATCCTGACTCAGTAGATTGCCCTCGGCAGGGTTATGGGCAGGTGGTGGAACTATATTTGCAGTTAGAAGCGAGGGATCGAAGCTGAGGTCGAACTCGACACCAGCTATCTCAACTGCAGGGTCAACGTTTACATCAACAGTAAATACCTCGCTTGGGGAGACTATCTGGCTGGGCGGTGAGATATCAACCGTGGTGTCGCCTTGTCCAGAGGCCCCGTGAGCAAAATAAAGGCCGACTATCAGGGAAAGAACGGTGAGGGGCATCAGCGCCAGGCTAGCCTTCTTGTAGCTCACGACGCTCCAACCTTCTGGGTTCTCCAGTGTTGACCTAAGTGCATCCCTCTCTCCAGTGCTGGCCTACAATTATCAAGTCCGAGACGTTGATTATTCCGTCTACGTAGATGTCTTCTCGAATCCAGCCAGGGTCTCCTTCCTGTCGCCACTGCTGGCCGACCAGAATCAGGTCCGAAACATTAATACACCCGTCGATATAGAGATCCCAGTCAAGGGCCACAACAAATGAGGAAACGCTCGAAGAGTAGGTATGAGTTCCGCAATCAACATCTCCTCTGGCGTAGTACTCCGCGGGGGCCCAACCGCTGGTGTCCACAGTGCAGCGATAGACCAGGGTCACAGTCCCACCATCATAGCCATAGCCATACCCGTAGCCGTAGCCAAAGCTGTACCCCTGGCCGACATTGGGGTCAAACCCGTATCCGTATCCATATCCCCAGTAGCCGGCAGATGGGGTGGCTGAAAAGAGACTCATGCTGCGGGGAGAGTTATAGGGAGGGGTGGTGAGTTCTATGGTAGCCTCGGCATCGGAAAAGATGCGCAGATGGATGCCTTCAATTGGGATGCGCTCACTGGCCAGGATTTCAACGGTGAGATCAAATGTTACGCTTCCACCTGGCGCAACACTGCCGGGCGATGGGGTGACGGAAACGTTGACTGCTTCAGCCGACTTGGGCCCTACCAGAAGCAACAGAAGAACGATTGCTGCCGTTAGAACAATGCTGACTGCCGTTGTAACCAGCTTTGGGTCCAGCTTTTTCATTCGCTGTATCCCGTGGAATACGCACTTCCACCACGCAGCTACCCCGCAAACGATAAGCAGCCACCCTCCTTTTCGGAACAATAACAAACGAAAGGCGCTTTGTCAACACCTTCGGCCCTCGCTTGCTTGCCAATGTCGATACCATGACGGTCATCTAGGTGTGCAATCGCAAACGTGCTTGACTTCTGCCACCTATCTGCTATACTCCTCTCCAACTATCGGGGCCTACAGCTTCGTCGATTGACTAACGAGCATACATCGGATAGCATGAACATCTCCATTGTTGGCCACAGGCCATAGCTCTTGGAATCTGTTCTTGCGGTGAATAGGGCTCAAGCCGTGAAGCTAGTCGTTACTATACCAGCCTATAATGAAGAAAAGACAATAGCTCGAGTGGTCGCTGAAATCCCCAGAGCGATGGAAGGGGTAGATCAGGTCGAGGTTCTGGTCGTAGATGACGGCTCTACTGACGGCACAGTTGAACAGGCAAAGGAGGCGGGAGCCGACAGGGTGGTCTCCCATGCGGCCAATGAGGGAGTGGGAGCTGCCTTCTCCACCGGCAGGGATTCTGCGCTTAGAATGGGAGCTGATATTATCGTCACTATCGATGCTGACGGGCAATTCAATCCCAATGACATACCCCGTCTAATTGAACCCATTTTGCAGGGCCAGGCGGACTTCGTTACTGGCTCGCGCTTTCTCGATAGGAGCCTCAAGCCCAAAATGCCCTGGATTAAACAAATGGGGAACAGCTTGTTTACCAGGATAGTGAATTCGCTTACCGGCCAGAAGCTTGCTGACACACAGTGTGGCTTCCGGGCCTACTCCTGGGAGGCAGCCTTGAGATTGAATACCTTCGGGGATTTCACCTATACCCAGGAGGTATTGATTGACCTGCTCAATAAGAGAATGAAAGTCAGAGAGGTCCCCGTCCAGGTTAGAGAAAGGGAAGGCAAATCGAAGGTGGTCACCCACTGGTACTCCTACGGACTCAAAGCTCTGGTAATAGCGATCAGAGTCTTCAGGGACCACAAACCGCTGAGGTTTTTTGGCTCTATAAGCTTGTTAGCGCTGATACCCGGGGTTATTATCGGGTTGTTTGTGCTTGGTCACTGGGCAAGCACAGGGAGGACATCCCCTTTTACGTCGCTCCTGTATTTGGTAGTCGTGCTGCTTGTACTGGGCACCATCTTCCTCGTATTAGCCTTGATTGCCGATATGCTGGGGAGGCTAAGGAGAATCGAAGAAGAGCAGCTCTACCATAGCAAGCTACAGAGGTACAAGCGTGGGGCCGAAGAAAAGAGACTTTAGGCAGAAGTTGTGCCTGGTTGGCCGAGAGGCAAAGAACCACTAGGAGCATGACGAGATGAAAGCTGATGCCGCCTCACATTGAAGAACCGGAAGAGATAAACAAGCGCGAACTGAAGGAGTACTATGGCTACAAAGGAGTCTTTGGTGCGTTAAAGTACTATTCCCGACTTATCCGCCATCGAATATTGGATGTTTTGGCTTACACGTCTCCGTCACCGGGATTGACCGTCATCTTACAGCGAGCGAGAGGGGTGAAAATAGGAAAACACGTATACATAGGCCCTCGTGTCCAGATTGATTTTCTATATCCAGAGCTGGTAACATTGGAAGCTTACGTAAGCATAGGCATGAATACAATGATCTTTGCTCATTCCAATCCAACATGTTCCATAGAGATCAAAAGGAATCATTACCCTAGGAAGGTGGCCGCGACCACAGTAAAGCGAGGCGCTTGGATAGCTCCAGGCGCCATTATTCTGGCTGGTGTGACGATAGGCGAGAATAGCGTGGTCGGTGCTGGCAGCGTAGTGAGCAGAGACGTGGGTCCCTATACCGTAGTCGCCGGAAATCCGGCGAAGTCTATAAAGGAGCTCGAGCAAAGTAAGTAAGACAGGAAACCAAGGGTAAGTTTGTTAGAATGGACAGGGTCGCATGTATAACATTGGATCTAGAGCAGGACTATGGCCGTACGGAGGCATATAATGCCTTTGACCATATTGAAGAGCTTTCTCCTATAGTCAAAAAGTATGACGTTAGATTGACAGCCTTTGTGGTGGGCAAGGTACTCGACGAAAGGCATGAGGTGGTGGGTAAGGTAGCACAACTCAACACTGACTTCGCATTGCACTCTTACACACATAACATAATGTCCCCTCAAGATGTGGAATGGGAAATCAAAGAATCGAAAAGGGCTTATATAGACTACTTTGGCAAATCCCCAGCGGGTTACCGAGCTCCCCAGGGCAGGGTCTCACGATTCCACTTTCAGGTCTTAAAGGAAGAGGGTTTCATCTATGACTCTAGCCTCATTCCGTCCTGGCGTCCGGGGGTTTACGCTAATTTGAGGGCCAGGAGGGACCCATATTACGTCGATGGCCTTCTTGAGATTCCCTTCTCCGTAATCTCAAGAAGGTTGCGCCTCCCTCTCATAATGAGCTACATGAAACTTTTCCCTCGAGCATACCAGTTGGGGTTTAACATTTTCGGTCTCCCTAATGTGGTGGTTTTTGATTTTCATCTTCATGATCTATTTAAGACAGAATCCCTCAGTAAACTTCAATGGAAATACAGGACGTTCCATAACAGAAATGCAAGCAACGCTCTGGGAATCTTTGAGGGGTTTATCACTCTGCTAAGAGACAAAGGCTATGATTTCGTAACCATGAAGGAATTGGTCGGCAGGACATGAAGGTCCTGGTCTTAACCACCACATTTCCCCGATGGCAGGAAGACACAGTCCCAGCATTTGTCTATCAACTATGTCAGGAGTTGCTCCGCAACGGCCTTGAAATTGTGGTGCTGGCACCACACCATCAAGGCGCACCACTTCAGGAAGAGATGGCGGGACTAAAGGTGCACCGCTTTGCCTATTTTTACCCCAAAAGATACCAGCGGCTTTATTACGAAGGGGGAGTTCTATCAAACTTGAAGAGAAGTCGCCTTGCTTGGGTGCAGGTTCCCTTGCTGGTCGTATCTGAATTATACCATGCCCTCAGACTGATCAAGAAGGAGAAAGTAGACATAATCCATTCCCACTGGCTTATCCCTTCCGGGCTCGTTGGCGCTATTTGCAAGAAGGTCTGCAAGCGTCCGCTCGTTGTCACGATACATGGCAGCGACATATTCCCGTTCAGGAAAGGTAGCTTAAAGCACCTGCTCAGGTTGGTACTGAAATCCTGTGACGCCTGCACAGCGAACAGTCAAGCAACTGCCAGCGCCGCTCAGGAAATCACGGACGTACAGCAAAAGTTAGCGGTTATACCAATGGGAGTGGACTTGAATCGCTTCCATCCCGATGAGCCAGGTTTTGCCACTGACAAGCCTCTGATCCTCAGTGTTGGCAGACTAATAAACTGGAAGGGGGTGGACTACCTGATACGGGCCATGCCCTTGGTATTGGAACAGTTACCTGAGGCACGGTTGGTCATCTGCGGAGATGGACCAGAGAGGGCGAACTTGGAAAGACTGGCCAGTGAACTCAGTCTGACTGGAAACGTGGTGTTCGAGGGTAGTGTGCCCAACAGTCGGTTGCCCGATTATTACAGGACTGCCTCGGTATTCGTTCTGCCCTCTATCGTAATTGAGAGTACCGGCGAGACGGAGGCTCTGGGCGTGGTCTTGCTGGAGGCAATGGCTTGTGGCAAACCGGTGATTGGAAGCAACGTTGGCGGCATCCCGGACATAATCGAAGATGGCTGGAATGGGTTTTTGGTGCAGCAAAAGAGCCCTGAAGAACTCGCCGATAGAATCGTTAGACTTCTGTCAAGTGACGAACTCAGGCATAGGTTTTCAGAGAATGCACTGCAAACGGTGAGGGAGAGATTTTCTTGGGAGGCTGTGACCGATAGATTCGGCGAGATTTACGAGCGACTGCGATGAGGCTCGGAACATATTATAGGGCATTAATGTGGGATAAAGTTGGGATACGAGCGATCTCAAGCGTGGTATTAGATATCGGGGGCTTCGATGGATATTGGCTGTCCCAACAGCCAGCCGGGACAAAAGTATGTGTTGATCTCAGCCCACAGAGAAAGTATGACGGCGTAACCTACGTAAAGGCAGATGCCTTATCTCTGCCGTTTAGTGATGGGTGCTTCGACCAAGTATTCGCCTTTGACATTATCGAGCATGTTGACGACGATAAACAGTTTCTGAATGAGCTGCACCGAGTTACTAGGCCAAATGGCGAGATAGTAATCTCTACTCCCCACAAGCAGATCAGAATCTTCCCGCCTTTTCTGACAAACTGGGTGAGCAAGAAGTGGGGTCACTACAGGGCTAATGGGTATTTGGAAAGTGAAATAAGAAAACTTATACCCCAAGATGACAGTGCGGAATTCCTGTACCTGAGACAGCTATTCCTCCGAGTTTCGTATTTATCATTAAGGTTCCTTTGGGGAGTTAGCTGGGAAATCACCAAGCCACTAGTGAGAGCAATTGCTTATCTAGACACAGCGTTCCTGAACGGTGATAACGGGGGAATAGTTGTGTACATAACCCGGAGAACATGATGGTTTCACCGGGTTTCAAAAACCGGTTGTTCTTCTCCATATCAAGATATCAAGGTTGGAGCCTCGCTGTTCCGGGAAAGGGGTAGCCAATATGCCGCTGTCCTTCGCATTGCTATCATGGTGCACAGACGTGTTGCAATTCCAGCGGAGAAAACAAATGACCGACGGATCTCGAAGCTGGCAATGGCAGCTCCTTGGAAGTCTGATTTAGTAAATGAAGCCCCGAATTGCCTTGCCAGTAGCTTGAAGAGAATCCCGCTGCAAATTGTGCAAATGTTTCTTTCGTTTTCTCCAATTCGGATCGTCATCGGGGTGAAGAGGTGCAAATACTGTATCCAGTAATCAGGGGTGGTGCAGGGGGCGACGTTTATTTTCAAAGGTTAGCGAGTTCTATGAAAAATTTAGGCTTTCAAACCACGTTAAGCTTTTACCCTATGCTTTTACAGTTTGCGCCGTTCTTGGTTAGTCCCCTTTTCGGTAATCCTAGCCAATACGACCTGATTCATTCAAATGTGGAATGCGGCTTCGCCTTCAAAACACGATCGAAGCCATTAGTTGTTACTGTTCACCACCTGGTCTTCAACCCAACCTATCAAAAATATACCTCGCCAGCCCAAAAGCTCTATCACAAGTTGCTCTTCGGATACACCAAGAAATCGCTAAGCGTTGCTGACTCGGTGGTTGCGGTGAGTGAGAATGCGGGAGAAGAGATAGAAAGGGTGTTTGGAATAAAGGGTATCCAGGTCATCTACAATGGGATCGACACCAATATTTTCAAGCCGATGAGAGTGAATGATCCCTACCCCGATAAAGTAAAGCTCCTTTTCGTCGGTAACCTCACCAGAAGGAAGGGCGCTGACCTGTTACCCAAGATCATGGGGAGATTAGACAACCGTTTCGTCCTGTTTTACACCTCAGGTCTCAGGACCAAGAGAGTATTTCCTGATAGAAGGATGGTTCCTTTGGGCAGATTAGATTCATCCGAGCTGGTTAATATGTATAGTCTATGTGACATGGTTATCGTCCCTTCCCGTTTGGAGGGCTTTGGCTACTCAGCAGCCGAGGGGATGGCCTGCGGGAAGCCCATCGTGGCTACCGATTGCTCATCGCTGCCTGAACTAGTGCAGGATGAGAAGGGAGGATTCCTGTGTGAAATGGATAAGGCCGAGGACTTTGCTCAAAGGATAGAGATGCTTGCCGATGATGAAAACCTGCGCCGACAGATGGGGGAGTATAACAGGGAGAGGGTTTTAGCTGAATTTGACCTTTCGAAAATGAGCAGAAAGTATGAAGCTCTTTACGAGAGACTTATTTGAAATTAAGAGCAATTTCCTAGAGAAGTTCATATTAAGAAGCGTGTTCCTACTGCTTCTGCTGCTACTTGTAAGCGTTGCCTCTGCCGTTTTCGGACTGCATAGCCTTTTCCTCAAACTTTCCCCTTTCATGATAGGCCTGACCATTGCCTATGCAATCTCCCTCTTGATTTTGAACAGGAGGTATATCGCCAGTGACTTCGACCGAGATAGAATCAGTTATATCGTCGTAGCCGGTGTCCTCCTATTCTGCGTTTTCAATGCATTTTTCTTCTTTGAGAGCAAAATAGAGGGAGGGCACGATCAAGGGGTATATCTTGAGTCGGCGGTGAATCTGGCGAAAACGGGCAGCCTCTATATCGACGATAATATTGCACTGTCCTACCCCGGCTTTTGGCTAAATCAAAACGGGGAAATAATCACTCAGTTCTTGCCAGGATACATCGCTTACTTATCCACCTTTTATCATCTATTTGGCTTTAATGGCTTTCCTGCTGCTAACGCGATTCTACTATTACTCGGGATTTCGGTCCTATTTTTTCTGGGAAGAACCATAAGAGATGACAAAACAGGGGTGGTTCTGACGATATTTTTCATATTTAGTTATTACACCGTCTATTTTTCAAGGGCCTGCTTTGCGGAGAACCTGCAACTGCTGCTTGTGTGGACGTGTATCTACTTATTTGTTAAGGGTTATAAACGAAACGATTTGGGTTTGATACTTTGCAGCGGTTTCCCGATCACACTACTTATGCTGGTTAGGCCCGAAGGGATTCTATACCTTGCGGTATATGCCCTATTGCTAGCTTGGTTTCGATTCAGAAAGCATTTGGGGATAAATAAGCGGTATTACGTTGGGGTTATGGCAGCCTTAGGTTTATTTACGATTGCCATATATATTCTATATGCTTCCAATTTTAGCTCGTCTGTTATCGCAGGTCCTACTGATTACATACGGTCCGTTATTTCGCACCCAACGCAGACTGCCACAGTCCCGGGTGCGCCATATAATGAGCAAATCTTTATCTGGAACTTCATGTTCCGCGTTTTCAATCCAATCTGTATTCCAATCATGCTTGCTCTAGGGCTTATGAATTTTGTGAAGGAAAAGCCCGTAAGAAGATATGTTTTATTGATAGCCATTTTGATTCTTCCTCAGTTATTCTTTCTGGTTAAGCCTTCGATTGCCTTCTACCTACCGTGGTATATGAGACGCTTCTGGGCAGTATTCTTGCCTTTTGTTTTTTTGCTATTTGCCTTATTCGTAACCAATACCAAGAGCAGCCTGGTAAAATATCCGAGATTCATCCTCCCTGCACTTGCCGGAGTTTTCCTTGTCATAACCCTTTCTCAATCGGCGGCTATTTTGACTTTTTCCGAGGGTAAGGGGCTATTAGATTTTGAAAAAAGGGCTTCATCAAATTTCGGCCAAGGGGATCTAGTGATATTTTGGAACAGGTATGTATATGAAAATTACGGGCCACCATTATACTTCCTGTACGATACAAATGTAGTTTTCGACAGGGGGCCTGCCTTTGAGCCACAAATGTATGCTATGCTGATGAAGGATTACGAGACCATTTACGTCGCAACGTCAAGGCTACCCACGCAGAGTCTTGCACACCCATACTTTAAGGATGAGGATGTAGAATACATAACATCGGTGGAAGTGGACGACTTGGAGCTCTTGAGTCAGCGCTGTGATATCAGGGAATACGTGGGCATGCCGGGAAACTTTAAAGGATATTACCAGATCGAAGAAAAATGCCGCTATGATAACCCACCGACAGAAGCGATTGATTACTCGATTAAGCTGAATATCTATAGACTTAGCGGGGAGGCTAAAGCCGAATTTATTTCAGAGTTTTACGATCCTACTTACGAGGAAAAACTACGTGACTTGAAAGGAGATTATCAAAATAAATATGCCCTTGGGCTAGACTGAATCATGTTTCATCTCAAATCTGCTTCCTTGAATTTGATGGGGGGATCGAAATGAGTAAGGATGCCTTCGGTGAGGAATATTTTAGAGAGATGGGGGAGAGATACGGCATTCGAAGAGGTGAATCTAAGATATATGGAGACGTTCCTTATAACGAAGCACTTCTAAGGTTAATCCTAGAATATAAAAGCGGCGGCGCGCTGCTGGAGATAGGCTGCGCTTATGGTTACTTTCTAGGATATGCGGAGAAATATTTTAAGACCTACGGAATGGATATCTCCGAGTGGGCTATAGACCGGGCCAGGGACGCCACCGCGCATAGTGAGCTTACGGTGGGCGATATCGGGACGGACCTTGAGGCCTCGTTTAGAGATAAAGAGTTTGATGTTATAGTTGCTCTGGATGTTCTGGAACATATGGAGTCACCCCAAAATGTCCTTGAGAGTATCCGTAGCATACTTTCAGACGAGGGTTATCTGTTCTTGAGAGTTCCGAATATGTCTTCCATTGTTCTAAAATTTCTTTCTCTCATGAATCAAAAACACAGATGGCATGGGTATCGGGATAAGACGCACGTATCTCTATTACCGGTCAAGGAATGGAGGCGTATTTGTGAGGAGGTTCGCTTTGAATGTAGGTTGGTGCCGCATATGCCTACCAGGTTCCTTAAGAGGCAAATCTGCAAGATTTCACCGAAAAGGATTTTTTTGCCGCCAGTTTTTCTGTTTGTGGATGAGTCGATTCTCTTTCTCTGTAGGAAGAGCAACCCGAGATGAATGGTCAAGGTAAAACCGGCATGGGCAGGGGAACGCTCTACCTGATAATTGCTAGCGGGGCCTTCATTCTCGCAAGCTACATTATCCACTTTGGGCTGGGGCGCTACCTGGGCCCGGCGGACTACGGCACATTTGGCGTTATATTAGCTTTAATGAGTACAGTTAACCTTTTCCTTACCTCTGGGGTTCCCCAGAGCGCATCCAAATATATCGCCGAGGATGATGCCAAGATAGGGAGCATCATCAGGGATGCTAACAGGATCCAGCTTGCGCTTTGCCTCTTGCTGTTTGGTCTCTACTTCGGTCTGGCGGGAGTTATCGCGAATCTGCTCAACGACCCCTCTCTCACTCCTTATATCAGGTTCTCAGCCCTGGTCATTCCAGCCTATGCCCTCTATTTTATCTATGGCGCAGGTTACCTCAACGGGCTGAAGAAATTTGGCAAGCAGGCGATGGCAGGGATCGGAAGCGCAGTGGCAAAGATAGGGGCGGTCTTTGCCCTGGTGCTACTTGGCTTTGGAGTGTATGGGGCAATAGTAGGATATGTTCTTGCCGCCCTGGTTGGCTTTCTGCTGGCGTGGCGATTTCTAGGGCCCGTGGAGAGGAGCAGGGTTAATTTTGGGTGGAGGAAGCTGGTGGGTTTTGGCATCCCGGCAACGCTGTTTGCTGCCACATTCTTCCTTGTGATGAGCATCGATTTGTATGTGGTAAAGGCTATTGGCGGGGGGGAAGTGGAGGTAGGGTATTATACCTCGGCTAGTACAATATCCAAGGCATCCTACTTTCTGTTTGCAGGATTGGCTGTGGCTCTACTCCCCTCTATCTCGAGGTCAACGTCGACGAATGACACCGAACTCACCAGGGGCTATATTGGGCAGTCAATGCGGTATATGCTGATGCTGCTGATGCCATTAGTCTTCCTGATAAGCGCTACCTCCACTGATTTGCTCACCCTGGTCTATTCTTCGAGGTATGTGGAGGCTGCTGGGGCCTTGAGTATATTGGCCTTCGGGCTGGGGTTCTTAAGCATATTCTTTGTTCTGGCCCATGTAATTATGGGCAGCGGGAGGCCGGGGGTGGTTCTGGGCATGGCCCTGCCGCTGGTGGGGATCGACATCGGGCTGAACATCTTCCTCATACCGAGGTACGGGCTGGAGGGGGCAGCCTGGGCGACCACCACAACCGGATTTCTCGGTATGTGTGCTGCGGCAGTTTATGTGCTCTGGCGGTTCAGGGCTCTGGTAAGCGCCGGAGCGTTGGGCAGGATATGCCTGGCAGCGGGAGTGATCTATGCTATTGCCCTCCAGATCTCGCTCTCTCCGCTATGGCTCCCGCTTATCTACATAGGCTTACTGGCGCTGTATGGAGGCACACTGTGGCTGATCAAAGGGCTTGGGAGAGACGATCTGGAAACCTTTAGGCGGATAGTTCCATTGGAGAGGTTCATGGGCGCTGGAGACCTCACGCCGTGACGGCTTCCCTATTTAAGGAACAGGGACAGAATCACTCAATAGGCATGTCAAAATGGGTGAGATAGCTGAGCACGAAACTAGCAAGGGCAACAGGTTGCTTAAGGGGTTGTGGCTTATTCCTATCGTGGTGCTGGGGTATATCGGCTGGGTGAATCTATTGCCCTTTGGGAGCAACCCCACCTACCTTATCGACGTCGGTGGGGATGATACCGGGGGGAAGGCTAGGATTACCGGGCCCTTTGATAGAATCTCGGACAAGATGCTGGCAAATGGCACCAGCTTCAGAGAACTCGAGTGGAAATTAGTGTACTTTGAGCTGGATAGCCGCAGGCTGGGAGACGCTGCTGAGGTTGAGGTGAGGGTGAGATTCGAGGATAATTTCCCCAGCGATAGAGAGTTCATGTTGGGGCCTAAGGATAAGGAGGAGTGGAGCTACTATTGGAAGGACATCTACGTTCCCTTCTACGGACAACTGGCGGATTTTCCACTTGTGGCGGAGGATGGCAGCATCAAGGTGTATGCGACAGGCGAGGGAAGCAGCGCTAGCTTTGAGAGCGTGGATGAATTCCTGCAGCACCCGCCCGTGGGCTCGGTGGTAGCACGGAATGACAAGGGCTTGAACATAGATCAGGGGTGTGAGGTGGTAGATTTGAAATACGATATCTCGTGGGCCAGGGGGAACACGGATTTTGTAATCGTTGACTATGGAGACTATGTCGCGCCATCGCAGGATGACGGCTGGTTGATAGCACAAGCGAGCTGGAAGGGAGAAGACCTCTTCATCGAGGACGACAGGCTCAGCTTTTGCTTTAAGGTCCTCCATCTAGGCCTGACGGAGGAACAGGAAAAGACCATCCCTATAGACTGGATTGAAATACGTCTGAAAATATCGCCCATCTGGGAGAGGATGTGATGGGGAGATTAGGTAGTCGGTTGACGACGCTCTCCATAAGAGGGCGGGAAAACAGGCATATAAAGAGAGCTGCTGAGCTTGTCCAGCAACTGTTTGTTGTGCTGCTCATTACTTTCTTATTACTGCTACTAGTGGAGAGCATTTGGGAGGGAAGTGTCTCTTCTTACTTGAGTCTCGATTATCTGCTCATCGCGGTCATCGCAGTGGGGGTAACGGCTGTTCTTGCCAGGCCGGAGAGGGTGGGGGCGCAAATCGATGAACCAACAGAGCCAGACGGTCTTGGAGGGACCCTGATCGGGGCAAGACCTGTAGAGGAACCTGAATCTGGCAGCAAGTCCGGATGGGAAGACGCAAACGAGTTGAAGCCCAGAGCCACATGGGTCTGGGATCACAGTAAGCGGGTCTGGGTGGATAAAATCGAGGAGCCCACGGTAGAAGAATTCTCGACAGCGAATGGCCTCGAGACCGGAGCTTCTGTTCTTACCAGGCCGGAAGGGGTGAGGAAAGAGAAGCGACGACTCGGCAGAGGAGACATTGTCACCGTAGTCTGCGCCGGGCTGGCCGGAACAGCCATCGTGTGGTACAAGACCAAGGAGATAGGATGGCTTTCCTATGTCATATCAGTGATAAGTGGTGGGCTGATCGTGCTGTTGTCCCTGCTGATCTGGAGGGAGGGGGATGAGGAAGAAGATAGCCAAGGTCATTGACCTGAGCTACCTTCAGCTGGCCCTGATTTTCATCATCCTGGTCTTGCTCAGGGAGTTGGAAATCCTTTCTCCCCCGTTCAACTATGAACTGTTTGCCTACACCCTGCCACTGCTTGCCATACCTGCTTTGTTAGCGGCAAGGTCATCGGAAGCCAGAAGCCTCAAGGGGGCGTTGCCCATATTGCTGGCGGCCTTTCTATTTGCCCTCTCCGTCCGGCTCTTTCCTCACACCCACAGCACCGTTCCCCTGGGGTATGACCCAGGCCTTTATAAGCATACCATGGAGCTTTATGCCAGCGCTCTTCCTCAGATACCGGAGGCAGACCTGGCAGGCTGGGTGAAGGAAATGATGCCGCAGGGACTGCCTGTGCTCTCCGATACCCTGCATGTTGTAGCCGGTGCCGATGCCCTCGAGTTCATGAATTGTCTGTTTCCCTTCCTGGGGGCATTCTTGGTCTTCCCGGTTTTCGTGGTGACCAGAGGCCTCTTTGGTCAGAGGGCAGGATTGGTGGCGGCTGTCCTATATGCTGTTTCATATACCCAGTTTGACGTCTTCACCATGTTCTACTTCAAGAATGTATTGGGGTTAATGTTTCTGCTGTTTTGCATCTATGCCCTGGAGAAGAAAAGGTATGGCCTGATGGCGGTAATGTTTGCCGCCTTGGGCATTTTCCATCGGCCTGAGTTTCTGCTGTTTGCACTGATATTGATACCTTACTTCATATTGCATCGACGGAAGGGGATCGTATTTGCGGCGCTTGGCGCTGCTGCCTTGATTGCCCTCTTCTGGATTCCCAGGTGGGAAGCAAATTGGGCAGTGTTATCGGGCACCATCGGGACGGCGATCACCAATATTGAGACAGGGGAGGCATTAGGCGGGGGGACATTCTTCGATTTTGCAACGTACCGGGCGGTCTCACTGGCTTACCTGCCCTTCACTCTGATAGGAGCTCTGTATTTGGCGGTGAGAAGGAACTGGAATAGCATATTCTTCTACTTTGTGATAAGCTCGATCATTGTCCTTTTTCAACTGTTCTTTTTCAAGAGGTTCATCATCCCGCTGGACATCGCTTTTGTGATACTGGCCGCTGTAGGCATCGAGTGTACCCTGTTGCGGAGAGGTGGGATGCTTAAGGTGGCAGCAGTGATCATCGTGCTTCTGCTAATTGCGGTAGCCGGAATGCCAACGGTAGACGGGACAAGAAGCGCCAAGCCGCTGATAACGGAGCAGCAACTGGAAGCTGTTCAGTGGATAGCGGAGAATACCGAGGAGGATGCATATGTACTCGCCACCAGCTATGATGCCCCCTGGGTTCTGGGATGGAGCCAGAGGAGGGTTATCGCGCCGGGGCTTTTTGAGTGGAGCGCTCACGGCAAGAAGGAATGGGCTAAATTCCTCAAGGCAGGCGATTTGGAGACGGCAGAGCGGTTCCTGGATGCTTATCAGCCACCGATATATATCTACCACTCGCAGAATCAGGGGAACTATCTTAACCTACAGAAGTTCCAGAACCCACTCTTTCAAGAGGCTTATCGAGAAGGGGCAGTAGTGTACAGGTATCTCGGTGGAGGCTAGTATATGAGTGTACTAGAAGGGCTCAGGATATTCTTTGGTTCGGTATTCGTTCTCTTTGTGCCTGGATTTGTCTGGAGCTATGTCTTCTTTGCAAAGAGAAATATTGACTGGATCGAGAGGGTTGCACTGTCCTTTGGGTTATCCATAGCCCTGGTGCCCCTGATTGTCTTCTGGTTCAACTGGCTCTTCGATGTCAGGATAACTCTGCTAAATACCTCCCTGATGGTGTCTGGCTTGACAGGAGTAGCGCTGGTATGTGTCTGGGCCAGAAATCAGTCGTGGCCAAGTCGCACGGCGGAAAGAGTGAAATTGTGGTTTAACTCCTTGGGGAGTAGGTGAATGTGCTGGAATATGGTGACTTCACCTACGGAATATAGGGTACGCCAAGCGCCCGCAGCGCAGCCAACAGTGTCGCTATCTTGCCCAGAATGACACTCAGTATTTCCCCGAAGCCAGTACCTATCAAGCTATCAAGTAGTTTGTCCATGAATTTCACAAACCTGGTGATCATAGACTCCACATCGTCCACAAAGCTACCTGGCTCTGCGATGGGGACTTCCACGTCAGGTGTTCGCAGCATGACAAAGCAAAGCTTTGCTGTCTTAAGTACCTGACCCTCAGGGTTAGGCAGCGCAATCATGCCTGTTGCGCCGATATAGTACTGACCACCTGCGGCATCGATCCACGTTCCATCCAAGCTAGCGGACTTGCCTGGGATCTCCTGCCGGAGGTAGAACAACGACCTGACCCTGCTGCCATACATATCGAGTTCGATGGTCTCATCGGGCGCATTTGGTACTTGTAGCGTGACGTTGCCCACAAGGTGCAGAGAGAAGCTCTCCGAGGCATGTGACCTCTCAACCATCGTCGCGTTCCCCTCCAGCGTGGCGGTGGCAAGCTTGCTGCAGTCGGTGCACCACCCCCATCCGGAAATGCTAACAACAACCGGTGTGGTAAAGGAATAGTAGGCGCCTCCATTGTTGTCGATGGCGGTGTTTGTAGCTTCATCCGTTGATTGAACCTCATAGTAGTAGGTCGTCCCGAGCCCGCTTAAGGGTATGGAGTGATTGGTAACAAGTGCAGGGTCTGATACTTCAGTAGTTGGTGGCTTTGTGGTTCCATAGCGGACCACGCTGTCCGCCGGCTCATCCGTGGTCCAGATGATGGTTGCCGATGTCGGGGTGACATCAATGGCTTGAACCCCGGTTATTATGGGCGGAGTGGTATCAGTCGGCGTAGGTGTGGGTGTCGGTGTCGGCGTCGGCGTGGCTGGTATCTCGATCGTTACACTCCCGTCGGTCACCACTATAGCTACCGGGTCTCCTGCAGTGTCTCCCACTAGAACGTACGTCAAGTCAAGCGGTGAGGTTCCCGGCGTTGTTTTGGCAGTGAAGGTGATTGTGGCAAATGTCCCTGGCGATGACACACTAGCACCAACTCCTAAGATGGCACCACCAACGCCAGTGATAGTCCCAGCAACATTGTCTATTGTGCCAGGCAGGAAGAATGTCTCATCGCCATTCTGATTTAGTAGATTGCCCTCGGCAACGCTATTTGCAGTTAGAAGCGAGGGATCAAAGCTCAGGTCGAACTCGACACCAGCTATGGGAACCGCAGGGGCAACTACTACGTCAACTGTAAATACCTCCAGTGGAGAGACCGTCTGGCTGGCCGGTGAGATATCAACCGTGGTGTCACCTTGTGCAGATACTCCAGCAGCAAAGAATAGGCCTGCCACCACACAAGGAACGGTGAGCAGTATCAGCGCCCGCCGGACATTCCTGTACTTCACGATAGACTAACCTCTTCCGTACGACGAGGGCAGAAGCACATCCTGGCTGACTGTCCCTCCGCTCGTGCGCCATAGCCTGGCACCAGTTTCGACCATAATACGAGATTACTTCGCAGGAATCAACCCCCTTCTACCTAACTCATCCACACTTTTCCTACTACAGGTCCAGAAGGAAGGCCTTTTGGAACACTGCGGGCGACTGACATTCGCTCACCAGCTCGTGTTGGAGTCCCGCGACCAGTCCAGGCGTTCGTGGCAACCCTCATGTGCCCCGTCGCTCGTTCACACATTGCAGTACTATTTTCCCACCTGAGGCCCCCTGAAAGAGCCATTGTATATCCCTGACAGGTGGGTATGATAGGGTTCGGGCAGGATATTTGTAGATATGATAACTCGCTTATCCTGACCCCACCGAGGACAGTAGGTAGACAAGACGTGGTGACAACTAGCAAGTCGACGCAAAGTAAACCGGTGGCAGACGTTCTAGGCCTACTGAACGAGCCCAAGAGCAGGCAACAACTGGCGGCATCAGAGAGATTCTGGCATCAAGAGAAGGGTATGATGCCATCCATTGCCCTGGTCTCCCCATACAAGCCCATAATCTGCGGAATTGCCGACTACGCGCACTTTCTCACCAGAGAGGCGCCAGCCCACTGTTGGGATGTCCTATCGTTCGATCTGGATAACTACGGAGTCCCCCTGAGCAAGGACCAACCCTCAGCCACCAACCACGTCTGGTACGGCATCTCCAGCCGCGACGATTTCTCCGCTATCTCCATCTTGCAGGGACTCAAACCCCATGCAAACCAGGTCCTCTGGTTCCAACACGAATTCGGTATCTGGAGAGACAATGCCAGATTTGTCAACATGCTCAGACACCTATACATACCAAAAGTGGTTACCCTCCACACTCTTCACTTCCAAAGCAACGAGACCCGCTACGGGCTGCGCAACGAGGAGTATTCCTTCCTGCACGCTCTTCTTCCTCACACCGATGCCATCACAGTGTTCAGCGACGGTGTGTATAAGGCGGTCACGCACGCATTCCCCGGGTATACCGACAAAGTACACGTGCTAAGGCATGGTACTCATCTCTACCCTGGATTCGCCAGAATGAGCAAAGCCGAAGCCAGGGCAAAGATCCATGAGTATCTGGTTGACCAATCCGGGCTGGATAAGCTAAGCAAGGACAACCTGAGACAGCAACGCGTGTTCCTCGACCCCGACACAGTCATAATTGGCGGCACCGGATTCATCACCGCCAGCAAGGGTACGGAGCTACTCTACCATGTCCATAACGTGCTGCAGCAGGTGCTGCCCGAACACAAGATCGCAGCGGTGTATACAGGCCTATTAAGGGAGGTCGACAATAGCGTCGACAGCGAGTTTGCCGGGGAGTTGAAGGCCAAACACAACGGAGTAGGACAGTTTTTCATGGAGATCTATCTGCCTGGAGATATGCTCGCAGCCATGCTGAGAGCTCTGGATATCTATTTCTACTGGCCCAGCAACTGCACTCAGAGCGGAATTGTGGCGCACGCCCTGGGCGCTGGCACAACAATCGCCTGCCGCGACAGGGAGGGCGTTGGCGAAACTGTGAAAATGGCTGGAGGATTGGCCAGTGCGGACTTTGGACATCTCATTTTTAAGATAGCACAGACTATTCTGCACCCCAAGCTCAGGGCGGAGATCTCGGAGAGAGCCCTTGGGTATGCTGAGGAATTCTCGTGGGGAAATCAGGTCCTAAGACACCTTGAACTAGCAGAACAACTCTGCCTTTCCAGGGTTCCGTGCCCAACAGACCGAGAGAGTTTGGCCGCAGAGCCAGCACCGAGCAGCACCCTCTGTCACGTTGGGGCCGACAAGTTGAGAGCAAGAATGTGATCCAAAAGCAGCTCTCAGTGCGGTCCTGTTCGACACAGTATTGTTGGCAGCAGTGATCACGAGCCAATGAGTACCCTCGCCGGATGCCAACCCCCTACGGTGCAACAATCAGCCAGATAGTGACCTCCGGCTACCCGCAATCGGCAGCAGGATTCATAACACTTTCGGGTATTCACCAGCACCAGGCACACGGTCAGGTGCTTGCCCCGCGGCATTCTTCCATGACAGGGCACTCAGAGCATTTTCTGCCCTTGCAGAATTCCAAGCCGAGTTTCACCAAGGCCGACTCGACATTGGGGAGCTCCAGCTCCGCTTCCGCCAGTCCAATCCTGGAGGCAACCTCCCTGGCAAGAGGTGACGGCTGTGGTCTCGTCTTTTGCCACACCCCTCTCAGCTCCCTCAAGAAGATGTTCACTGTGGTTGGCCCCACACCCTTGAATTCAAGCAGCCTCTTCTCCAGGTCCCTGCTTTCCTTGGCCTGAGCGTGCAGGGTATCCAACGAGCCGTATCGCTCCCTTAAGCTGGCCGCTATTTCAAGCAGATTCGAGGCGGTGGAGAAGTCGTAGCGAACGTAGCCACCGGAGTCCAACACCTCCACCAGCTTATCCCAGCCAGCATCTGTAATGCTCTCGGGCGTCACGATTCCCTGTTTCTCAAACTCCCTGTAAGTCCGTTTGGCTACCTCAGAGGAGATCCTCTTGGCAAAAAGGATCGAGGCCAGAAACCACTTGAACCTGTCCTCCTCCCTTTCCAGGTCCAACCCTAGCTCTTGAGAGTAGCTCCTGAGCCCCAGAAGCTTTTCCCTTACGTTCATTGCTGCATCTCCCTGTACCTATTACGCGAGCAATGCCCAACATCCCTCCATACAGTATTCAAGGCCCTCTCATCTCCATTTTATGCCCGCGAGTATCTGATGGCAAGAACCCAATAACGGTGAATCATCCGGGGATGTTGACATATTCCCTTATTGCGTTACATTGGGGGGCGGAAATACTCAGCGGCGGAGTCTGTGATGAGGACGGCGATACTGTACAGCGAGAAAATGAGAGAATATGACCTGGGTCATGTTCTGAAAGGCGACAGATATGAGAGGTTTATGCGCCTGTTCAGGGAAAAGCTCGGTGATAATCCGATCTTTGAAGTAGTTGAGCCTGGCTACGCAACTGAAGGTGAGCTGGAGCTAGTGCATACCAAGGAATACATAAGGCGGATTGGGAGATGCGAGTCGCGTGACTCGCATGACACACCCCTGTCCCCCGCTATAGTAAGGGCGGCGAAGCTCATGGCTGGGGCAGGCAAGCTTGCAGGGGAGCTGGTTCAGTCGGGAACATTCAGCAAAGCCATTTCAATAGGCGGAGGGGTACAACACGCGGGTAGAGACTACGAAAAGGGCTTCGGGATATTCAGCGACGTTGGAATATGTGCCCAGAATCAGATGCAGAATTATGGCGTGAAGCGGACACTGATTCTCGACACAGACGCTCATGCTGGTGATGGCATATACGGAGTCTTTGCCCGTGACCCCAGGGTGCTGTTCATATCCATTCACCAGGACCCTCGCACCCTCTACCCCGGTCCAGGCTACAGGAATCCCTTGGGAGAGGGGGAAGGTTTGGGTTACTCAGTGAATGTCCCTTTGCTACCCGGTACGGGTGACCTGGCATACGAATACGTGCTGGATGAGGTATTCATCCCCCTTGCGGAGGAATTTCACCCGGAAGTGATAATAATGGTGGATGGCAGTGACATCCATTACTCGGACCGAATAACCCACATGGGATTGACCTTGGAGGGAATTCATATGATCGGGGACAAGGTGAGATGCGCTGCCGATAGGATATGCCAGGGCAAGGTAGTAGCCTTCGCTGGCTCTGGGTACGATCCGGATGGGATTCTATTTCCTATGGGATGGTTGGCCTCGATCTGCGGCCTTACCGGAGTAGAACTCGAGCTTGAAGAGCCTTACCCCGTCCCTATACAGCAGACGACCGATTATGCTTCTCAGGAAACGAGAAGGATAGTGGAAACTCTCAGAGCAACACTCGCTCCTTACTGGAAGTGTTTTGCTCCCTGAAGCGCGGTGACGGCTCACCCCCGACCGCCAAGCCGCCGAAGCTGTATCAGATTCACACACCATACGTGTTGATGGACGTACCCACCAACATATCTCGTCTGCATCGAAACCGTGATTAGGGTGTCGCAGTAGATACGAAACACCGTCTCATAGCTTCCGATCAGGAGCATAGCTCTCTAGTATGGCACGGCTCAAATAGCTCTCGTTTTCTCGACTCTTAAGAAAAAAGCTATTGACAAACCAATAAGCGTCCTGTATATAACGTTCCGTGAGCTAATTCCCATGCTGCCGAAGGAGTGGCTCCAGCTCGACCTGACTGCGCCTCAAATCAAGATCGTTTTGCTGTTGTTCTTGAACGGACCGAGTCGCATGAGCGTAATCGCTTCATCGTTAGGTGTCACGTTGCCAACAGCTACGGGATTTGTGGATCGTCTCGTAGAACGCGATATTGTATTTCGTGAGAACGACCCAGACGACCGCCGCGTTGTCGTCTGCCATCTGACGAAGAACGGAGAGAGGATGATCGGCAGGCTATGGCAACTGGCGCGGGATCGGCTAGGAAAGCTATTCGAGGTAATGTCCCTGGAACACTTGCTCCAGGCTAGAGAAGTGTTGGAGGCGCTCCAGGCAGCAGGCCGGGCAAAGGAGGCAGCCTCGTGATAAGTCCAATGAAGCACGCAGTACACGTGTCAAGTATAGTGCTTGATCAGGGATCGCTGCATTCATTGAATATGGGGCAGCCAGGACTGGAAAGGGAAAACTCATTGGCATAGGGCTGTCTGACCTAGCTGCCAAACTTCATAAGTAAGGCGCCTTTTGGTACGGGCGGCGGGGGCGGCAGATTTTGATTGTATGAGGCAGTACCATGCGTTCCTCATGTTGACGGCTTGTTGGCGCAGTATGGCGGCGGAGAAGACCGCATGCCAAGCTGTGCCCAGGAGGCAGATGTGGAATTTGCGCTAACAACCGAGGAAGAGCGATTCTGCCGGGAATGCACCGAATACCTCAGGAAACAGAAAACCCCTGAGCTGGTGGCTGAGCTGGAAGCCCGATCAGGGTACGGAGGAGGCCCCACCTATACGAGACTGGTCCGCCAGATGGGGCGTGACGGCTGGCTGGGGGTGGGATGGCCCAAGGAGTACGGCGGGCAGGGGCGCACTCCAATGGAGCAGCACCTCTTCTATGAGATGTGCTTCTATGAAGAAATCCCCCTCCCTGTACTGGGCTTGAACACGGTGGGGCCGGCGATAATGCGAATTGGCACCGATGAGCAGAAAAGGAAATATCTTCCTCCTATTGTCAGAGGCGAATTGGAGGTTTGCGTAGGGTACACCGAGCCTGATGCCGGCACTGATCTAGCCTCCCTTAAGACCGCGGC
>CAYVES010000008.1:0-32380 GCA_964449845.1 uncultured Dehalococcoidia bacterium
CACGATGGATTCCTGGTTTGTCTGCATCGCTCCGGAGCCCATCATGGGAATTAATGCGGCCGCCGCCGCGGAATGGCATAATCTGCCACAGTATTCGACGTTATTGGTTCCCATGACTACGCGGGTGAACTTCTGCATCACATAGGCATCCTCATTGCTATTCCGGCACGAGGCGATGAAGCCAAAATTCTCCGGGGTGGCCTCCCCTAGTCTGGAAGCGACGAGGTCAAGCGCCTCATCCCAGGAAGCCTCCTTGAGGTCGCCATTTCTTCTTATCATTGGCGTCCTCAGCCTGTCCTCGCTGTAAATGTATTCGTAGGCATTCTTGCCTTTGGGGCAGTTCGTCCCTTCATTTATGGGGTGCGCCTTCCATGGCTCCTGCCCGATTATCCTGCCATCTTCAACTACCAGGTAAATGCCACACCCGCAACTGCAATAGGGACATATGGTAGGTACATACTCAATGCCCATTCTGCCTCCCGTTGAGCGGGCTGGGACCAAGCTGCTTTATTGTTTCTGTGAAGCTATTGATTGTCTCTGGCACCATCGGTCCATCCGATGCCCCTATCCACTGGAGTCTCAGCCTATCCCCCCCAATACCTACGGCGTCAAGGAAAGGCCTCAAACCAGTAACCCTCCTTCTAGCACTCAGGTTGCCCTTCATGTAGTGGCAGTCTCCGGGATGACAGCCGCAGACCAGAACCCCATCGGCACCGGCGGCAAACGCCTTCAGAATAAGCCTCTCATCCACGCGGCCACTGCACATCACCCTTATTACCCTTACATTCGGCAGGTATTTCGCCCTGGAGATGCCGGCAAGGTCGGTGGCAGCATAGGAGCACCAGTTACAGAAGAAGCCTACGATCTTGGGTTCGAAGCTCATACCAACACGCCCTCAATCTGAGACATGATCTGCTCAGTAGTGAAGTGCCTTGAGGTGATAGCGCCGCTGGGGCAGGCAGCGGCACAGGTGCCGCAACCCTTACATAGAGCCTCGTTAATAGAAGCAACCTTCTTCTCTTCATCAAAGGAGATGGCACTGTAGGGGCAAAGCTCTATGCACGTCTTGCAGCCGGAACAAACTTCCTCATCGACTACCGATATGGCGGCTTCGATCTCCACCCTGCCTTTACTGATCATGGCCAGGGCACGTGCTGCCCCCGCCGAGGCCTGCGCCACTGTGTCGGGGATGTCCTTTGGCCCCTGGCAGCAGCCAACAACAAAGACGCCGTCTGTCGCTGTAGATATCGGCTCAAGCTTGGGATGCCTCTCTAAGAAGAAGCCGTCTGCACTTCTGCTTATGTTGAGTAGCCTGGCGATCTCTTCCGCATCTGCCTGCGGCTCCAGCGCAACGCTCAATATCACCATGTCCACGGGGATGCGGCGCTGGCGACCGATAAGGGTATCCTCAACTAAAACAATGAGCTTGCCCCTTTCCTCAGGGGTCTCTGCCACATTGGTTACCTCGCCAGCGCGACCCCGAATAAAATTGACCCCTTCCTCCTGGAGTCGGTTGTAGAACTCCTCATAACCCTTGCCAAAGCAGCGAAGGTCAATATACATCTGATAGATATCCACATCGGGGATTTTTTCTCCCAGAAGGTGAGAGTATTTCAGCGAGTACATGCAGCAGACTCGGGAGCAGTATTCATGGTAGTTCTTATCACGGCTACCGACACAATGCAAGATAGCCACACTCTTTGGCTCTGTGCCGTCTGCTAACAAGATGTTGCCTCCGGTGGGTCCGCTGGCATTGCTCATGCGCTCAAACTCGAGGCCGGTAATAACATTATCGTACCTTCCATAGCCATACTGGGTAATCGCTGAGGGATCGAATTGCTGAAAGCCTGTGGCCACGATGATTGAGCCTACCTCTATCTCTTCATATTCATCTTCCATCTCATGATTGATCGCCTTTGCTTCACAAAATCTCTCGCACAGTTTGCACCCACCTGTCTTAAAGTGGATACAGGTGTCGTGGTCGATCACGGGTACGGCGGGCACAGCATACATGAAGGGAACATGAATGGGGGTAGATGGGCCAAGACTGGCTTCTGAGTGCAGCACCTTTCTGCCATATATGTCCTCCAGAGTGATCAGCCCGGTTGGGCACACCTTGGCGCAAGCGCCACAGCCGATGCAGGCCTCAGCAGTGATCTCAGGTAAAACAGCGATTTGTCGGTCGATCCCTCTCTGAGTGAAGGTGATCGCAGATGCCCCGACCACTTCTTCGCAGAAACGGGCGCACAGCCCACAAAGGATGCAAAGCTCCTCCGGCTTGTCCACCTTAAACCTGGTTTCTTTTACACCGTATTCTTCGGCCAAGTTCTGGATTACCTTCGCATGTGGGGTCCGTGCCAACAGCATTTCAATGAGCACTTTGCGCGCAGCTACCACTACCTCACTTCTGGTTTTTACCTCCAGGCCCTCCTCAACAGGGTAAGTGCAGGAGGTAACCAACTTTGGTTCCCCTCGGCTGGTTATCTCCACAGTGCAGAGGCGGCAGGCGCCATAAGGTTCCAATGCCTCGTGGTAGCAGAGCGTAGGTATATCATCGATGCCCACACTTCTTGCGGCCTCCAGGATTGTCATCCCCTCCTGGACGATGACATCTTTATCATCGATCCTTAACCTGACCTCTGACACTGTCTCGCTCCCTTCTACTTGCTCCTGACCAGCTCTCTTTCAGTCTCCGCGGGGGGAGCAGGCACTGGTTCGCCTGATATCCTCGTCACCGCAGCGAATTTGGGCGGGCAGACATCGAAGCAGGTGCCGCATTTGGTGCACTTACCCTGGTCAATTACGTGGATCTGATTCTTGCCCCCGCTTATTGCATCAACAGGGCAATTTCTGAGGCAGATCATGCAGGCCTTGCATTTCTCTGGATCGATGTAGTATGAGGTTAGTGCCTTGCAGACATAAGCCGGGCAGCGCTTCTCCCTAACATGGGCCTCATACTCATCCCTGAAGTACCGCAGGGTCGTCATCACCGGGTTAGGTGCCGTTTGACCTAGCGCACATAGCGCACTTTCCTTGATCACTGGGGCTATCTCCTCCAGCAGTTTGATGTGCTCCTCAGTTCCCCGGCCCTCCGTGATGTCCTCCAGTATTTCCCGCATCCGCCTGAGCCCCTCACGGCAGGGGAGGCACTTGCCACAGGATTCATCGCAGAGGAAATCGGTAAAGTACTTAGCGAAATCCACCATGCAGGTATCCTCATCCATGACGATCATGCCGCCTGAGCCCATCATGGAGCCCAGTTTGGTGAGTTCATCAAAGTCCACCGGGGTATCTATGAGCTCCTCCGGGATACAGCCGCCAGAGGGGCCTCCAGTTTGTACCGCCTTGAATTTCTTGCCCCCGAGGACGCCCCCTCCAATGTTATATATAATGTCCCGCAGCGTGATGCCCATGGGCACTTCGACCAGGCCCGTGTTGTTTACCTTGCCCACCAGGGAGAATATCTTGGTCCCCTTGCTCCCCTCGGTGCCGATCGATGCGAACCAGTCGGCGCCCTTATTGATTACCATCGGAACGTTAGCCCAGGTCTCCACATTGTTGAGATTGCTGGGCCTATCCCATACCCCTTTGACCACGGTGTGAATATGCTTCGGCCGGGGCTCGCCGACTTTCCCTTCCAGGGCTGTCATCAGCGCGCTCGATTCACCGGAGACAAAAGCACCAGCACCGCGATGTATCTTAATGCCGAAAGCAAAGCCCGAGCCAAGGATATCTGGGCCCAGAAAGCCAAGTTCTTCAGCCTGCTCTATGGCGATCCTCACATTGTCCACTGCCAGGGGGTACTCCTGCCGGACATAGATGTAGCCCAATTGCGCGCCAATGGCGTAGGCCCCGATAATGAGCCCTTCCAGCACGGAATGTGGATTCCCTTCGAGAACGCTTCTATCCATATAGGCCCCAGGGTCTCCCTCATCAGCGTTCACGATAACATACCTGATATCTCCTGGGGCATTACGGCACTCCTCCCACTTTCTGCCCGCAGGAAAACCTCCGCCACCACGACCACGAAGTTTAGCTTTCTTCACCTCTTCGATTACCTCTTCGGGGGTCATCTCGAAGAGGACCTTCGCCAGTGCAGAATAACCGTCAAGGGCGATATAATCCTCGATGTTGGTGGGATCGATCTTGCTGTTGTTGCCGAAGATAAGTCTCGTCTGATTCTTGTAGAATGGTATCTCGGATTCGTGAGCTATACGCTCACCGGTCATCGGGTCGACGTAGAGGAGACGATCAACGACCTTGTCCTCGAGTATGGTCTGGGAAACGATCTCCGCAACATCACTTGCTTTTACTTTTGTGTAGCAGATTTCCTGGGGATAAATGACGACCAAAGGTCCTTTCTCGCAGAAGCCGTGGCAGCCAGTCTTTTTGAACTCAATTCTGGCCTCCAATCCCTGTTTCGTTAGCTCTTCTTCAAAGGCAAGGCCAACATTCTCACAGCCACTAGCCTGGCAACCGGTCCCCGCGCACAGAGTGATACAAGGCTTGTTTGGATCCCTTTTGGCCAGGATATCCTTCCTCAGAGTATCTAACTCAGAGGGTGATTTCAGTCGGGCCACAGCTTCCCTCCTGGATAACTAATTATATTGGCTGAGGACTTCCTGGACGTTGGCCACGCCCAACTTACCGTGAGCCTCGCCATCGACTACCATCACTGGTCCCAAGGCGCAGCAGCCGAGGCAGTTGACCCTTTGCAGGGTGAACTTCTGGTCTGGGGTCGTTTCGCCGTCCTTAATACTCAGCACCTGTTCCACCTTGTCCAAGATTTTGCGCCCTCCCCGCACATGGCAGGCGGTGCCGAGGCACACGCTAACTAGGTGCCGCCCGATTGGGGTTAGGCTCATTGCCTTGTAAAAGCTGGCTACCCGATACATATGGGTAACGGGGATTTCCAGCCTTTCACTGATCCGCATCATGGCTTCCTTTGGCAGCCAGTTGTATTCACGCTGGACATCCAGCAAAATCTGGATCAGTGCCCCATCCTCAGTGGCGTAGCGGTCTACGATCTGGTCAACCCTGTCAGCTTCCTGTGTAACCATTTCGTTCCTCCTTACTTGAACTAGGTTTTCTCCCATTTTCACCACCGATCACCTTTATTATCTCGTCTCCCTTCTTGATTATCCTCCTTTCGGGGATAAGTGTTGCCGGGCATATGTTCCAGCAAATACCACAGCCGGTACACTTATCTTCGTCAACATAGCGCGCTTTTTTCCGGACCTTGACCTTGAAATTGCCTACATATCCCGATACCTCCACAACCTCGCTATAGGTCATCAGATTGATATAGGGGTGCTGCCCCACCGAGGTCATCTTTGGGGTGAGGATACAGGCGGCGCAATCCAGTGTAGGGAAGGTCTTGTCAAACTGAGCCATACAGCCACCAATTGATGGCTCGCGCTCGACCAAGTAGACCTGGTGCTCGCCGTTGGCGATCTCGAGAGCAGCCTGGATGCCGGCAATGCCACCCCCAATGACCAGGACATTGGGATTGACCGGAACCTCTTTGGTCTCCAGGGGCTCATGGTAGTAGACTTTCCTTACCCCCGCACTTACCAGGGCCTTAGCCTTCTCAGTGGCCATCTTTTTGTCTACGTGGACCCAGGAGCAGTGCTCTCTGATATTGACCATCTCAAACAAATACTGGTTTAGTCCCGCATCCTGACAGGCATGGCGGAAGGTAGGTTCGTGCATCCGTGGCGAGCAGGAAGCATCCACAACCCGGTTAAGCCCCAGCTCTTTTATGTCCTTTTTGATAAGCTCCTGTCCCGGTTCGGAGCACATGTACTTGTGATCGCGAGCCACCACCACCCCTTCGAGACCCCGGGCAAATTCAGTCACTGCCGCCACGTCTACCGTGCCTGAGATGTTGGTCCCGCAGTGACAGACATAGACGCCGATCCTTCTTCCGTTCGACTCCATGTCGCCTCCTTATCGCCCGACATACTGTGCCAGCAGCTTCTCCGCCGGAACTATGCACTTCTCTAAACCCAAGGTCTTGCTATCAATTCCAAAGGCCACACCAATAAGCTGGGTAAAGAATAAAACAGGGAGGTTGAAGCTGGTTTTGAACTTCTTGTTAACCCTGCCCTGATAGAGATCCAGGTTCGTCTGACACAGTGGGCACACGGTGGCAACACACTCGGCCCCGTTGCTTGCAGCGCTGTCAAGGAGTTTGTGAATCAACCCCAGGGCAACCTCCTCCTCGGATATGACCAGGGAGCCTCCGCAGCAGCGAGACTTGAGAGGAAATGGGGTAGCCTCTGCTCCCAGGCGCTCCATCAAGCGATCCAGAGATTGAGGGAATTCCGGATGATCAAAGCCTGGTCCAGGCCGCACTACCTGGCAGCCATAGTAAGGAGCCACTTTCAGACCAGCAAGGTTCCTTTTGACCCTGGACGCGATATCGTCGGAGCCAATATCATTTGCAAAAACATCGAGAAGATGCCGCACCCTAACCGTCCCATGATACTCAAGTCCACCGGCTGCCAGGGCCTCATCCACCTTGGCCCTCAGCTCAGGGTACTCCTTAAGATATGAATTGGTTCTCCTCAAGATGACGTAGCAAGCGCTACATGGTGTTACCAGGTCGAGACCCCTTTTTTCGGCCAGAGCCAGGTTGCGAGCTGAGGTGCAAAGGGAAGCTAACTCATCAACAGAGGTGTAAGGTGTAGACCCGCAGCAGTTCCAATC
Source organism: uncultured Dehalococcoidia bacterium (assembly GCA_964449845.1). Taxonomy (GTDB): domain Bacteria; phylum Chloroflexota; class Dehalococcoidia; order SZUA-161; family SZUA-161; genus SOKG01. Next base: position 6,712 of record CAYVES010000008.1, read on the forward strand.
CTCAAGCTCGACCAGTTCCACATCCAAGGCCTTGACTACAGCCTGGGCGGACCAACTGTATGCCTGGGCACCCCCATGTGATGCGGAGCAGCCGGGAAAGTAGGTATAATACTTCATGACAACCCTCCCAGAGTTTCAGCCTTGTCGAGGATAGCCTTGAACTGGCGTTCCGCCTCCGGCTTCAACCTTCTGGCTCTGATAGATAGACGCCCGTGCCTGATCAAACTGAGCGCCAGTGGGGTCATCTTCAGAGCGCGTAAAGGGTTGGTCAGGAAATAGTACCAGATCATGAACCCCATCTCTGGGACACTGCCGATGCTATATACAAAGTCGCTGAAGCTTTTATACATAGTGGGCGTCAGAGTCCGTGCACTGCTCAGGTCCTGGCGGACGGATAGGCATTCCAGAGCATGCATGAGGTCGGTCATCTTGATTTCCCTAGGACAGCGCACTGTGCAGAGGTAACAGGAAGCGCAAAGCCACATTGAGTTGCTGGATAAAACCTCCTCACGCATGCCCGCCCGTGCCATGGCGATGAGCTTCCGAGGCGTATGGTCCATCCTGTTGGCGTTAGGGCACGAGGCAGAGCAGGTTCCACATTGAATGCACAAGCGGATTCCTTCGCCGCCAGGTATCTCACATAGCTCTTTCAGAAAACTGTTACTACCTTGCGTTCTTGTCTCCATTGCTCATCACCCTATATCACGGAATTGAGGTAGGGGGTATCGGTGCCAGCAGCACTAAGCCTGTTGTGGATTGGGTGACCACTGGGGATTCCGCTATCCTTACCACGTTTCTTACCCCTGCCCTCCAGTCTATTCGACCTACCTGCAAGTCAACTAGCGCTTTAATGCCTGTTTTCAATTGCTGCAAAGGCCTAAAGTACCAACCGTGGTAGGCATTTATGCCTAGCTCAAAGGGGGCGAGAGTGAGGAAATACGCCTAGTTGGAAGATCATCTGGCTCGAAGCTGGTCAGCAAGAAGTGCGATACGATTATGACATCGTTAGCTTAGGCAGAGCGGACGGCTTGGACATGACCAACAGGGAGGATGACCTCGGCAACCTTCCCGGTGCTGGATAGGGCAGCCTTACTTCCTCCACCAGATCGCTGCTCTCTGACCTCAAACATACTGTCGAGGTATTGAGTATGGCCGCACTGCAGGCATTGTTCATACCAGCCGTCAATATCTTTGTCGAGGAATACATCCCCGCTACATTTCAGACAGCTCTTAAATCTCCACATCTCCCCATCGCCCCCTTTCACCTTGAGAATCAGGCGAAGAGGAGAGGAGCAATTACTCTCCTCCTTTTTCAGTTGCGGCCACGCTGACTCGGCTCCTAGCGAGCGCCGCTGCTTCGCCCAGAACCCTAGCTCGCCTCTTTCGCCGTTGGCGCATATCGCGAATAACCTGGTAAAGGCCGCTGACGTTCAAGTACCACACGAACGCCACGGGGAGCAGGACAATGGGTATCCCCAGCACCAGCGCTAATATCACGTACCACTCCATTTCACTCCCTCCTTTGCTCAGTGTCTGGTTCCCAGGGGTTGCGTCTTGGCTCCTCTTACTTCACGGGCAGCCCGTTTTTCCCATGCCTCGTTGATGGCTTCACAGGTGCCGCCTATGATCAGGTACCACAGGTATATCTGTGTGGATAGCATCAGGGGTATCCCCAGCACCAGCGCTAAGATGACCTCCCACTCCATTTCAACCGCTCCTTCCATCAGCGTTTGGTCCTGACAAGCTACGTCTTGGCGGGATGCTTCCCGGCGATGGCTCTGGTCGCCTCCTCACGGGTGGCCTTTTTCTCCCGCACCTCCTTGATGGCTGAATAGATGCCACCTATGTTCAGGTACCACACGTATGCCGCCGGGAAGAGGATGACAGGTATTCCCAGCACCAGCACCAATATTACGTACCAGTCCATCTCACTCCCTCCTCTCTACGTCGCCGCCTAGTAGAATCAGGTAGCCTGTCTTGATGCCTAGGTCGCGACGAGCTTTTCCTCACCGGGCCGCTTTTTCGGCTGTCACCTGGTAACTCGCTACAATGGCTTGCTCTGCTGCATTGGTTATCTGATATACTATAGGAGAGCCGCTAAGCGCTGGATGTGTGCCAATCTGAGATGTACGAATGTCTTCGGGCGTTGCCCTGCTCTGAACCAGGATAGCCAGGGTATTTGTCAGTTCGCCAACGGACGCACCGCCACATACTTCTCCTCCCAGCAACCTGCCGCTCTCCCGGTCGAATACCAGCTTGACCTCAAGTCGCTGGGCACCGGGCATAGTACCCGGATGCTTGTCTGGTGCGTCAGCCTTGCCGATGATCACATCGAATCCAGCTTCTCCAGCTGCCTTCTCGGTGAGGCCCGCCACGCCGATAGCGACATCTCCGATCTTAGTGGAGAACACACCCAGTGCGCCGCTGTTCTCCACACGGGGTTCAAAGAGGTTGGCTACGGCTATTCTGGCCTCATGCGTAGCGATTGAGGCTAGGCGTAGCGGTACTGGCTTGCCGGTAAAGAGCGAGAATTTCTCAGCACAGTCGCCTATAGCGAAGATGTTGGGATAGCTGGTTCTCATGTAGCGGTCCACTCCTATGCCCTTGGTGGCACCAATATCCAGGCCCGCCTCTTGTGCCAAGTTCGTATTGGGAACCGTGCCGATGGCCAGGATCACCAAATCGGCCTTCAACCGCTCTCCGCTGCCCAACTCTACTTCACTGACCCGACCGTCGCCAAGGATGGACTTGACGCCATTCTGACACATCAACCTTACGTTCCCTTTTGTCAACTCCTCTTCCGCTCGAATGCAGAACTCTTCATCACAATTCATGAAGAGGCAGTGCGGCAGCAATTCAACGATGGTCACATTTGAGCCACGCTTGCGGCACTCATCGGCAAATTCAACCCCGATGAACCCGCCTCCCACTATCACCACATCTTTCGCATCGCTCAACGCCCGGTCCAGCCCTTGAAGGTACTCTATATCCTTTCTTATGGTGAACACATTGCCAATGTCTTTGCCTGGAATCGGTGGTACCAGTGGCCGGGAGCCTGTCGCCAAGACCAGCTTATCGTAGCCAATGCTCCTGCCTCCAGCGGTGCGGACTATCTGAGATGCCTTGTCGAGCGAAGTTGCCTCATCGACGATCAACTCAGCGTCTCCCAGCAAGGCGTCGGGGATCAAGTTCTTTTCCGCTGAGCCCAGGGTGCCGAAGATGTAGGGAATGCCACAGGGCACCAATACCTTCTGCTCTTTTCGAATGACCGTTATCTTACCCACGTTGTGAAGCCTTCTGGCGGTAATTGCTGCCTGAATTCCGGCAGCGCTGCCTCCCACAATGACCAAATCAGCCCTTCCCGTTCCAGGCGCATAGGCGGGGGCTGCCCACTCTGGCGGGGACACTTCCTTTCCTTCTCGCTCATCAGCGCCCTGCTCAGCAATACCTTGTTTCCTCTCAGTAGCCTCTAGTGCCTCACGGATCAGTTGATGGAAGGCTTCCCTATTCATAACGATCTCTAGCGCCTGGCGAATGACTCCTCTCCTACCGGTGGTTTCGCGAGCGGCGCTGTAAATACCACCGACTACCAAGTACCACACGAACGCCACAGGGAAGAGGATCATAAGTATCCCCAGCACCAGCACTAATATTACGTACCACTCCATTTCACTCCCTCCTTTCCACGGTTACCTGCGAGAAGCAGATTACTGTCTTAGTGCCGAGCACCGACGAGTTTCTTTTTCTCGCCGGGCTCCTCGACCACCGCTCTGATCCCCTGCTCACGGGCAGCTCTCTTTTTGCGCGCGTTCTGAATAGCTGCGTAGATACCGCCGATGTTCAGGTACCACGCCAAAGCCACCGGCAAGAGGATGACAGGTATGCCCAGTACCAGTGCCACTACGAACTCCCACTGCATCCCTCACCGCTCCTTTCTGCATACCCGCCTTGGCCCCGAGAGACCAAAATCAAGCGTTGAGTTGGTGGAGGTAAGAGGCCGGCTGTGGGAACTTGCCGTAGAGAGTTTCTGCGCTTGCTAGCTGTTTTGTGTTCACTCCGGTCTCTCTTACCTCCACTATTACGCTACCACCATACTGCCAAATTGACTTCCGCCATAATGCCTTTTTGTAGTTGCCAAAAACACGGTACAAACCTAAGCATCAGCGAGCATTTATGCTTGTCGGGGATAGCGGCGAGTCGAGCGAATATGCTTACTCGAGGCAGCCTTTTGCCCAAGCCTTCAGAAAGTCAATTTGATATGAGGGCAAAAGTGAGCGGACGCACGTGGAACAGGGTCAAGATACTGACGATCTTGAGGTAGTGAAGAGGGGGTGTGATAGGCCTATGAAGCAGTCACGATGGTTTATTGCAGGTCTTACTTCTGCTGCACTGGCAGGCGATCTCGTGTGGGGGTGTTGTCGTGGATGTCTTCAGAAGGTCATATGGGCGCCTCAATGGTCACCGTTGTACCCTTGCCGGGCTCAGACTCGACCTTCAAGCTACCGCCCAGCAACCTGGCTCGCTCTTGCATCCCGGCCAGGCCAAGCCTGCCATCTTTGGTTAGATCGCCCATCGAACTTCGGAGGTCGAAACCTTTGCCATCGTCTTTGACAGTCACCCTGGTTTGGTTGTCGTAGAACTCTACTGTGACCCGGGCACTAGTTGCTTGAGAATGCCGCCAAATATTTCTTAGCGCCTCCTGGACGATGCGGAACAGCACTAGCTCCGCCTCGGGAGCGACTCGCCGTTCAGCACCATCCGTCTTGACCTCCACAGTTATCCCAGAGTGTTTTTCCACATCAGAGGCCAGCCATTCCAACGCTGGCAGCAGGCCAAGGCGATCCAGTGCCGCAGGCCGCAAGTCCTGGCTCAAGCGCCTCAAGCCTTCCATAATGTTGCTGGTCTGCCCCCATAGTCTCTCCAATAGCAGCCTCTCCTCCTTCGACAGGCCCTTGGACTTGGAGGCGAGGTCATCCAACTGACGAGAAAGGACAACCAAAGCCTGGATGGTGTCGTCGTGAAGCTCCCTGGCAATGCGTTTTCTTTCCTCCTCCTGGGCCCTGGTAACCTGCTGCAAGTAGAAGCGCAGGTTCTCCCTCATTCGCTTTTCTTCGGTGACATCCCTGGCGACGTGCTGAAAGGCTTCAACTCGACCACTGCTGAAGACAGGGCTAGTGGATAACTGAACCGACGCCTCGGACTTGTCCTTCTTAACCAGCGTAACTTCTGAGAGCTGGCCCACTGCTTCGCCCTCGAGGACCGGGTCTTCTAGCCCCCTGACGCTGTCAATACAGCCTTCTGCAATCAGATCGTCCGCCTTCAGGTTCCCTAACTCTTTCATGGAATATCCTGTAAGCCTGACAAAGGACTTATTAGCGGCAATGACGTTTCCCTGCAAATCGTGAAGCCATATAGCATCATGGGCATTCTCAAATAGCTCTCGGTACCTTTCTTCAGATGCCCGCAGTTGCTCAGCGAATTCTCGCTCTTGCTCATAGAGGTGTGCGTTATCTACAGCAACGCCGATCTGATTGCCGATGGCAGTGACCAGGTCCAGTTCCTCCTGAAGAACCTGGCGCTGGCTACGGGTGGCCACACAAAGGGTGCCCACAACCCTTCCCTTCGATTTCAGGGGCACGATTAGCTGGGATCGAATACCCTCCTCCCGCACTGCCATTTTGGTAAGATTAGCGTGTTGGGAAGCGTCCTCCACATACAGCGGTTGCCCTGTCTCGGCTACCCTGCCGTTGAAGCCTTCTCCCAGTTTGATCCTGCCAACGCCGCGGACAAATCCCTCTGATACTCCTTGATAAGCGGCAAGGGCGAGCTCGCCAGCTTCTTCCTCCAATAGAAATACCAGGGCAATCTCAACGTGCATCACGTCTATGACGTTGTCAATGGCGTTACTCAAGACCTGGTTCAACTCCAAAGACTGAGAGAGGACGCTGGACATCTGATTGACGGCAGCAAGGTAGATGCGGCGCACTCGCTCCTTGTGCAGCGACCGGAAGGTAAAAGCTACCACATTGCCAACGATGAAAACGGCGCCTGTCTCAAAGAGGGCATCCCCGGGGTGTGACGAGATGAAGACGGCACGGGGAAGCATGCAGGCCACAGCGACCAGCGAAACGACAACGGCTCCCCTCCGCCCAAACAGGAAACCAGCCCAGATTATTGGCGCCAGATAGAGAATCCTCTCGAGGGCGTGCCGGTCCAGACCGAGGTTATCCGTCACGTGGGTGAGGAAGGCCGGTTGCTCCAAGGTCTCCCCATAGTGGGGAATTGTTATCAGGACCAATACGGCTGCAAGAAGCCAAAAACCTGGCCTACGGACAACGCTCATCAGCCAGCTTGCCCGCAGTCTTTCTACCACCTCTACACCTCAGGTGCCCGCAAGTGCCAATCCTTAGGGCAAATCATTGAGAGTGACCCGACCTTCTTTCAGAGCGCACACCACGGCCTCGGTTCGTGAGCCAACGTTCAGTTTGTTGAAGATACGTCCCAGGTGAGCCTGAACGGTGCGCATACTGAGACAAAGCTCACCGGCAACATCTTTGTTGCTTAAGCCCTTGGTCACCAGCCTGAGCACTTCCATCTCTCGCTCGCTGAGCACCTCCTGTGACTCCTGTTTCCTGGGCTTACCAGGAGAGGGAACAAAACGGTCGAGAACCTTGCGGGCGACCGAAGGATGAAGCACTGACTCCCCGGCGTATACCGCTCGAACGGCATCAACCAACTCACGGCCACGAATGCTCTTCAGCAGGTAACCAGCGGCCCCTGCTTCCAGCAGGCTGAAGATGAACTGCTCATCGTCATAGGCGGTAAGTATCAACACGGCTATGGAAGGGCAGAGCGCCTTGATCTGCCTGGTAGCTTCGATACCGTCGAGCTTGGGCATGGAGATGTCGACTATGGCAACATCCGGTTTGAACCTCGTGGCGAGCTCCACTGTCTCCTCCCCGTCGCCAGCCTCAGCTACCACCTTCAGATCCTGTTCGTGCTCCAGAATCTGGCGGGTGCCATCACGCACCAACGCATGGTCATCGGCAATCAGAATCTTGATCCTGTCCAAGTCGCTACCTAACCCTCATTAGTATTATACCATAGCTGTTCTTTGATGGCTTCCTCTTCACTGAAATCTATCAGGCGTGCCAGTGGGACAACCAACCGCAACGCCATGCCCGTCGCCAGCTACCCGTCATATACTTCATCGGGCATAAATGCTTACTAACGGCTGGCGGCATAAGAGTTTTCCACAGGTAGAAACAGGCACTATGGCGGAAGTCAGTTTGCCAGCAAGGTGGTAGTGTGATGGGAAACGCAAAGGTGACAGCAGGGATAGAGGAAACTTCTCTCTCGGCGGTACCGCAGCCTACCTCCTTCCTTCAACCACCCAGTAGCCGACTTGATGATTCCGAGCCGAAGGCAGGAAAGGAGCGGTTGAATCAGAAGCCTCAGGTCAGGATTTGGTGTGTCTACCTGGACCTTGCAGTGTGGAGATGAATGCGCTGCGCTGGCAGCGGCCGTGATGATGCAACCATCGACTAGGAAGGGCCTTTGGGCTATTTGGACTAGCGATTATTCTCTCGTGGATATGATATGGAGATAACGATAGCTCTATTTATAGCAATCGCCGCTATATCTCTCTTGTGCGAGTTCATGGATGCTTCCCTCGGCATGGGCTACGGCACCACCTTGACCCCGGTGTTACTCATTGTAGGATTTGCACCCCTGGAGGTCGTCCCTGCTGTGCTCTTGGGCCAGCTTGTCGGCGGACTGGTCGGCGGGATCGCCCATCAGCGGCTGGGCAACATAAGCCTGGACTTCCGACGGGACGAGAAGATAAGAAACAGGCTGGGGGGACTGGGTTATCTACCAAGATCCACTGATTCAAAGATCGTTTTTGTCCTTGTTGTCTGTGGAATAATCGGGGCATTGGTGGGCGTATTCTCTGCGGTAAATATTTCAAAGGTTGCTCTCAAGGCCTATATTGGAGCGATGGTCCTGGTTATAGGGATCATAATCCTCGCACGAAGAAGGCGCGAGGGTCTCATTTCCTGGAAAGGCCTTGTCGGCGTAGGGCTCGTGAGTTCTTTCAATAAGGGTATAAGTGGGGGAGGGTACGGCCCATTGGTAACAGGTGGGCAAATAATAAGCGGAGGAGAGGCAAGGAGTTCGGTAGGCAATACCACCGTCGCTGAAGCTATGGTGTGCATAGTGGGCTTCTTGTGTTATGTATTTGTTAAGGGGGACATCTTCTGGACGCTTGCAGCAGCTACAAGCATAGGCTCCGTTGTAGCGGCCCCGTTTGCCGCCATGGTTGTCAGGAAGGTGACTGCTCAAAAACTGAAAATCGCTATTGGAGCAATTACTATAATACTTGGCATCTTTACCCTGCTGAAAACATTCGTCTTCTGAGAGAAGAAGCTCGTCCTCGGCATAAGGAACCTTGAGAATCGAACCATGTATACATAGCGAGGGAGACATAGCGAATAGCCAAGCGGCAGAACAGGCTTACCGACGGGAACTACTTTGCACCTATATTGGTGCCTCGGCAATCAAAGTAGTGCCTTTGCCAAGCTCGGATTGCACTTTCAGGCTGCCTCCCAGCAACCGCATGCGTTCCTCTATCCCAGCAAGGCCAAGCTTGCCTGTACGAGGTAGGCTTTCCACTTTCTCCAAAGGTTCAAACCCTTTGCCATTGTCACTGACGGATACCCTGATTTTGCTTTCGCAAAACTCTATGGCAACCTCAGCCTTTGAGGCCTGGGCATGTCTCCATACATTCCCGAGCGCCTCCTGAATAACGCGGAAAAGCGTTAACTCTACCTCTGAAGTGAAACGTCGCTCAGCACCAGATACTTTGAGATGAATCTCTGTCTCCATGAGCTTCTCCATCTCGCCAACCAGCCAGCGGACTGCTGGCAGCAAACCCAGGTCATCCAGCATGGGCGGGCGCAAGGCTTGACTGAAGCGACGTACCCCCTCCAATGCGTTATTCAATTGCTGGCGCAGCTCCTTAAGGAATGCACCGTCGTCCGGTGCCAGGTTCACATTGCTGCGCAGGAAGTTGTCCACCTGGCGAGAAAGAGCATAAAGAGCTTGACTCGTATCGTCATGAAGCTCGCGCGCAATACGCTTGCGTTCCTCTTCCTGAGCTTTAGTAATCTGGCTCAGATAGTAACGCAGGTTGTCCTGCATCCTTTTCTCTTCAGTGACATCCCTGGCGATATGCTGGAAGCCCGTGGGCTTTCCGTCCTCTGTGATCAAACTGGTGGTCACCATTAGAATCGCCTCCGCCCCATCCTTCCTGATCAGGTGCTGCTCGTAGGGCTGTGCCACCGGTTCCTTCTGCATCAACTTGCGCCGGATCTGCCCAGCTAGATTAAGGCCCTTGTCCGACAGAAAAACCCTTGCGTTCATTTGGGTCAGCTCTTCCGGGCTGTATCCGGTGAGTTTTTCGCTTGCCTTGTTGGCGATGGTAATATTACCTGCCAAATCGTGAACCCAGATAGCATCATTGGCATTCTCAAACAGCTCCCGATAGTCCCTCTCCGACGCTGCTAATCTTTGTGCCGTAAGACGCTCTTTCTCATAAAGACGTGCATTCTCGATGGCAGTTGCTATCTGCGTAGCGACAGCACTGAGCAATTCTATTTCACCGGGATGGAATTGCCGCGGGCGGCGCATAGCCACGCAAAGCGTGCCCCTAACTCGCTCTCGGAGAGTCAGGGGTACAATGAGCTGGCTTTGGATTTTCATTTTCTTAACCTCAGGCCTGGTCAGCCTGGGGTCGCGCGAGGCATCTTCGACGACTGTAGGTTGGCCACTTCTGGCCACTTCTCCATTGAAGCCCTCGCCGACCTTCATCCTGTCCACAGCCCGGGCAAACTCATCAGAGACACCTTCATAGGCAACAAGCTCCAGTTCCTGGGCTTCCTCATCCAGGGAGAATATCAGGGCAACCTCTACGTCCATTAGCTCCATGACCATATGAATGGCCCTGTGTAGGACGTTCTCAAGCTCCAGAGACTCGGTGAGCATGGTAGAGATGGCGTTAAGCGTGGTCAGCCGCTTCTCATTGTTTCGCGCAGACCGAACATAATGCTGTAGCAACTGGTGCGCTGACTCCAGTTCAGCCAATGCTGCCCGGAATTTTTCTCTCTCCCTGGTTCGCGTCCAAAGCCACTGGCTGGCCAGTGCACCTATCACAACGACGCCCCCAACCTCGAAAAGGGCATCTCGAGGAACAGGCGAGAGAAAAACGGCTCTGGGCACCATAACCAGAAAGGCAGCAAAGCAAGCGGCTAACCCCCAGGTTCGCCCGAAGACGAATCCGGAATAGATTATAGGCAGCAAAAAAAGAATGCGGTCCAGAGCATGTCGAGTCAGGCCAAAGTGGACGCTGGGAGCTGTTGTCTCGCCGATGCCTATTTGCTCAACGTAGTGCAGGAGAGTGCAAAGCCCAAATATGATCAGGATCAGCCAGAAATGGCGATTTCGCGTGATTTTCATTGGCTAAGCCTCAGAATGCTCCATCTCTCAAGGGAGGTCTTCTAGGGTAAACCAACCCCTTCTTAGGCCATACAATACTGCTTCAGAGCGCGAACCAACCGCCAGCTTATTGAAGATGCTCCTCAGGTGAGCCTGAACAGTGCGCACACTGATGAAAAGCGCCTCTCCTATATCCTTGTTGCTCATGCCTTTGGCTGCCAGCCTGAGCACTTCCATCTCACGTTCGCTCAGGACCTCCAAGGGTCGGGCCTCCGCGGGCCTGGCAGCCGAAGGCTTAAAGCGGGTCATCAACTTGCCAATGACTACAGGGTGAAGCACTGGCTCACCGGCGTTAACTGCCCGAATAGCATCAATTAGCTCGTCGCCGCTCACGCTCTTCAACAGGTAGCCGGCAGCGCCCGCTTCCAGCAAGCTGAAAATATACTCGTCGTAGTCATAGCCAGTGAGGATGAGCACTGCGACTGAGGGCAGGAGCGCCTTTATCTGCTTGGTGGCTTCGATGCCGCTGAGTTTGGGCATAGCAATGTCCATGATGATCACGTCCGGTTTGAGTGCAGCAGCAAGCTGGATCGCCTCCTCCCCGTCGCCCGCCTCGCCAATGACTTCAAGGTCTTGTTCCCGTTCCAGAAGCTGGCGAGTACCTTGGCGTACTACTACATGATCTTCGGCAAGCAGAACCCTGATCCTATCCATGGCGTGCTCCCTCTGCTACCATTGTAATCTATCCCAGCGGTGCCTTCAACTGAAGCAACTAGCGCCTTCATAAGCGCAGATGCCTAGATGGATATGCCTACGTACAAGTAACTAGCAGGCGGTGAGGCTGCTTGCGTTTAGGCAAGGTCCAAAATAGGCACCAAAACGGATGTCAACGAGCACTCAATGTTGTTAAATGAATTCAGAAAAGGTAGAACGCCGGAGGAGGTGACCAAGAATGTTCCACAGGTTAACGAGCCCGAGACGATCAAATAATGGCGGAAAGGAGGCAGGAGCAATGAAATCGAAAGTGGCCGAACAGGTGGAAGAGATCCTTAGGGGGGTTACGGCTGTAGAGGACATCGCCGAGATAGAGAGGGTCATCGCAGAAGCAAAGGGGAAAATCCTGGTTGAACCGACCGGGGGTTTCTGGGAAGGAAAGAGGCCGTGCTGGGAGATGTGCCAATGCCCGGAGATGATTAGAGAGGAGTGCCCTGCGTTCAAGTACCAATCTCTACCCTGCTGGGCGATAGAGGGGACCTACTGCAAGCTCGACGATTACGGAGCAAAAGGCGACGATACCAGCATCTGCCAGGTGTGCCGGGTCTACAAGAGGTGGGGCGGTGGCGAGCCGATAGAGATGAAGCTTTGTGGAAAGGGCATCGATACCGCCCTTAGGTCGATTGAGAAGCTGGCGGAGAAGGAAAAGGCTGAGGTTAAGTAGTGCTCGCGTTGTGCCGTGCCGGCACTCGCCGTCTTCTGCGGGGCACGCCATGAAGTGGGTCAGACCACATTCACAGGCGTGCCCCGATGTGTTGCTGGAGTCTCACCTTCGCTGGGCTCAGACACCAATGCAGCCTCAAGTAGGCCTATTGGCTCAGTCCTCCACAGCTCTGGCTAGGCATTTATGCTTACTGACATCTAGCGCTAGGCGAGTTTTCGGCAAGTACAACCTGGTATTACGGCGGAAGTCCGTATTGCTAGCAGGGTGGTAATATGGCAATAGAGGCAAGAGAGATAGTAGGGACACAAGGGACTTTCCGTGCGTTAGCTTCAGCCCCTGGCTCCTATGTCCAACTATCCAACAGGGAAATCCACTGACAAGATTATTACAACAGGCTGAACGTGTGTTCAGCACCCCGAAGCAGGAGGCAGTAGATGGAAGGAACTGACATCAAGGTGCCGACGCGGGGGGAAGGCGGGGTCGGGTATGCGGGAAGGATTTTCGGACAGATTCAAAGGGTGATCGATGATACTGGCGGACAATCCGGCGCCTTGATCAGGGTTTTACAGCAGGCACAGGGATTGCTTGGCTACCTGCCACCGCCGGTGCTGAAAACCATCTCCAGGGACTTAAAGATACCTCTGAGCGAAGTATATGGAATAGTCAGCTTCTATCACTTCTTCACCATGGTGCCCAAGGGCAAGCATGTTATCCAGGTTTGCATGGGCACCTCTTGCTATGTCAAGGGAGGGCAGAGACTCCTTGATACTTTGAGAAAAGACTTTGGACTTGAGCCTGGGGGCATCACCCCGGATGGAAGGTTCTCCCTAGAAACCGTGCGCTGCCTCGGCTGCTGCGGGCTATCCCCGGTAATAGCTATCGGTGATGACGTGCATAGAAAAGTGAAGGGTGGAGACTTAAAGGACATCCTGAGTTCCTACCAGTAGGAGAGTGCGAAGGTGAAACCACTTGCGTCTGTAGCAGAGCTACTGAATTTGAGGGACCGGGCTCGAAACGAACTGGCGGAGCAGGAGAAGAAGATCCAGGTCAAGGTTCATCTGGGAACCTGCGGCATCTCTTCAGGCGCAAACAGGATTCTGCAAGCTTTTCTGCGCGAGATAGAAGCCCGCAGGCTATCGGATGTCATCGTGTTGAAGGCAGCGTGCATTGGACTCTGCGGACGAGAGCCTGTGGTCACGGTTATCCATCCTGCAAACGGGAGGGTGATCTACTGTGACCTTGCTGAGGATAGGATTCCCCGAATTGTGGATGAGCACCTTGTGGGGGGAAAGCCAGTTGAAGAATGGATACTGGACCTGGAGGCCCCCCTGCTTAAGCTTCAAGAGATAAGGGTGATGCGTAATCAAGACCTTGACCCGATGAATATCGAGGAGTATATCGCTAGAGATGGCTATCAAGCGCTGGCTAAGGTCCTGACGGAGATGAGCCCAGAGGATGTCGTCGAGGAGGTCAGAAAGTCGGGGTTGCGGGGGCGGGGAGGGGCTGGCTTCCCCACAGCCACAAAGTGGGGCTTCGTCCGTAGTGCACCGGGCGAGGAGAAATACATAGTTTGCAATGGGGACGAAGGAGACCCCGGTGCTTATATGAACCGGGCAGTCTTGGAGGGTAACCCCCATTCGATAATTGAGGGCATGGCTATCGGAGCCTATGCCATAGGTAACGTGCACCAGGGCTTTGCCTACGTTCGTGCTGAATACCCCCTCGCCATCGAGACTCTGAGCCATGCTATTGCCCAGGCCCGAGAGTATGGGCTTCTGGGCAAGAATACCCTGGGCACCGACTTCGAATTTTCTATTGATATATTCCCCGGCGCTGGGGCTTTCGTCTGCGGAGAGGAAACAGCCCTTTTGGGTTCTATCGAGGGAAAAAGAGGAAACCCGCGCCAGAGGCCCCCTTTCCCAGCAAACAAAGGGCTTTTTGGCAAGCCTACCACCATCAATAACGTGGAGACCTGGTCGGATATCCCGTCTATTATTCTGAAGGGGGCCGATTGGTTCGCCTCCGTCGGCACCGAGAAAAGCAAGGGCACAAAAACCCTGTGTCTGGTAGGAAAGGTGAACAACACCGGGCTGGTTGAGGTTCCACTGGGGACCCCTCTAGGACAGATAGTGTTCGATATAGGTGGTGGGATACCGAACGGCAAGAAGTTCAAAGCGGTTCAAATAGGGGGGCCGTCTGGAGGGGTTATCCCTATTGAGCATCTGAATACCCCAGTTGACTATGAAGCTGTCACCGCACTGGGAGCCATCATGGGCTCTGGTGGGCTCGTTGTAATGGATGAGGATAGCTGCATGGTGGATGTAGCCAAGTTCTTCCTCGACTTCACCAAAGACGAGGCCTGCGGTAAATGTGTGCCCTGCCGGGCTGGAATTCCCAAGATGCTCGAGATTCTCAGCGAGATCAGCCAGGGCAAAGGAACAATGGAGGACATCGACGTCCTGGCAGAATTGGGTGAGATGGTTGCCTCGGCATCTCTCTGTGGCCTGGGGCAGACTTCTCCCAACCCGGTTCTAACCACACTTCGCCATTTCCGCGAGGAATATGAGGCTCATATCATCGATAAGAGATGCCCTGCCGGCGTATGCCAGGCTCTATTCAGGGCCCCCTGTCAGCATACCTGCCCCGTGGAACTCGACATCCCCGGATACGTCAGCTTGATCAAGGAGGGCAAGTTTGTTGAAGCCTATTGCTTGATCAAGCAGCGCAATCCCTTTCCCTCCGTCTGCGGTCGGGTATGCCACCACCCCTGTGAAGCTAAATGTCGCCGTGGCCAGATCGATGAGCCTATTGCAATCAGGGAGCTCAAGAGATTTGTTGCTGATTACGCCTATGAGCTAGGCATTGAGTATATGCCCCCCATATCCGAGAAGAGAGAGGACAGGGTCGCCATAATCGGGGCTGGCCCGGCGGGGCTGAGCGCCGCCTACGACCTGGCCCAGGACGGCTACCAGGTCACCGTATTTGAAGCTCTGCCGGTGGCCGGCGGAATGCTGGCCGTGGCCATTCCTGAGTACCGCCTGCCCAAGGACATCCTGAAAAAGGAGATCGAAGCGATTGAAAAGCTTGGGGTAGATATAAGGCTGAACACCTCTGTTGATGACCTCGAATCTTTGCTCGCAGATGGGTATCGAGCAGTATTCGTCGCCGCTGGTGCCCATAAGGGAGATAAGATGAATATCCCAGGCGAAGACCTGGAGGGAGTCCATGATGCTATCGATTTTCTAAGAGAGGCTAATTTAGGAAAAGAAGTAAAGGTCGGAAAGATGGTGGCGGTTGTTGGTGGGGGCAACTCCGCGATCGACGCGGCCAGGGTGGCTTTAAGAAAAGGGGCCGAGGAGGTACATATATTCTACAGGCGGGAGAGGAAAGACATGCCCGCGATTGCGGAGGAAATAGAGGCTGCAGAGGATGAAGGGGTCCTTTTCCACCTCCTCACGGTTCCCACCAAGATATTAGGCGACAATGGCAAGGTCTCGGGCTTGGAGTGCACCCAGATGGAGCTAAAGGAGTTTGATAGAAGTGGAAGGAGAACCCCCTACCCAATCGAGGGGTCTGAGTATAGGGCAGACGTCGATACGCTCATCGAAGCTATAGGTCAAAGGCCTGACACCTCGTTCGTTAGGAACAATGGCATCAAAATCGGCAGAGGGGGAACCATAGTCGCTGACGAGCGAACGTTGGCCACCGACCATACCGGGATCTTCGCGGGGGGGGATGCAGTCAGCGGCCCACAAACGGTAATCCAAGCTATCGCTGCTGGCCAAAGGGCAGCCTCTTCTATCAAGAGGTACCTTCAAGGGAAAGAGTTCTCTCCTTTCGTAGAGCGCAACGGCTACAAGCCAATTGCCATCCCTTCCCAGCCCCCGACAGAGGAGGAGACTCGAGAGAGAGCCAGGGTCAAAACTACCCAGATCCCGATGACAGAGAGAAAAGCCTCGTTTAAGGAAGTGGCCCTGCCTTATGGCCCAGAGGAGGCTATAGATGAGGCCAGCAGGTGCTTGAGATGTGACCTCGAGGTTGAAGAGGAATAGGCAATGAAAGAGATTACCCTGACAATAAATGACAGGCAGGTTAAATGTAAAGAAGGGGTCACCGTTCTTGAGGTCTGCCAGGCCAATGGCATTGATGTGCCTACCCTCTGCCATCTTGAGGGGTTAAGCGATGTCGGGGCCTGCCGGATGTGTGTAGTGGAAATTGAAAGGGAGAGGAGACCGGTGCCTTCTTGCACCTATCCTGCCAGGGATGGACTGGTGGTAAGAACCCACACGGAGCAGCTGGAGAAATATCGCCGCCTCATATTGGAGCTTATCTTCACCGAGCGCAATCACTTCTGCATGTTCTGCGAGCAAAGCGGAGACTGCGAGCTACAAAAGCTGGCCTACCGCTATCAGATGGATAACGTGCGCTATCCCTATACCTTTCCTTCCCTGCCTGTTGACTCATTGAGTGATTACCTGGTGATTGATCATAACCGCTGCGTCCTCTGTGGCAGGTGCGTTCGAGCATGCAGTGAAGTAGCGGCGATTCATGCCCTGGATTTCGGTAAGCGTGGCTGGAGGACAGTAGTAACTGCTGATCTTGAGCAGCCGTTAGGGGAGTCATCCTGTGTTTCCTGTGGAGCCTGTGTGCAGGCCTGCCCTACAGGGGCTATTCTGTCTAAGCTCAGCCTTTACAAAGGCAAGACCAGCGAGTGCCAGCAGATAAGGACCGTTTGTCCTCTCTGCGGCGTTGGCTGTGAGTTGAATGTGCTCGTTAAGGATAATAATCTGGTGAGAATTGAAGCACCAGCCCTAAAAGAGCTAAGGGGCCCTCTATGCAAAGAAGGTCGTTTTGGATTGCTTGGGGACGAGCGCCCCAGGCTCACCTCTCCGCTGGTACGGAATGGGCAAGGCAAACTGGAGGAATGCACTATCGATGAGGCGATAGAGGCAGCCGCCGAGAAACTGAGGGGGCTAAAAGAGGGTTTTGCCGGTGTAATCTCAACCAGGTATCCTGATGAAACGCTTTCGCTGTTCCACAAGTTTGTGCACGGGGCCATGGGTAGCGATAGCGTCGATACCCTGGATGGAAGAGGCTATCGCCTGATTGCCGAGGGTATTGAGCAGTTCCACGACAAGGGGAGAGGACTGGAAATCGAGTGCTCCATAGAGGAAATACTTGAAGCAGATTGTATCCTGGTGGCGGGCGCCGACCCCATGAAGAGCCATCCCGTTATCGGCTCCCTCATCCGGCGGGCAATAAGCCAGCGAGGAGCAAAGTTGATAGTGATTGACCCGGTAGCGGATGTTTTCCCTCTCTGGAGTGACCTTTGGCTAAAACCTGAGAGGGGTAGCGAAGGGGTTCTCTTCAACGGGCTGGGCAAAATCCTTATCGATAAGGGCCTGGTCAAGCGCCAGAAGGCGCCAGCAGAGCTTGTCCAATCCCTGAGCCAGAATAAGACAGACGAGGTGAGTAGAGCTACAGGCATCGAGATAGGAGACCTGGAGTCGGCAGCAAAGATGTATGGCGGGGCGGAACACGGGGTCATAATCTATGGAGAAGGATTGCTGAAGAGGAACGACCCAAGCCTTGTTACCTCCCTTCTCAACCTGGCCGATTTGACAGGGAATCTGTCGGGGGAGAGGCTAAGGGTTATCTCGCTTAAACCCAATGCCAACAGCCGCGGTGCCTGGGAGCTAGGGTTAGCGGCCAAAGGTATACAGGGAGACGGGCTGAAGGGGGCCTATCTCCTTCTCGCTGATGAACAAGAAGACGAGGAACTCGTGGGCCGGCTCAAGGGGATGGATTCCTTGGTGGTGCAGGCAAGTTATCACTCGGCTGTTACCTCCATGGCCGATGTGGTTCTGCCATCACCCATCTGGGCCGAAAGGGAAGGCAAGTATATGAGCATGGATGGGAGCATCTCTGAGGCCCGGCGAGCGCTTCAACCCAAAGAGGGCGTACTTCAAGACCAGGAGATACTGATAGAGCTTTCCAAGAAGCTAGGACACAACTTGAAGCCCGAGCCAGGAGGTTGACTATGGCCAAAGTTAAGATCGCTACTGCGTGGCTAGATTGTTGCTCAGGTTGCCATATGTCTTTCCTGGATATAGATGAGGCCATAATCGAATTGGCTCAGCAGGTGGAATTTACCAGAAGCCCGATAACCGATATCAAGGAGTTCACACCGGTCGATGTCGGGATCGTTGAGGGAGCAGTTAGCACTACAAAAGATGAAGAGGTCCTCAAGAAGCTGAGAGCCAACTGCAAGATACTTATGGCCTGGGGTGACTGCGCCTGTTTTGGCGGTATATGCGCCATGCGCAATCTTTTCAGCAAGGAGGATGTTCTTCGCAGATATTATATTGAGACTGAGAGCACCAAAGAAGGCAAAATCCCTTCTTCGGAGGACATTCCTCCACTTTTGGAGCAGGTTAAGCCGGTAAACCAGGTGGTTAAGGTTGATTGCTATGTTCCAGGATGCCCGCCTTCTTCTAAGGCTATTCACTATGCCGTGGCAGAACTTCTGGAGGGCAGAATTCCTGTGCTTCCCAGCGACATGATGCGCTTTGATTGAGGAGGCCTTTTAAATGAGCACAAAGATCGTGATTGATCCAGTTACCCGCGTTGAGGGGCATGGGAAGGTGACTATCCATCTCGATGAGCAGGGGGACGTGGCTGATGCCAGGTTTCATGTGACCCAAGTGCGGGGGTTTGAGAAGTTCTGTGAAGGGCGACTGTTCTGGGAGATGCCGGTCATCACCAGTCGGATTTGCGGTATCTGCCCGGTAAGTCACCACCTCGCTTCAGCCAAAGCTGGAGATGCCCTCTTGGGGGTCGAGATCCCTCCGACGGCAAAGATGCTACGCCAGCTAATGCACATGGCTCAGATCGTTCAGTCTCACTCGCTCCATTTCTTCCATCTCGCCAGCCCTGATCTACTCTTTGGCATGGACGCCGAGCCAGCCAAGAGAAATATCATGGGGCTCATCGCGGAAAAGCCTGAAATCGCCAAAAAGGGGGTATTACTGCGCAAGTTTGGCCAGGAGATACTGGAGACCCTTGGCGACAAAAAGGTGCATCCCAATGCTGCCATCCCCGGTGGGATGAATAAGGCGCTTCCGCCCG
Organism: uncultured Dehalococcoidia bacterium; assembly: GCA_964449845.1. Lineage (GTDB taxonomy): Bacteria > Chloroflexota > Dehalococcoidia > SZUA-161 > SZUA-161 > SOKG01. The sequence continues at coordinate 25,772 of CAYVES010000008.1, forward strand.
AGGAGCGTGAGAAAATCTTTCAGCAGGTGGACGGGGTTATCGCTGATGTCCAGCTCGCTCTTGACCTGATCAAGGATTACTATGCTCAACAAGGCGAGCAGGCTGCCAGCTTCGCCAGCTTCGCCTCCGGTTATCTAGGGCTAATAGACGACGAAGGCAACCTCGAGCTTTATGATGGAAAACTGAGGTTGAAAGATGATAAAGGGGTTATTCTGGAAGACGGGTTTGATCCCAGCGATTACCTTTCTATCATTGAAGAGAGGGTGGAGGATTGGTCCTACCTCAAATTCCCCTACTATAAAAAGAAGGGTTATCCTGATGGCATTTACCGCGTGGGACCACTGGGCAGACTGAATGTTGCTGATGGGATCACCACCCCTCTGGCCGACGAGGAGTTACAGAACTTCAAGAAGCTGAGCAATAATGGAGTGGTGCAGGGGTCATTATACTACCATTACGCCCGAATGATCGAAACACTGTATGCCGCTGAAAGGATAAAGTCTCTCGTAGAAGACGACCTCATCTGCTCTACAGAGATATGGGTCACCTCCTCCAAGTTCAACGAAGAGGCAGTAGGAGTGGTTGAAGCCCCGAGGGGGACCCTTATCCATCACTACTGGATAGATCCAAGCGGTATGATTCGCAAAGTCAACTTGATTGTGGCCACCGGTCATAACAATGCTGCGATGAACCGCGCTGTCTTCCAAGTAGCTAAGGGATTTATCAAAGCTGGAAAGCTTAGTGAAGGGATACTCAACCGGGTCGAGGCTGCCATTCGCTGCTATGACCCTTGTCTCTCCTGTTCAACCCATGCCTTGGGACAGATGCCTATGGTAATTCAACTGGTGTCCGCCACTGGTGAAGTGGTTGACGAGAGAAGGGCAAATTAGATCATAGCATGTGTTCCCGTTTGGTAAGCCAATAGGGTTTGAACTCGGAGACAACACGCATTTCCCTTGGGAGCCCTTTCCGAACTGAACAAACCGTCATAATGTTCAATCGGGACAACAATTGTGGGTTTTGTTGGGCAAACAACTACAGGCCAAACGCTAGGCTCAAGGTTCTTGATATTGTCCTGTATGGCCCACAGTACCTTTGAATTGAACCTGGAGCCGCTCGAAATAGGGTGGCTCTAGATTCTTTCGACACCTTGATTCCTCATCGACCAGGGGTCATATCAGGCTCACAAAAGCATCGATGCCGAGTCACAGATCTTTGAGTACCGCCTTACAAACTAGCAAGCTCGATACGAGCGGCAAATAGAGTTCTTCTGTAACCCTGTCACGGGTTGATGTATCACTAAGCTGTAGCGAGGGCACACTATTGACATTCGCTGCCGAATACAATACTATCCTTGCACAAGCCTTGGGTCTATTGCCTGGGATAGCCCCACGAAGAGGGAGTGCCTATAAGCCCGGTAGCGCTGAGTAACGCGGCTGTCTTAGTTAGTGGTCGGGTAAGCTTAGGGAAGGAGGAACCAAATGATTAACCGAAGGAAATTGGCGGCGATTTTTGGCTTGATGTTAAGCCTAATACTGACCTTGGTCTTTGTTGCCACTGGTTGTGGTGAGGAGGGAGAAGAAGTGGTAAAGATCGGGGTCAGCGCCCCGCTGTCGGGGCCGGCAGCTGCTGTAGGCATAGGGATGCCTCGTGGGGCGGAGATGGCGGCCGAGGAGATTAATGATGCTGGTGGATTGACCATTGGCGGCAAGAATTACGAAATAAAGATAGTTTCTGGGAACGATGAGTTCACCTCTGAAGGCGGGGTCTCCGTAGCTACGAGCTTTGTCAGTGACGGCATCAAGTTCGTTATCGGCCCCATCAGCTCCGCTGCCTGTTTAGGCGCAGCCCCAACTTATGAGGCGAACGACGTCTTGGTCCAGCACATGGCCAGCGCCTTCTCAGCCACTGCTACCGATAAGCCGTTTCATTTCAGGTGCTTTCCCGGTGGTGTGGGATTTCTGGGAGGCTTCTATACCTGGCTGGCGGAGACAGAGTACTGGCCCGGGATCGAAACGGTGGTCATGCTTAACCCCGCTGATGCCAGTGGTTACGAGGTGGAGCCATCTGTGCGCGCCGCGGCAATTGATAACGGGTTCGAGGTTCTAGCCAGTGAGTTCGTCCCCCGGGGCATTACAACAGGAGAGGCTGCCGCATTGGTTCTAGATATCCTAACCCATTATGACCCTGACCTCATCGACATGGGTGTTATTACCACAGGGGAAGCAGCGCTCCTACTAACAGAACTCCATGACCGAGGCTATGAGGGGAAAATAGTCGCCCTGTCCGCTCAGCCGCCGCTGGCGATAGTAGCGATAGCCGGCATGGAAGCGACTGAGGGGATGATGGTCTTGGCCGGCGATCCCGAGTCCCCGGTGACTCCGGATGCGTATGTGGATTTCTACAACAGCTATGTTGAGAGGTATGACGAGCAGCCGTTTATGGTCGGCACTCTGGATGCCTATAATGCTGTTCACTCTTATGCCATGGCTATTGAGGAGGCTGGTACCCTGGATACCGCTGCCGTTCGAGATGCTCTAGAAGACCTGGAGTGGGAGTGTGCCCATGGGCCTGCCTATTGGGGCGGGGAGGATTTGTTTGGCATTAAGCGCCAGCTGATAAGGGCGGTCATGTTCTCCGTTATCCACGATGGGGCGCTGGAGCATGCTGGGCTAATGGACGCTATATTCTATGCCCCAGCCGAGTAAGGCTAAGTCCTAGGCGATATCGTCCATTATCGTGGGGACTTTGATTTATGTTGAGCCAAGGCGGTAAGTCTTGGCTCAACATATTTTTGGATAGGCTCAAGAGGGAGCCCACCGGAGTGTAATGGAACTGATTCCTCAGATAATAGTTAATGGCTTGATCGGTGGTGCTGTCTACAGCCTGATAGCCTTGGGACTCGCCCTGGTCTTCAGCATCTTGTGGATCCTTAACTTCGCCCATGGGGAGTTCTACATGGCAGGCGCCTTCGCCACTTATTTCTTCACCGTGGAAAATGGGCTTAATTACTGGGCAGCCCTCGTCCTGGCCATACTGCTGGGGGGGCTAATCGGGGTGGCTGTAGATCAAGGGCTGCTGCGTCGAGTAGGTCGGGAGCTATTCTCAACTCTTATCATGACTCTGGGGCTGATGATGATCCTCCAAAGTGGTGCCCTATTCTTCTTCGGGGGCCTTGAAAAGGCCATCCCCTCCCCCATTCCAGGAATGCTCCAATCTACTTATCTGACCATCTCCAAGGAAAAACTGATGATAGTCCTTACCTGTCTAGCCTTGATCTTGGGCGTGCTTGCCCTCATTTACCGGACAGGGATTGGCCGGGCGATGCGGGCCATTACTCAGGACCGAGAGGCAGCCTTGTTGCAGGGGATAAATGTTGAGGGCATTTCCAGCGCCGGGTTCGCGATCGGCTGCGGTTTGGCCGCTGCCGCTGGGGGCTTAATGGGGATAGTGCAGCCCATCGGTCCCTTTATGGGTGGGGCGACGCTGATCAAAGCCTTAGTCATCATCGTGTTGGGGGGGATGGGGAGCATCCCCGGGGCAGTCCTTGGTGGGCTCATCTTGGGCCAGATAGAGAGCTTTGCTATCTTCTATGCTAGTCCCTTAGTTAGCCATTTAATCTTCTTTGTGCTCATTATTCTAATACTGTTTGTTAGACCCAGGGGGTTATTCGGTGTTGCCTAGGCCCAAGCTCAGCATCCTCATCTATTTGGTGGTGGCCCTGCTTTTGCTCCTGATACCACCTCTGTTAAATGAGCATTATCTTCACTTGCTTATCGTAGTCGCGATCAACATAATCCTGGGCTTGAGCATAAGGCTTGTGTTTCTAGCCGGGGAACTAAGCATAGGCCATGCCGCTTTCATGGGCATTGGAGCCTATACCTCGGCGCTGCTCGCCACAAAATTGGGCTTGAGTTTCTGGTTGTGCTTACCCATATCAGCGGTGGTAGCCGCCCTAATAGCCATGCCAATAGGTTTCCTCCCACTAAGAGCAAAGATAAGAGGATTGTACTTCGCTATAATGACCCTGGCTTTTGCCGAGGCATTCAGGTTGATCATCGTCTTGTGGAGGGGCTTCACTGGCGGCGCGACCGGCATCCTCAATATCCCGCCTCCTTTTTTTCGGATTCCGGGCTTAATCACCATCGATTTTACCTCTAGGCTTCATTACTGTTACCTAGCGCTGATACTACTGTTCTTAACCTGGGTTGTCATGTCCAGATTAGAGCACTCCCGATTCGGTCTAACCCTTACCGCCGTCCGACAATCCGATGTTTTGTCGGAAAGCGTAGCCATTAATACGGTGAAATACAAAGTCATCGCCTTTGCCATAGGCTGTGCTTTTGCCGCAGTGGCTGGAAGCTTCCTCGCTCACTATTACTATTTGGTGTCCCCATATCAATTTACCCTGCACAAGACGCTCTACATGTTGTTATACGCACTATTTGGCGGCATCGGCACTCCGGTCGGCCCGGTATTGGGTGCTACCACGCTAACTGTGTTACCAGAGTTTCTTGGAATTGCCAGGGAGTATGAGCCAGCCGCGTTCGGCATCATCCTCATCATCACCATCTGGCTTCTCCCAGAGGGCTTGATAGGGTTGCGTAAGTATATCCCATCCGTTAGAACCGGCTTACCGGTAAGGAGTTGAGGGTAAGTGTCACTACTGGCAACGCGAAGCCTGTCCAAATACTTTGGCGGCCTAGCCGCGGTGCAAGACCTAGAGTTGGATATCAACGAGGCCGAGATAGTGGGCTTGATCGGGCCGAATGGCGCCGGGAAGACCACCGTATTTAATATGATCAGCGGCTTCTTGCCCCCGACTCAGGGCAAGATATTGTTTAGAGAGGAGGACATAACTGGTTTGAGCCCCGATAAAATAGCTGCAAAGGGGCTAGTTAGAACCTTTCAATTGACCACTCTGTTTACGAATCTTACGGTCCTGCAGAATGTAATTATTGGCTGCCATCGCATGGCACATATCTGGTTCTGGCATGACATATTTCATACCGCTTCAACTCGGAGGAGGGAAAAACAAATAGAGGAGAAAGCCTTGGGGGTGCTTGATTTTCTGGGCCTGGCAAAATTAGGCAATGAGTTGGCTGGTAATCTTGCGCATGGGCATCAGAGATCTCTGGCGGTAGCTATAGCTCTGGCCACGGAACCCGAGATCTTACTCCTGGACGAGCCGGTTACAGGCATGAACCCGCAGGAAATAGCAGTGCTTCTGGGTCACCTAGGAGGCATTAGGCAAAGAGGAGTTACCATTCTTATCATTGAGCACAATATGGCGGTGGTTATGGACTTCTGCGACCGTATAGTGGTGATGAACTACGGTCGGAAGATCGCTGAAGGTACACCAGCAGAGATACAGGAAAACGAAGAGGTCATCCGGGCTTATCTCGGCCCTGGAGAGACCGCTGTCTGAGGTCTTAACCGAAGCGGCTTCCCAAGGAGTTGGCGGGTATGTTCTTTGAAGTCCGAAATTTACATGTTCATTATGATAAGATCGAAGCCGTCAAAGGAATCTCTCTGGACTCTCCTGAGGGGCTGATTACTGCTATTCTAGGAGCAAACGGGGCTGGGAAGAGCACTACCCTGAAGACCATATCAGCCTTGAAGCACCCTACCAGCGGGGAGATCTGGTTCCAGGGTCAGAGAATAGATGACAAATCCCCTCGACATATCGTTAAATTGGGAATCAGCCATGTCCCTGAGGGGAAGAAGCTATTCGGCCAGATGACGGTTCGCGAGAACTTACTCACAGGCGCCCATATAAGAAAGGACAAGAAAGGAATAAAAAGGGACCTGGAACGTGTTCATGAGAGTTTCCCAATATTAAAGAAGAGACAATCTCAGGCAGCGGGGAGTTTAAGTGGGGGCGAACAGCAGATGCTGGCCATTGGGCGAGCATTGATGTCCAAACCGAAGCTACTTCTTATGGACGAGCCAACCTTGGGACTGGCACCGATTATGGTGCAGGAAATAGCAAGAATCATCGCCGATATTAACCAGGAAGGAATTAGCATTATTCTAGTTGAGCAGAATGCCCGCTTGGCACTAAGCCTAGCCCACAAGGGTTACGTGTTGGAGACCGGGAGAGTTGTTCTTCAAGGTGATAGCCAAGAACTGGCGAGCAGCGAATATGTAAAGAAGGCTTACTTGGGAGGGTAAGACTTTCCCGCTCAGGAAAACGGAAGCAGCATAAGTGCGAACCGTTAGTACGGCCAGGCTTTTTGACCGCAAAAAATAAAGGCAGTAACCCAACCTACGGCTCTCGGCCAGAGCACGAGACAATGTAGCAATTCCTTGCAGCGCACAGCAGTGTAGAAGCCTAACTCCTTGGCCCCAAAGTCCAAATCCCCTTAGGAGATTATTGACCTTTCGCTTATCTACTCTACCCCCCTGGTAGCCTGTGGCGATACCAAGGTATTTGCTAGATTCCACCAAGTGAGCCAAGAACGAAGAAAGTCTATACGTCTCTATTCCAATATGGCAGGTTGAACTGTGCTTGGACCCATTTGGGGTTGGATTTCAGGGCATCCGTGGAGAACACAACATACTATATTGTTTAAGTCAATGGCTCCGGCAAAATTCTTCTCTAGCATC
>CAYVES010000009.1:0-31900 GCA_964449845.1 uncultured Dehalococcoidia bacterium
GAAGAAATCCAAATTTCGGAACAATCTCAGAATAAGCCGGGGATGTTGAGTCCTCCGGTTATGGCACTAAGCTGGCTGGCGGCGAGCTCTTTAGCTTTCTCCATTCCCTCATTGACAGCAGCCAGTACCAGGTCCTCAAGCATCTCAGCATCATCAGGATCGATTGCCTCAGGTGATATTTTGATGGAGCACAGCTTCTGCTGCCCGCTGACAACGACGGTGACCGCGCCACCGCCGGAACTAACCTCCACAGTAGCCTTCTCCAACTCCTCCTGGGCCTTGGCCAGTTTCGCCTGCATCTGCTTCGCCTGGCGCAAGATCGCTTTATTCATCATCTTCCCTGCTCCTCTTCGATGATCCTGGCACCCATCTTCAGAGCTGCATCCACCACAGGATTACGTGCTTGCTGTTGTGTCTTGGCCCCCCTGTCCTTAGGAGTAAGGATGCAACGCACATGGTAAGGAACTCCGAACACCTCTTGTAGCTTCTTCTCCACGAGATGGCGATACTTGGGGTCCTCGATCTTACCCCGGTGAAAATCCGCGTAGAAGCCCAGGACCAGGGTATCGCCTTCGAGTGCCACTGCCTCGCAAGCCTTTCTCAGGAGAGCATCCAGGTTCCCGCTGGAGCCCATCCCTCGGCACGCATTGACGAACGCATCCCAGTGTTGGCGAATCTGATCAATGCTCTGAGGAGACTGCGGCACGGCAGCCTCAGCGCTCTCTGTTGCTGGCAGCTTTTCGGTCACCGGCATCTGAACCTCGGGAGCCGCTTGCTCTCGGGCTGTCCTCTCGGGACGAGGCTGCTTTATGTCAACTGCTGGCGTGATGTCAACCTTCTCCTCGGGGGTAGCTTTCTGAGGTTCTCCCTCTGCAGCCAAGGCGCAATCAACCAGGGCAAGCTCGAGGGAGAGCGTGGACTGTGGGTCTGCGCGGAAGTCAACCTGGGCGAAGAGTTTGATCACCTCTGACAGCTCCGCCATCGATACACTGGCCACTAGCCGCTTCATTTCGGGCACCACATCATCAGCGAAGTCGGTGGTCTTTTCCGCGCCAGCCTTGACCATAAGTAGTCCTCGCAGATATTCCACCAGTCCCTGGTTAAACTGACGAAGGTCAATTCCATCGACGGAAACGCTATTTATGGTTGCCAGCCCAGCAGCGACATCTTTATTCAAAATATGCTCTGCTAGCTGGTGAATGCGTTGATCGCTGCTGAGGCCCAATTTCTCATTAACCTGCTCCAGACCGAAATCCGAACCATGGTGAAGAACAAGCTGCTCCAGCAGGTTCTCTGCGTCGCGGAGACTGCCGGTGGCTGCTTTGGCGATTAGCTTGAGCGCCTGTGGTTCTGTACGTATGCCCTCCTGGTCGCATATCTCCTGCAACTTGTTAACCATGTCTTCCTGGGAGAGGCGGCGAAAATCGAACCGCTGACACCTGGACAGGATAGTCAGCGGTATCTTGTGTACCTCGGTGGTTGCCAGGACGAAGATGGCATGGGGTGGTGGCTCCTCCAGTGTCTTGAGCAATGCATTGAACGCAGGCTCAGTCAGCATGTGCACTTCATCTATGATGTAGACCTTGTATTTGGCTGAGATGGGTGCGAAGTTTATCTTCTCACGGAGGTCACGGATCTCGTCGATACCTCGATTTGAGGCACCGTCGATCTCCACCAAGTCCAGGGCTCGACCTTCGTTGATCGCCTGACACATGCTGCAGGAGTTGCACGGCTTCTCCACTTCGTCGCTGAGGCAATTGACTGCCTTGGCCAGGATTCTGCCGGTGCTGGTCTTGCCTGTGCCCCTGGGGCCACAGAAGAGGTAAGCGTGTGCCACTCGTCCGATCTTCAGAGCGTTGGCCAGTGTCTGGGTAACAGGCCCCTGTCCCACTACCTCAGCTAGAGTTTGCGGCCGCCACTTCCGATAGAAGACCTCTGGTGCCATTTATATCTCGACACAGCCAAAACTAGGTCAAACTAGCTGCTAATTCTGCCCGTTATTATATCAAGCGCGTAGCGTTGCCACTCCCGTGGCAACGAATCCACCGTCGTGACAGGAGTCACGATGCTACCTTATTATATCTTAAGGGGGCTGGTTGTTCAATCAGAAGAGAAGCGGAGGGATCACACGTATTTATTCTTTTCCGATTGCATCCAGGACTCTGCTCTCCATAGCCCTCATGGCCTGTTCGGCCTGAGGTTCTTCATGGTCATATCCCAGGAGGTGTAGTACGCCGTGAGCGACCAGAAGCGCAAGCTCCCGCTCCAGGGGATGATGGTGTTCTTCGGCCTGTCTCTCGGCCTGGTGATAGGAAATGAAGATCTCCCCTAGATGAAGGGTCTTGTCTGGAGGCATGATAAAATGTTCGACCTCGTCGCCACCGGGTTGGGAAAGGGCGAAGGCGAGCACATCGGTTGTATTATCGACTCCCCGATAGTCTCTGTTGAGGTTGCGGACAGTGTCATCGCCAGCGATAACCAGGCCGATGTCCACCGGCCCATCCATACCAGCGGCAACGAGCGTGGTTTCTACCACTCGCTTTATCCAATCCTCAGCGACAAGGCCGACGAAAGGCTCCTCAATCTGGATGCTTAGCCGGCAGTTTAACATACCGTTTGTCCCCAGGAAATCTTAGCGCGGATGATGCAGGGGGGTCAAGTCTGAAGTTATAGAAAACCCTCATGGGCGGTTGACCACCAGCGGATGATGAAAATTGTCGGGACATCCGTCCATGGGTAGGTTGCCCGACGTCGGGCAACCTACCCAGCAAGCTAAGGCAACGGTGACGAGGGAAACGCCGCGACTGCGGTCTCCGCCAGGCGAAGCACGAGCCACGGATAAATGCCGAGGATGAGGACACCCAACGAAGTAACAGCCAGGGTGATGCGCAGGGGGATGGATGAAGGGATAGCCTCCTCAGACGCAGGCTCGCCGACGTACATCAGCTTTACTACTCTCAGATAGTAGTAGGCTGAGACGACGGAGTTGAGTACGGCGATAATCACCAGCCACAGTAGGTTCCCCTGAATCGCGGCGTTGAAGATGTAGAACTTGGCCATGAATCCCACCGTGGGCGGGATTCCTATTAGCGAGATGAGACAGAACGCTAGGATAAGGGCGATTACCGGCGACCTTCGAGCCATGCCCGAATAGTCGGTGATTTCGTCGCTGCCGGTCTTGTTGGAAATGGCGATGATAGCAATAAAAGCACCCAGATTGGCCAGAGCGTAGCCGACCAGGAAAAAAAGCACTCCGCCCTTGCCCAGGGTGCCGATGGCGGCCAGTCCTACCATGATGTAGCCAGCATGGGCGATACTGGAGTATCCTAGCATTCGCTTTATATTACTCTGCGCGATAGCGACCACGTTGCCGAGGGTCATAGAGATGGCGGCGAGCACCGCGAAGATCATTGCCCAGTCTCCGCTAATCTCCTCGGCTCCGAAGGCGGTATAGAAAACCCTGAGAATAACGGCGAAACCAGCAGCCTTACTTGCCACGGAGAGATAAGCTGTTATCGGCGTTGGCGCTCCCTCGTAGACGTCGGGAACCCACATCTGGAAAGGTACGGATGCGATCTTGAATCCGAAGCCGGCAACCAGGAAGACTATGCCCAGAAGCAGCGCTGGACTATCCGTTAGCTGCCCCCCGGCGATCAGCCCGCCTACATTGGCTGCGATCTGGTCGAGGTGAGTGGTGCCGGTGAGCCCGAAGACAAAGGCCATGCCCAGGAGCAGGATGGCCGAGCTTATCGCACCCAGAATCATGTATTTGAGCCCCGCTTCGCTGGACTTGGGGTCCTTAAGGAAAGAAGCCAGGGCATACAGTGAAATGCTCGAAAGCTCCAGAGCTATATATATTGATATGAGCTCTCCAGTGGATGCCATCAGCATCATTCCCCCAGCCGAGAGAAGGATCAGGGCATAATATTCGCCCTGGAAACGGGCGAACTTGCTGGCATATTCCACTGAGGAGAGGATGACCAGGGCAGCGATGGCAAGTATGAGGAACTTGAAGAAAAGGCTGAAATTATCCACCACCAGCATTCCACTAAACGAAGCCTGCTGCTCGCCCCATAAGGCAATGGTGAGAGCGAGGGGGATTATCAAGCCAATCACGCTGATCCCAGCCAGCGCCTTCTTCTGCTCAATGAAAAGATCGAGCAAAATAACCACCAAGGCAATCCCGCAGAGGCTTAATTCAGGTGACAACAGCCAGAAGTTCAATTGTATCCCCCAGGACCTAAACTATATTCGCTATCTGAAGCAGTCTCTGGGTGTCCTCATGCAACTCTTCCCAGATGTTGAGAATATCCTTACGGGTAGCCCAAAGCGCTTCCCCCACATCGCTATCTGGTTTGAGATCACCTTCGATTCTCTCTGCCAGATAGCTGATATAAATAACGTGCAGCTCTGTTTGGCCTTCTGCCTCTACGATTCGATCGAAGGGAGCCAGAGGGCTGGTTAATCTTATCTCCAGGTTAGTCTCCTCCTTAATCTCTCGCCTGATCCCATCTTCGATCCTCTCACCCAACTCCAGCTTGCCACCGGGGCAGATCCACCTCCCCTGCCAGAATCCTCCCCTCTCGGGTCGGTGCTTCACCAGCAACACCTGGTCGCTTTCATCCTTTATCACCGCCCCTACTGCCACCATTATCTCCTTTACTGCCACAAAACCTCCAACTTAGCCAACGAAGCCGTTAAATACAGGCCCGATGACATCGAGAAGCAATTTGGGATATACCCCGAAGAGCATTATCAATGCCACGAAGGCGAATATATAAGCCTTCTCCATGTTGTCAGCATCACCTACGCCGTCGTATTGCTCTTTGGGCTCTCTGTAGAATACTCTCTCCAGCATCCACAAGATGTAGCCTGCACCGACCACTATTCCGAGCACTGCCAGGACTACGAAAACCCCGGAGAAAGCGGAGCTACCGAAGCTGCCGACGAATACCACGAACTCGGCGGCAAAGCCAATGGTAGTTGGCAGTCCCAGCGCTGCCAGGCCAGCGATGCTGAAAACCACAGCGATAACCGGCATCTGCCTGGCCAGACCACCGAGCACGGGGATATGGCGTTGGTGGGTCTTATCGTACACCAGCCCCACCATGGCGAACAATAGGCCGGTTATGAGACCGTGGCTGAACATCTGGAATGTGGCTCCGGTGAGGCTTAGTTCCTTCAGGGCGAAAACGCCCAGCAGCACGAAACCCATATGGCTTACGGAACTGTATGCGATCAGCCTCTTTAGATCGGTCTGCCTCACGGTCGCTGCTGCACCGTAGAGTACGCTCACCACCGCAAAAGCAGCAAGAACCACAGTATAGTCATCAGCTACTCCAGGAACCAGGCCATTGTCTATGCCTCCATCACCGAAGCCAGCTACCAGCCGGATCATTCCATAGCCACCCATCTTGAGCAGTACACCGGCCAGGATCACACTAACCGCCGTGGGGGCATCGGTGTGTGCATCGGGAAGCCAGGTATGCAGTGGCACCACAGGTAGTTTGATCGCGAAAGCAATGAAAATGAGGAAGAATATCGATGCCAAAGGTATGACGGGTGTCAACCACTCAGCACCACCGCTGGCGATAGCCACCATGCTGAAAGTGTGCTCGGGACCCGGGGTGGAAAAATAGAGGCAGAGTATCCCAGCCAGCATGAAGGCGCTGCCAAAGAGGGTATATACTACGAACTTTATCGCTGAGTACTCTTTTCTTCCCAGAGGGGGTGGAGTTCCCCAGATGGAAATCAACATATACATCGGGATAAGCTCCACCTCCCAGAAGAGGAAGAAGAGCAAAAGATCCAGGGAACAGAAGACACCCAGGATGCCGGTTTCCAGAAGCAGAAGCCAGATGAAGTACTCCTTCACCCTAGTGTCGATCTTCCACGACACGAACACGGCGACGAGTCCGAGGAAGGTGGTGAGTATTACCATGGGCAGGCTCAGGCCGTCGACGCCAAGGTGATAGTGAGCGCCGATCGACTTAATCCACAGGAACGGGCCCTCCTCAAACTGAAGGCCGCCACTGCGGTCAAACATGACAAAGAGCGCCAGCGAGAGCGCGAAAGCAACGAAGGTGAACAGAGCTGCTGTGATCCTGACCTCTCTCGCGTCTTTTGCGAACAGGCCGATTACAATGGCTCCCGCTGCGGGGAGAAAGAGAATCAGCGAAAGGTAAGGAAAGGACTCCGTACTCAAAACTGTTGGCTCCTATCGGTATTCTCAGCTATATACAGCAACGATGACACCCGTGATAATTAGCACTCCCAACACTATTGCCAGCCCATACGATTGAAGCTGCCCTGTCTGTATTCTGCGAACAACGCTGCTCGATAGCACTGGGACCTTGGCTGTACCATTCACTATGCCATCCACGACATAATTGTCGAATAGCTCTATGAGGCGGAAAAGACCGTCGTACAACACCCGAACCACGAAGATCCCCTCATAAAGCTCGTCGAAGTAGTATTTGCGGGAGAAGAGGTTATATAGTGGGGCAAATGCCTGCCCCACCCTCTCGGGCGATATCCACTTGGCGCTGTACATCGCGTATGCAAGAATAATTCCTGCTATGGCGACGGCTAGTGAGATCAAGACCAGAGGCTCAGCCAGGACTTCGAAAAAGCCGTGTAGCTGGTGGTGGCCTTCGGTCATGAACTCAAAGGCGCCGCCTCCCCAGAAGGCCCATCCCGAGCCAAGGGCAAACAGGGCCAACATAACCATGGGAAAGAGCATTACCAGAGGTGACTCATGAGGCGTGCCATGAGCATGACCACCATGCCCCTCTTCGCCTCCTCTATACTCTCCACCGAAGGTCATGAATATTACCCTGAACATGTAGAAGGCGGTCATAAACACAGTGATGATCGCCAGCACGAACAGAGGCCACGTGTGATCCAATGACTGGGCAACGATCTCGTCCTTACTCCAGAAACCAGCGAGCGGCCAGATGCCGGCAAGGGATAGCGAGCCGATGAGGAAGGTGGCAAACGTCCAGGGCATGTACTTGCGCAAGCCGCCCATCAGCCGTATGTCGAAAGTGCCAGTCGCGTGATTGACGCTGCCTGCGCCCAGGAAGAGAAGGCACTTGAAGAACGCGTGGTTGAAGAGGTGGAAGATACCCACTGCTACACCGAGCGCGATGCCGTGATGAGGATCCAAGTGTCCCTGGGCTATAGCTACACCTACGGTGCCCAATCCCAGCATCATGTATCCTAGCTGACTTATAGTGGAGTAGGCGAGCACTCTCTTAATGTCGTTCATCACCAGGCCCATGCTGGCAGCGAAGATGGCGGTAACCCCTCCGATAACGGCTACGAACATTATTGCGAACTCAGAGCTGGCAAACATAGGCAGGGTGCGAGCGACCAGATAGACTCCAGCGGCGACCATGGTAGCGGCATGGATCAGGGAGCTCACGGGGGTGGGGCCCTCCATAGCGTCGGGGAGCCAGGTATGCAGCGGGAACTGCGCAGATTTCCCCACAGCGCCGGAAAAGACTCCCAGCATGGCCAAAGCGAGCGTTGTGCTGCCAAGAGTCGCTGCCAAGTCCATGTGACTGAGTTCTGCTATGTTGAAGGTACCTGTATTGAAGTAAATAATGAGTATCCCGATCAGGAATCCGAAGTCGCCGAAGCGGGTGACGACGAAGGCCTTCTTGGCAGCGGCCGCTGCTGAGGGTCTGTGAAACCAGAAGCCAATGAGAAGGTAGGAACCGAGGCCAACGCCTTCCCAGAACACGTAGACCAGTAGGAGGTTCGATGCCAGTACAAGCCCCAGCATTGATGCTGTGAACAGAGACATGAAAGCGAAGTAGCGGTGGTATCCGGGATCACCATGCATATATCCCTGGGAATAGATTTGCACCATGAGACTGATCCCCGACACGACAATGAGCATTATCTTGGTGAGATCGTCTGCCAGGAAACCCAGGTTGATCGTGAAGTCCCCGACCACTGCCCACTTCACTGTGCTCTCGATATCGGTGTGGCCAGAGCCGGCCAATACCCAGATTGAGAGGCCAAGGGCGGCACTAAGGCAGGCGATAATAACGTAGCCACTAAGCTTGGGGCGGTCGTTGTAGAAGGGCCTCAGTACGAGAGAAATGAATACAAGCGAGAACAGTGGCAGCAGAAAAATGGCCCATAGAACAGATCCAGACGGCATCTATACCTTCCTCAGGATTTCCTCGATGAGATGTTTCTTGAGTTCGGGTACCAGAACCCGGTAGCTTGCTCTCTCTCCTGCGGCAGGGCTCTCAGGCAGGAGCCTGGTGGGAATCCCTTCAGCCTCAAAGAGTTCCTTCCACATCTCAGCTATCATCAAGTTAGGCGCAATCTTAATCTCGGTCCACATCTATCAAGCACTCAAGTAGATTCTTGTTACCACTTCATCAAGTCCATCTGCTCGACGTCGACACTCTGACGGCTGCGATAGATGGCGATTATTATCGCCAGCCCTACCGCTGCCTCGGCAGCAGCCACGGTCATAATGAAGATGGCGAAGACGTGCCCTGTGAGCAGCACCACGTCGGGCACCAGATACCGTGAAAACGCAACCATGGCAATGTTCACCGCATTAAGCATGATCTCGATGCACATCAGGATCGCCACCGCATTGCGCTTGGCCAGTGCCCCATATAGCCCTATGGAGAACAGAACTGCTGAGAGTATCAGGTAGTGTTCAATTCCCAGACTCATGACTATTCCTTATCCTTACTCCTGACCAGCACCACAGCTCCTATGAGTGCTGCCAGCAGGAGCACTGATGCTATCTCGAAGGGAAGTACAAACCCTCCCTCTTTATTGAAAAGCGCTTGGGCGATATGGCTTGTAGTTGAGTCATCGACTGGCACTGTTACTGCCTGCTGGGGTACGTCTTTGATCGATGGCCAATCAGTGACTGCGACGACGGAGATAATGGTTACCATGATCAATAAGGCAAGCAGCAGGGCAGGGCCGTTGAGTCTGTTGAAGGGATTGCCTTGTTGTACGTTCCGGGTTAGCATGATCGCGAATATGAGAAGCATGCCGATAGCGCCAACATAGATTAGAACTTGTACTGCGGCTAGGAAATCGGCATTGAGCGTTATGTAGATACCGGCGATGGTAAAGAAACACAGTACCAGAAGCAGGGCAGCACGAAAGATGTCGCGCAATAATACCACAGCCAGTGCAGCACCCACCGCGACCAGCGCCATTATCCAGAAAGCTATCTCAGTTATCATCTTTAGCTGCCATTTCCTGTGATAACTGCCCATAGACAAGGAGCGTCTGCTTTGGAATCTGCCCCTCGAGCTCGGGATGGCCGTAAGCGCTGGGCTCGGCGTCTGCAGACATCAGTATCTCCTTGTCAGCCCACAGTAATCTTCGGCTGTATCGAGACTGTTCGTAGCTGCGTCCCATGTAGAGGGCGTTGTACGGGCAGACTTCGACACAGAGGCCACAGAACATGCAGCGCCCTATGTCGAACTCGATCTTATCCACAACATATTTGTCACCATTCTTCGAGGTCTTGATCTGGATGATGCCGTGGGGGCAGTTCTTGGCACAGGTGGCGCATCCGGTGCACAGGTCGCTACGCCACACGAACTGCTGCCCTCGGATACGGCGTGACGTGTGAAGCCTCATATCAGGGTACTGCGTTGTGATGTTCTTACGGAACAGGTGCTTGAAGGTCAGCGCCATACCCTTGGCTATACCTAGCCCGTACTTCTCCAACCTCAACTCTTCCTCCTCCTAATTTGAAGAATACCTTCGACCACAGCAGGATGAGTACGGCTGCGATGGCCCAGTTCACGAATATGAATGGCCAGGGGAAACTCTCCCAACCTGACATCCACTCATCCCAGACCAGAACTTCGGCAGCGGTGACGAAGAGGTTGATCAACGCCATCGGAAGCAAGAATTTCCAGGAAAACGCCATGATTTGATCTATCCGAACGCGGATCAGAGTCGCGCGCATCCACAAGATGACCAAGAAGACCAGAAACACCTTGGCTGTGAAGAAGATCCAAACAGGGAACGCTATTCCCCATGGCAACTTCCAGCCGCCGAGGAACAGGGTGGTCACAATGGTGGCGACCGCCAGGGTATTTACATACTCCGCGAGGAAGAAGGTGGCAAACTTCATCCCCGAATACTCGGTGAAGTACCCAGTCGTTAGCTCTGACTCTGCTTCTATCTGGTCCATCGGTGAGCGGTTGAGCTCGGTCATTGCGCCTAAGAAGTATATCAGGAAGCCGAGGGGCTGCAGCAGGATGAAGGGGATTGCCTGCTGGTCAACGATTGTGGACATTTGCAGCGAGCCTACTATCAGCACCACACCGACAATGGAGAGCACCATCGGTACCTCGTAGCTCACCAGTTGCGCTACTGCCCTCATCGCCCCCAGCAATGAGTACTTGTTGTTCGAACCCCATCCGGCCATGAATATCGCAAAGACTCCCAGAGAACCGATGGCAACTATATAGAGTATGCCGATGTCAATATCGGCAAAGGTCCCCATGTTGCGGCCGTCAAAAGCCTCTTTGCCCAGGGGGATGGCGGCGAAGAGCATGAACGCGGCGAAGAACAGCACCACAGGAGCAACCCAGTGTATCACCTTGTCTCCTTTGGCAGGCATGACGAATTCCTTCACCAATAGCTTGATGGCGTCTGCAATCGGCTGCAGTAACCCGAATGGGCCGCAGCGATTTGGCCCGGGACGAAGCTGCATCCAGGCAATAAACCGCCTCTCCAACCAGATGAATATTATCACTATGGGGAATACGAACATGAGCATAAGGGTAATGCCGATAAGGCTGTCGAGGAATACTATCAATGAACTGGCAAGGCCGTGGTCATTTAGAAACCCAAGCCAGTCAGCGCGCACGTTCGCGAACAGGTCGACGATGTAATCCCAGGCGTTCATTATCTATCAACCTCGCCCAAGGCGATGTCAATGCTTCCGAAGATCACGATGAGATCAGCCACTTTCCATCCCAAGCTGATTTCGCGCAGCACAGTCAGATTGATCAACTCCGGAGGACGCACTCTAAAACGATAAGGCGCTATGGAGCCGTCGCTAACCAGGTAAAACCCCAACTCGCCCGTCGGTGCTTCGATATGACCGTAGGCCTCGCCCTTTGGCGGGCGTATCAGGCTGGGCACCTTGGCCTGGACCTCACCCGAGGGCAGTTGCTCTATAGCCTGCTCCAGGATGCGAACGCTTTGCCTCATCTCCTCGATCCTCACCCGGTAGCGGTCGTATACATCGCCGACGGTGCCTGTCGGGATATCGAAATCGAAGCGATCGTAGACCGAGTACGGGTCGGCTTTGCGAATGTCCCACTGCACCCCGCTCGCCCGAAGCACAGGGCCACTGCAGGAGTTGTTTATGGCCACATCAGCGGGCAAAATGCCTACCCCTTTGGTGCGAGCGAGCACGATCTCGTTCTCCTTCAGAAGCTGGTCATACTCGTCGACAAAGCCTGGCATCTCTCGAACGAACTTCTTCACCGCGGGCAGAAACTCTGGTGGGATGTCATGGCTCAGCCCGCCGATGCGCATGTAGTTATAGGTCAACCTCTGCCCGCAGACCATGTCGTAAAAGTCAAGGATCTTCTCCCGCTCCCGGTACATGTAGAGAAGGGGGGTCATCATAGCGCCGAGCTCATTGGTGAGAAAGCCGACCGCCATAAGGTGCCTGGAGATACGCATTAGCTCCGCCATAATCACCCTGAGGTACTCCGCCCTCTGAGGAACCTCTATCCCTGCCAGCTTCTCCACTGCGAGCACATAGGCGAAGTTATTGGCCATCGAAGCCAGATAGTCCATCCGGTCGGTGAAGGGTATGTTCTGAGTGTAGGTGCGCCCCTCGGCCAGCTTCTCGATGCCGCGATGAAGATATCCGAAGATCGGCTCCACATCCACGATCACTTCCCCATCGAGCGTCACTCTCATGCGAAAGACGCCATGGGTTGATGGGTGCTGGGGGCCAAAATTCAGGACAAAGGGCTCGGTTCTAAGCTCCATACCTGGACTCGCTCCCTGTAGCAAAAGCCCACAGTATCCTGGGGGCATTGCGCATGAAAGATGCAGCCGGCCAGTGTAGCTCCTTCTTCTGGCATATGGATGATGAACTCAATCTATCCGCAGCCTGCTTTAAGGACATCATTCTGTCGCTGTCGATGCCGTGATCTATAACAATGCGATCGATCGCCTTCATCAACTCCATTGCACCCCTGGCGCGGGCCTGCACTCCAGCAGCCACTTTGGGTGCAATCAGGCCGTGTTCCAGCTTCAACTGATTAAAGGCCAGCGCGGCATCATAGGTACTCGTCACTATTTCGTCTTTGGTCATCCACTCTGTCTCATAGTTCAGCATGTATTTCCAGCTTGGACTCTTAAGGACTCTGCGGTGCTCCTCCAGCGTACGACAAGACAAACGGTAGCCATACTCCTCGGGATTCTCGAAAGCCTTACTCGCCGGGTCAAGGAAGGGAGCCAGGGGCGATATAAAAGGAAGAAGTCTCTTCTTGTGGCCAAATTCCCTCAGCAATCCTCCCAAGTAGACCGCATTCTCCATCACCGAACGATATGTTTGCTTGGGGAGACCGATCATGAAGAACAGGTCGAACCTCTTACAGCCGTTCTCCAGGGCGCCGTGAATGGTATTCTCTATCTCATGGTTGCTATATCTCTTACCGAAGGCGCGCCGTACTTCCTCGTCAGTTGACTCCGGCGACCATTGGATATTGTAGTTGGGAATGGCCTTATTCACCTTCATGAAGAAGTCGCTTCCAGCAGGGGCGAAAAGCTCCAAGACTATCGGCCCTCTCACCTTGGCAGCTTTGATGGCCCACAACAGCTCATCGGCATAAGCCTCGCCTGGCTGGCGAATATCCCCAATCACAAACACAGGGCCGTTGAGGTAGCGCTGTATGCTGACGATATCGTTAGCCAGGAGTTGCGGGCTTCTATAGGCCGTTTTCTCCCTGCCAAAGCTGTTCTTGTAGGCATATCTTGAGCCGCCGCAGGTAAGGCAGTCGTGATTGCAGCCACGGCAGGTAACCGCACAGGTTAAGGGATAATGCATCCAATTGCCAAAAGGAGTTATCCCGACCAGGTCCCGGTACTTAAGCACCGATCTTACCGGATAGGAGTAGTCCAGGGGCATCTCATCGAGACTTGTGGGAACCGAGGTGAGGGGATTATGATGAGCCACGCCATCTTCATCCTTCCAGCTCAGATTCGGGACGTCATGAACTGGCTCCCCAGCCTTTATCCGCTCTACTAACTGAAGCGTTGGTATCTCCGTGGAATCGCCACGCACAACAAAATCAACCTGTGGATATGTGATCAGCTCTCGGTGGAAGTAGCTCGCGGACAACCCCCCCATTATGATGGGAGTGGAAGGATGAAGCCTTTTTACTATCCTCGCCAGCTCCAGACTGCCGTGGGCATGTGGCAGCCAGTGCAGGTCGATGCCGAAAGCACTGGCGGAGAGCTTCTTGACGAATTGCTCAACATCGAACTTCGCGTCTCTGAGCATGCGGTAAGCGATGTTTATGATCCTGGCATGTACCCCGTTCCTCTCCAGGTAGGCGCCGATGCTGACAAGGCCGATGGGATACATTTCAAAAACGGGTGTCGATGGGATCACATCGCTTATGGGGCCATACATTATCGCGTGTTCCCTGAAATCGTAGTTGCTCGGAGCGTGCAGCAATATCAAGTCAGGCTTTGTCATTGCCAACTATACGCCTTTCAAAGATAATCCCTCCTGAGCGGGTGTCCCTGAAATCCCTCCCAGAGGAATATGCGTTTCATGTTGGGATGACCATCAAAGCGAATTCCCAGGAGATCATAGACCTCTCTCTCCTGGAAATCGGCTCCCTTCCAGACGGAAACCACGGAGGGTAAGGTGGGCTGTTCTCGGTCGTAGCATCTGGTCTTGATGACAAGGCTGTGGTTGTGTCTCATCGAGAGCAAATGATAAACCACCTCGAGATAATCGAGGTAGTCAACGCCGGTGAGATTGACCAGGTAATCGAAATCGAGTCCTGTGGTTTGGTTAAGGAGACGGCAGACTTCGAAGATCGATTCGCTTTTTACCAAGACCGAGGTCTCGTTGTATTCAACCACTGCACCTGGAAGCTGCTCCCCTATCTTTTCGGCAGCTTCCTTTGCTATAAATGGCTTCGTCATGTTGCTGTTTGCTGTCTCCAAAACCTAGAGCTTCTCGAGCTCAGTCTCAGGAAATGCCATGCGGTAGCCGGTTTTATCAGCCCTTATTATGATCCACCCTTTAGGGTCTTCTTTAACCTCTACCACTTCCCCCTCCCATCCGCTGAGGGTGTAGTCTGGTCTCTCCTTGACCCTGATCCTATCACCTGTCTTCAAATCTGCCATTTCTAGCTCCTTGCAATGCTGTCCTGCGATATCTTCTCATGCAACATCATGAGACCGTAGTACAGAGACTCGGGGCGTGGTGGGCACCCCGGCACATATACATCCACGGGAACGATGCGATTGACTCCGGGCACGACGCTGTATGAATCGGCAAAAGGCCCGCCGCTGATGGCGCATGAGCCCATGGCCACCACCCATTTTGGCTCTGCCATCTGGTCGTAAATCATCTTGAGTGCGGGCGCCATCTTCCAGGTCAGTGTTCCCGACACGATCATGAGGTCAGCCTGACGTGGTGAGGCCCGAAAGAGCTCCATGCCGAAGCGAGAGATATCAAACCGCAAGGCTGCAGCGGCAATCATCTCCATGGCGCAGCAAGCCAGACCAAAGTTCACTGGCCAGCATGACCACCGCCGCCCCCAGTTCAAGATGGTGTCGAGCTTAGCGGTGAAGACACTGCGCTGTAGCTCCTCATCAATCCAATGGTCAGGATCTGGTATCGGCTGCTGGGAGCTGGCCATCAGTGCCTCAATGACTTTGCCTTCGTCTCTATCGAGCTCCATGGGTGAATAGACTGGTGTGAAGTCCTGTCCGCTCTCTATTTCCATTCCAAGACTCTCTTTCTCCAGGCGTAAACGAGACCCACCACCAGGATAAGGATGAAGATGAGCATCTCAACGAAGCCGAAAAGCTTGAGCTGCTTGAAATGTACCGCCCAGGGGTAGAGGAAGACCGTCTCAATATCGAAGACGACGAAAAGCAGGGCATAGAAATAATAGCGGAAGTTGAACTGTATCCATGAGGGACCTATGGTCTGCATTCCGCACTCGTAGGTAGAAGTCTTCACCCCCTCAGGGTCGGGTCGCTTGGGTCGAGCACTGACGAGCTTGGCTACTAGAAGAATCAAGGCTGGTACTGAAATGGCAGCAACGAGGAGTATAGCTATATAACCGTAATCAGCCAGCAAGCGCTTATCATCCCTTCTTAGCTGGTCGCTGGTTATGATACCATAGGGTGTTGGGACAATGCAATAGGTTACCACGTACATATTGTGACAACTGGGGCAGAATCCTACAATTCGTAGTTACTATTCGTAAGTATCGCGTTTATAATATATGTAAGAGGCTAATATATGCTTATCGATCTCCATACCCACACCTGGCCCCGCTCCGATGACAGTGACCTGAAGCCTGGGGAGTTGATTCAGCAGGCGAAGCGCTCAGGGCTTGATGGCATCTGTTTCACCGAGCACGATTGGCACTGGAAAGAGGAGGATATAGCTCGACTGAGCGATGAGCACGATTTCCCAATCTTTCACGGGATGGAGATAAGCTCTGATGAAGGGCACCTTCTGGTTTACGGGCTAGCCGAATACAAATTCGGCATGCATCATGCTGAATTCGTCAGGAGATTGGTAGACGAGGTCGGCGGTGTTATCATTCTGGCGCATCCCTACAGAGGGCGGGTGCGTTATAATCCCAACCCTGATCAGTTGTTGGACAGTGTCTGCAAGAACCACATCTTCGATCTGGTCGATGCAGTTGAAGTGCTGAATGGCAGGTCCAAAGACAAAGAAAACAGCTTCGCTGGCGAGCTATGTCGCAGGCTGCGCCTGAGAGGAGTCGGTGGTAGCGACGCTCACTCCTTTTCGGACATACCGTCGTGCGCAACGCGGTTTGAAAAAAGGATCAGCAATGTAGAGGAGCTGGTCACCAAGATCAAGGAGGGGCGATTCAGAGCCGTAGATCTTCGCTGAACTGGACCTGGTAACCGATGAGGAGGCTTCTACAGGTGGAAGCGCGTAGGGTGGGTGAAATGAAATGGAACCCACCTTCCCCAATGGAGATACAGGTGGTGGGTTTCGCTGCGCTGCACCCACCCTACTACTTGGAGATAATGCCTGGCTTGTCAGGAAGGCTCTGCGCATAGTTCGCTGATCAAAAGGTCGAGGGCCAGTTCCCCCTTATCTCCCTTGAACCTGCCTGTCTTTATCGAGATGTCGGTGTCCAGCAATTTGCGGTAGATCTGTTTTAGACGCTCCATGGAATATGCTTTGGCCTGCTCTATGGTCTTCTGAAGAGCATATTCGGAGGTAAGCGCCAGGCTATGTCCGATCTCAGCATGCTTGCGCCGCTGGCGGAGAAGGTGTTTAGCCTGTGTCACCAGGCGGAATTGACGGGTGATCATAAACAGGAGGTACGGTGGCGCTGCCCCTCCATCCTCTAGCCGGTGAAGGAGTTTGGTTGCCGCAGCCGATCTGTGTTCCAGAATGGCATCGATCATAGAGAAGACAGTGAATTCCCGTACTTCAGCCACCAGCAGCCCCACATCGTTCTCCTCTATCGTTCTCCCCAGGGTATAGAGACAGAGCTTGTCGATTTCACCGGAGAGGAGCCACAGATTACTGCCGATAAGATTGGCCAGTAGGCGCGCTGCGGCCAGCGATATACTGCCTCCGGATTTGCTTGCCCTGCTCTGCATCCAGTTGTACAACTGGTCACTCTTCTGGATACCCTTTGCAGGTATAAATGGAGGTCTGAATTCCTTGACCGTTGCCCGTGGGGCGAGCTCTTTGAGAAGGGGATTGCTTTTCTTGAGCTTGCTATCGATGAGCACCAAGACGGTGCTCTCTGGCATGTGTTCAACGTATCCTTTAAGCGAAAGCCACCCGGAGCCCTCGAGCTTCGGTGCATGCTTTGCCTTATCTCGTTGCTCGAAGAGGCCAAGCAAGCCCTCAACGATCACGAGACGCTTTGGCGCTAAGAAAGGCACGGTATCACAGGTAGCAATCAGTTGCTCGGGCGTAGTGTTTTGGCCTTGGAGTACTGTGGTGTTGGTGGCAACCATCGCCTCGTCTCCCAATCCTCCCTTGATCCCGGTCAAGGCCTCTCTAAGGGAGAAATCGTCTTCACCAAATAGTATGCGAAGCAATCCTGCCTCCAACCATCGCGTTGATAATCAAATCCAAGGTTTTAGTGTGGACTGGCTGGGGTATAATTATAGCATCTAATCACGGTTGTTTGAAACGTGGGTTCAGCCCTAATCCGTGAGGGCGGATTTAGAAGACTGACCCCTGGGATGACTTATTGGCTAATGACAGAATCTCCTGCACTTCCCCTCCCCTGGAGGGAGGGGATTAAGGGGAGGGGGAAGGCACCCTCACCTATCCTCTCCCTTCAAGGGAGAGGTATTCAATGCGAAAGTCTATAACCTTTAAGGTCACGAATTTGGGTTTAGCCTCAGATCGTGAGGGGATGTTTTAGGGGCTCACTTGGCCTTTCTAGCTAAAGTGGAGTCTGTGGTATGGAGATTGGCATCATTGGTCTACCTGGAAGCGGCAAAACCACTGCGTTCAACGCCCTTACCAAAGGCGAGGCGCAAACAGGCGCCTACTCCTCAACTGCTCTGGCTCCCAACATTGGGGTGGTTAAGGTACCAGATCCCAGGTTGGATGAGCTTACCGAGCTCCTCAAGCCAAAGCGTACTGTTCCCGCTGAAGTGACGTATATAGACATTGCTGCCCCCGCTAAAGGGTTCGGCAGGGGTGAAGGGCCGGGCGGGCAATTCCTCGCCTACCTTAGCAACGTGGACGCACTGGCTCATGTAGTCCGCGCTTTTGAACACGAAACGATGCCCCACCCTGAAGGCACTGTGGACCCAGAGCGGGATATCGGCACTATGAACCTCGAGCTTGCCTTCTCCGACCTGGCTATTATCGAACGGAGGCTGGAGCGACTGGAGAGTTCGCTGAAAGGGGCTAAGCAGCAGGAGAGGGGACTAATATTTCGAGAACAGGCCCTCTTGGCCAAGGTCAAGTCTGCCCTCGAGGAAGATATACCTATTCGAGAGCAAGACCTCCCTGAGCAGGAAGTCAAGGCAATCGAGAGCTTTCAATTTCTTACCGCCAAGCCGATGTTGCTGCTGCTCAACATCGGCGAGGCCCAGCTTCCGGAAGCTAGCTCTCTGGAGACCAAATTTGGTGGCCGCTACCGGAGACAAAACTGTGAGGTTGCGGTTCTCTGCGGCCAGCTTGAGATGGAGCTGACACAACTGAGCGATGCTGAAGCTCAAGAATTCCGTGCAAGCCTGGGCATTGACGAATCAGGGCTTGACCGGACAATCCGGCTATCATACGGTCTCTTGGGGCTGATCTCTTTCTTCACCACTGCCTCCGATGAGGTAAAAGCCTGGACCATCCGCCGCAGCACCGCTGTCCAGAAAGCAGCGGGCAAGGTGCATTCTGATATGGAACGTGGCTTTATCAGAGCGGAGGTTATCGGGCACGACGACCTTGTCGAATGCGGCAGCATGGCTGAGGCGCGAAAACGGGGTCTGCTCCGCCTCGAAGGCAAGAACTATATAGTACAGGACGGTGATGTGGTCACCGTCCTGTTCAATGTCTAGGTTGTAGTCTCCATTGCCGCCCAGTCAGGTCTCTATTTGGGTCCCCTATCCAGCCAATAGGTCCTCGATGTCAGCCGACGTCAACTCCAAGCTGACTGTCAAGCAAGAATCGGCGGTGTCCATCTCCAACTTCTCAAACAGCTCCAGTGGTAGTTCTTGGAGTAGTTCTTGGGCTTCTTGTGGAATCGGCATTTCTCCGGGGGCTTCTTGTAGAACCTCGATCATCATTGGCGCCAAGCTGATCAAGCTCTCAACAGCTTCCGCCGACTCGCTGCTGGTAAAGCACATCCGGGAGGCAAGTGAAATCAATTGCCCGTCTTTGGCCAAAGTCATACCGACGGTATCCAAATCGGCCAACTCATCCAGCCCGGGCAACGGTATTGGTACTTCACCTGTGAACTCCTGCAAGCCTTCCGCTACTGCCCCTGGTGGCACGATCATCACCGCCTTCATCAGGGCATCCCCCAGCCCATTGTACGTACTTAGCAGATTTCCGCTCACGGCTGACTGGTCGCCTTTCCTAACCGCGATGACATCTTTGACTGCCTCCGTCGAGCCGATAACGAGCGCATCGCTGCCCAGGAAAGCCAGCGCCATTCCTTCATAGGGGTCTGTATGTAGTACGTAGCCTTGGTACTCGATGGTTGTGAATGGTTCGTCCCTCTCTGATTCCATGCTTGCAATCAACTCGTTTTCTTCAAAAGTCCCTTTTACTATGATTCCAAAGTAGTCGATATCCGCAGTAGCCTCTGAGATGTCGCCAAATATCAAGCCCTCCCTGAAATCCCTCAAGTCGAGGCCACTCTCTTCCGCGGCCATGTCCAAGGCCTCATCAAGTGTCGGTGGCATGTCTGGCTCCAGAGGTATCACCTGCCAGAGTTCGGCGATATCTTCATCTTCCATGATCTGGCTCAGGTCTATGCTGCCTATCATGTTGACTTTCTCTGGCACGAGCTCGATCGCGGCTGGGGTTGTCTCGTCTCCGCTGCATCCCAGCAGCGGTGAAATAAGAAGCGCCGCGATGAATAATGCGAAGAGTGTTTTCTTCACCATTTCCTCTCCTTCCGCCTTATAACTCTTTCGGCAGCAGAGTCTAGCATTCACATCCCCATTTGTCAACTGAAGGCAGGCTGGTTGGCTTGACTGCGGGGGTCTACCCAAGCTAGAATAAGCTTAGAGGAGGCAAATGTTTGAGACTCTTTCTGACAAGCTCGGGGCCGTTTTCAAAAGGCTCTCAAGCAAAGGGAAGTTAACCGAAAAGGACGTTGATGAGGCGCTACGCGAGGTGCGGCTGGCGCTGCTGGAAGCGGATGTCAACTTCAAGGTGGTGAAGGATTTTCTGGCCAGGGTGAGGGAGAGAGCCGTCGGCGTGGAGGTGCTGGAGAGTCTGATGCCTGCGCATCAGGTGATAAAGATTGTCAACGAGGAGCTGGTTGTCATCCTGGGAGGTGGCCAACAGAAGCTGGGACACGCCGCTCAACCGCCCACCGTGATGTTGATGGTTGGGCTTCAGGGCTCGGGCAAGACCACTAGCTCTGCTAAGCTAGCTCTGCATCTGAGGAAAGGTGGACAACGCCCTCTAATGGTCGCTGCTGATCCCTACCGTCCTGCCGCCAAAGATCAGCTTGTTACTCTGGGTAAGCAGCTCGAAATTCCTGTCTGTTGGGAGGGGGACTCGGCAGTCGGCATTTGCGCTAATGCCATGAAGCGAGCCAAGGAGATAGCGGCCAGCGTGGTGATCATCGATACCG
The DNA here is from genome assembly GCA_964449845.1 of uncultured Dehalococcoidia bacterium. Lineage (GTDB taxonomy): Bacteria > Chloroflexota > Dehalococcoidia > SZUA-161 > SZUA-161 > SOKG01. The sequence continues at coordinate 20,553 of CAYVES010000009.1, forward strand.
CAGGCCGGCTCCATATCGATGAGGAATTGATGAGGGAACTCAGGGAGCTTGGCAAGAGGCTCAGTCCCACCGAGGTGCTGCTCGTTGCTGACGCCATGACCGGTCAGGAAGCAGTAAGAATAGCCGAGGAGTTCAATGCTACTGTAGGGTTGAGCGGCGTGATTTTGACCAAAATGGATGGCGATGCCAGGGGGGGTGCAGCACTTTCCATCACCTCGGTCACCGGCGTGCCCATCAAGTTTGTTGGAACTGGGGAGAAGGTAGATGCCCTGGAGCCGTTCTATCCCGATCGAATGGCATCTCGAATCCTGGGCATGGGCGATATTCTGAGTTTCATCGAGAAGACGGAGGTGGCCACCGATGCCCAAAAGAGGCAGGACCTGGAGCGCAAGATACGCCGTGGCAGCTTCGACCTCGAAGACTTCCTGGAGCAACTGCAGCAGATAAGAAAGATGGGACCTATTGGTCAGCTTATGGAGATGGTCCCCGGTATCTCAGGGCTCTCGCGGAAGTTGCCTCAGGGCGCGGATGAGAGGCAACTGAAAAAGGTAGAGGCTATGATTTTTTCCATGACCCCTGATGAGCGGCGCAATCCCAACATAATCGACGGCAGCAGACGGCGGCGCATCGCCCGGGGCAGCGGCACCACTCCCCAGGATGTCAACCAGTTGCTAAGCCAGCACCGCCAGGTACAGAAGTTGATGAAGCAGCTAGGGCGAGGGAAGAAGCTTGCTTCTATTTTTGGGTTGAGGTGACAGAGAAATGGCGTACAGTACATCAGGCAATGGCCTTGGGGTGTTCACATTCGATACCGAGAAGCTAAGCCAGTGTTCCTTCGAGGTGGGGCCGATAAGGCCGCCGAGTGAAGGCGGAAGCCATTCCTTACTGCTCAGGGCAACACGAAATTGTTCCTGGAACAGATGCAGATTCTGCTACGGCATGATATACAATCGGCAGAAGTTCGAACTTCGAAGCGTGGAAGATATAAAGGAGGATATAGATGCTGTTAAGGCAATAGCGGATGAGATAAAGGCGGCGTCGTGGAAGCTTGGATATGGTGGTGCGGTGAAAGCGGATGTGGGAATCGCTATGATCCAAAGAGATCCCAGCCTCAGGGTCAATCGGTCGTTCGTCATGGTATTTGACTGGCTTCACTTTGGCGGGAGCACGGTCTTCCTGCAGGACGCCAATACCCTGATCATGCCAACAGCTCAACTGCTGGAGGTCGTGAGATACTTGAGGGAGACGTTCCCGACAATAGAGCGAATTACCTCTTATGCCAGAGCGAAGACTCTCCACAAGAAATCTCTGGAGGAATTAGAAGAACTAAGCAGCGCCGGGCTTTCGAGGCTCCATGTTGGGCTCGAAACGGGGGATGATGAGTTGCTGAGGTATGTAGATAAGGGCGTAACCGCAGCCGAACACATCGACGCCGGGAGGAAGGCCAAGGAAGCAGGTCTTGAGCTCTCCGAGTATGTTATGATTGATTTGGGAGGCAGGGCTAGATCGGAACAGCACGCGAGGAACACGGCAAGGGTTTTGAACGAAATCGATCCCGATTTTATCAGGCTGAGGCCTTTAGCGCTTGGACCGGGGTTGCCGCTGTACGAGGACTACACTAAGGGGATTTTCCAGCTCTCATCGCCTCATGAGCGCTTGCGTGAGGTGAAGACCCTGGTCGAGAATCTGCATGTGACCGGCAGACTGTGCTTCGATCATTTCCTGAACTCATGGTATGGAGATAGTGACCGCCATTACACGCTGTTCAAACAGGATTACAAGGGTTACAAGTTCCCTGAAGAGAGGAGCAGGGTCTTACAGCTTATAGACGAGGGCCTGAGAATCGATGAATCGGTACATATACACGCGAAGGATTTGATTGGGCTGGCACATCTGTGAAAGATGAGGAAGTGAAGAGAAGAGGAAAGAGGCATAAAGGAGGCATATGAGTAAGGACCGCGGATCAGACAGCGCAAGCTCTTTACCCACAGGCTCGCGCATGTGGCCATCGAAGCGCTATACCGAAATGCACCTCCGCGCGCTGCAGGACCCTGAGAGATTCTGGGCTGAAGAGGCGCGGAAACTCGACTGGTATAAGACCTGGGATCGCGTTCTGGATTGGGACCCACCATATGCGCGGTGGTTTGTCGGAGGGAAGCTCAATGCCTGCTATCAGTGCGTTGACCGCCATGTGAAGACGTGGCGCAGGAGCAAGGTGGCGATCTACTGGGAGGGGGAAACCGGCGATACAAGAGTACTGAGCTATTCCACCCTTTTTCGGGAAGTCAACCGCTTCGCTTCAGTGTTGCGGAAGCTTGGGGTCAAAAAGGGGGATCGGGTCGCTATTTATCTTTCCATGATCCCCGAACTGCCTATTTTCATGCTGGCCTGCGCCCGAATTGGGGCTGTGCATACCGTGATATTCTCTGGATTCAGCGCCCATGCGATAGCAGACAGGGTCAACGATATCCAGGCGAAAGTTCTCATTACCGCTGACGGGGCATATCGCCGCGGCAAGATCCTGGGGCTCAAGGAGATAGCTGATGAGGCAGCGAGTCTCTGCCCCTCGGTGGAGAAGATAGTTGTGGTTAGGCGAACGGGGGAGAAGGTGCCTATGAAACGGGGACGCGACTTCTGGCTTTCCTCCCTGCTCGATGGGGCGGACAAGATGGTGAAGCCCGAGCCGATGGAGGCTACTCATCCGCTATATATCCTCTATACCTCTGGGACGACGGGTAAGCCCAAGGGTGTAGTACACGGCACAGGTGGCTACCTTGTGTTCAACCACTCGGCATATAAATGGGTGTTCGATATAAGAGAGGAGTCGGTCTACTGGTGCACTGCCGATGTGGGATGGGTAACTGGCCACAGCTCCATAGTCTACGCTCCTCTCTCCCACGGTGCAGCCATGGTCCTGTACGACGGGGCTCCTGACTACCCTACAGTGGAACGTTGGTGGGACATCGTGGAGAAATACGGCGTCAGCATTTTCTACACTTCGCCGACGGCGATACGCATGTTTATGCGCTATGGCGAAGAACGTCTTCTAGGGCATGACTTCTCAAGTCTTGAGCTTCTGGGCAGTGTCGGTGAGCCCATCAATCCCGAGGCCTGGCAATGGTATTACAAGAACATAGGTAAGGAGAGATGTCCCATCGTCGATACCTGGTGGCAGACGGAGACCGGGGGCACAATGCTATCCCCAACGCCAGGGATTGAGCCTATACCGCTAAAACCGGGCTCGGCCACTTTCCCGCTGCCTGGGGTTGATGCCGCTGTAGTTGATGCCGACGGAAAGGAAGTTCCTGCGGGCCAGACGGGGTTGCTAATAATAAAGAAGCCGTGGCCTGGTATGCTACTCGACATTTATGGAAATCCACAGCGCTATAGGGATTCCTACTGGTCCCGCTTCCCTGGATCGTACTATACTGGCGACTTCGCGATGCGCGACGATGATGGCTATTTCTGGATTCTAGGCAGGGCTGACGAGGTGCTGAAGGTGGCGGGACATCGTATCGGGACGGCGGAGCTCGAAGACGCTGCTGTGTCCCATCCCGCTGTGGCTGAAGCAGCGGTGGCGAGCAAGCCGGACGCTGTGAAGGGGGAAGCCATCGTCCTCTTTGTCACCCTAAAGGAAGATGCTTCGCCCTCATCCGAGTTGAGAAAAGAACTCAGTAAGCATATGCGCAACGTAATTGGGCCTATCGCCACCCCCGATGAGGTTCACTTCGTGGCGTCATTGCCCAAGACGAGGAGCGGCAAGATCATGCGCCGCGTGCTCAAAGCGGTATCCATGGGGCAGAGCCTGGGCGACCTCACTACCCTGGAGGACGAGGCATCGGTAGAGGAGTTGAAAAAGGCCTACGAAAGCCTGAAGAAGATATCTGACGCCGACAAGGATAGCTAATATGCCCCCGAGGGTAGCTGGAAAGAGGCCTGCTTTCCAGGACACGACGGAATAGAGAGGGGATGCCGAAAGCGGCATCCCCTCATCTTGTTACGCCTGTTTCATCCTCTCGGTACAAACTCAGGCGTCGCCCTGAAGTCTGTTTTCGGCTCGTTTCTACCGGAGGGAATCAGCTATCCCGCTGATCTGGCGCCAGCCGACATGCTTGTCTATTACGTGGTGTTTCCCTTGGGCATCGTCGTACTCAATGCGCCAGGATATGCCCCTGCCCGCGCTGGCAAGATTCGGCTTTCCACCTTTGATTGTGATGGTGTCTTTGCTCCAGGCGGACTCGCCAGCGGGAATGTCGCCAATTGTGACGGTGGGGTCGGTAACTCTAACGTTGGCGGGCCAGCTCGTTATGGTAGCGGTGACGTTGAACACATCCTCTGTACCTACATTCTTGAACTGGATTTGCATCTTCCCCGGGGCTTTATCCTGCCATTCGAGTTCGACTGGTGTTACGGCAGACGTTGAGAACTCATGGGGATAGTCCCAAATGATGCCGTTATTACCCACAGCGTAGTAGCGATAAGGATTGCCGCGATATTCCCAAATGTCGAAAAGATGGTCGCTGGCGGTTTGGTACGGATTCCATTCTTTAGTATCAGAGTCTTGTAGCAGGATCACCCCACCTTCACCCACAGCCCAACTACGAGCGATACCAAAAAGCGTGGCCGTGCTGTTAACTGTCTCTGGAATCCAGAGGTCTGATGGGTTGCCATCATAGTACAGGATTATGCCTCCCTGGCCCACGGCATACACTTGGGTTGCGGAACGGCCAAAGACATCCAGAAGATCAACTGGGAAGAAGTGGATCATGTGGTCCCAGGTGATGCCGTCGTAGTGGAGGATAATGCCCTTGTCACCCACGGCAAATACATTATCTGGTGCCGACCCCCAGACGGCGTTAAGGCCCCAGTCCCCGTCGTCGGACCACACCACTTCCCACTCGATGCCATCATAGTGCTCGATCACAGACCCAATGCCCTCATGGCCGCCGACGGCGAAGACATCGTCATGGGCAGTGCCCCAGACGTCGTAGAGATATTTCGGGTGGCTGCCACCCATGTCAGTCCAGTTGATGCCATCATAGTGCAACACCACCCCGTAGTTACCGGGATCAGCACAACCCACGGCGAAGACATCATCATGGGCAGTGCCCCAGACCTCCCAAAGATTATACATATCTGGCAGGGTAGGGGTGACCATTTCACTCCAGTTGGCGCCGTCGTCACAGTGCAAGATGGTAGGCGACATAAATCCACCCACGGCGAAGATATCACTTGCACTAATGCCCCAGACGCCCCAGAGTGGTTGCGTGGTGGGGCTTTCCATAGGCTTCCAGATGCAGCCTGTCAGGGCAACGAGCACCACTAAGATTGCCAACAGACCCAATGCCTTTCTCACCTTGATACCTCCTTGACATATTTAGTTTGGTCAAAGCACCCATGACCCATGGCTCTCAGCCCTGGGTTGCACTGTGAACTGCTCTTCAGCCTGAGCAGTATATCTAAAAACGAACTAAGCGACCTCTGGTCGCACTGCGGTCTGCCCGTCACAGCGAGGATAGCGAAGACTTTGGGTGGTTTCCAGCCCGTTGTCGTAGGCTGAGGTCTTATAACATCTTTCGTGAATGCTGTCAATACACTTATCTTACCCTAACCTCCACTTTCCTATCCTGCCCTTCATTTCCTTGTGTTTTCCTACCACGATATCTATGAAGCTGACGAGGTTGGGGCAAAAATCTGGCGAGTTGGTAGCTTCGAGGAAGTGTACATCTGCCATTAGGGCTGGAAAGCATTGGGGCGTATCTGGGGCTATGCAATCGTGTAGGATGTCCGCTCTCTACCCAATTTGATAGGCGGCCTTTTGCAGGATTTCCCTGACTGATAGCGCAGCAGGTGAATCCTCGGGTAGTTCCAGCAGCGATTTGCCGTCCAGGTTATACTCCTCAACCCTGGCATCGTAATCTATCCTACCGAGGTATGCCCCGCCATTACTCTGGATGCGTTTCTCCAGTTCGTCGTTGAACCTGTAGTTCGCCACCATATAGAGGTTTTGGTAAGTGATGCCTACTTCTCTGGTGAGTCTTTGTATCCTATCTACGTTCTTCAGGGATTTCATAGACGGGTCCAGAATAATGAACAGGTCGTCTATTTCTGAAGTCACCTTCCTGTTGAGGTGCTCCAGCCCGGCCGGCGCATCTATCAAGGTGTGGGCGTAGTTCTGGGCAAGCCGGGGAATAATCCCCCTGAGCAGATTATTTGGTGCGCAGTAGCATCCGTCGGTCCACTTCACCCCAAGGGATACCAGGTCAAATTCCTTTGCCTCATAGATACATTCACTGCTGAATAGATACTGTATTTTTTCAGGTATGGGCATGGCGCTCAGCTCTTCATAGCCCTCCTTTTTCTGAATGTCGTAGAGAATGTCCAGAACCGTCCTCACGCCTTCCCTCTCCAGGTCTATTCCCAGCATGTCGGCCAGACTCTGGTCGGGATCGATGTCGATAAGCAGCAACGGGCGAGCCAGGTATCTGGTGGCTAGAGCCGTGAAGGTCGTCTTCCCGCTACCACCCCTGCCCGTAGATACGATTTTCCTTCCCATGTAGCTCACCTTCCCATTCTTTCACCGTAATCTTTCACTATGATTGCTCACCCCTTGGCACGTTATGTCAACTGGCCTGTTTCGGCTGATTTCTTTGCCCAAATACGGTACATCTTCTCTCCGCCTTCCTCGAAGCACTTGAATCCCCTCGAATCTATTTCTTCCACCTCCACATTCTCCTCGCCGCACAACTCTGTAGTCTGGTCCAGCCAGTTTCGAAAGTGGGCCCCTCCCCCAAAGTAGACTTTTCTCCATATATTGCCTTTCTCGTCTACTCGCTCCGCGACCAGATTCTCCTCTGCCATTCTTTCTTCCGGTCCATCTTCCTCAGTCACTTCTTTCTCCATCGGTGTTTTGATGAGAGGATAACAGGCGGCTCTACATGCAAAGTATCGTTGCGAGCGCAACGAAGCAATCTTGCGGTTCTTTTTTCGACTCGCCTCTGAGATTGCTTCGTCGCCCCTTCGACTGGCTCAGGGCTCCTCGCAATGACATGACGTCGCGATAACCTCATGCATTTTGCTGCCATTCACGGGGTACGTCTCCTATTCGATTATGAGCTTAGAGTTCATGAAATCTATCTCGTGTATCCTTCCCTGGAGAACCTTCCTATCCCCGAAAAGGGTCTCTAGCTCAAGCTCATTGCCATCGATTCTCACATGGGCTATCTCTTGCAGGATTGGCTGATCGCTTTCCGTGCTTCGATAGGCGGCTGCGAGGCACATTTTCTCACCTCCCTGGCTAGAAATTGGGGTTGTCTGATTGGAGTTCGGCCTGGCTATTTCCCTGGCCTCTTGTCCTCCTTTCCCGCATCAGAAATTAAGGTATCTATGATTTTTCCAATTTCCCGCGCCGTCTCTTTCGATTGCAGGGAACGCCCCTCAAAGGCAAGCCTTAAGAATCTCTGGGGCGTACTGGATACATCCGATCGTATCCACTAATAACGCAATAATTAGCTAATAATACTTGCCTGATATCTCACATCATCCTAATCGCCTTCAAAGGGCAAGCCTTGACGCACTTGGCGCAGCTGTGACACCACTTCCCCGGATTGATCTCCGGCACTTCGTAGGGCCCTTCCTGCACCAAACTGCCGTACTCACACTCAAGCGCGGCTACGCAAACCCCTTTATCGCATTTCTCGGGCTGGCACTTGGCATAGTCTATAGCAGGAATCTTCTTGGGCATCGGAGTTTCTTCTTCCGCGCTCTCTCAAGTTGCTCTTCGAGCTCCTCAAGCTCCTCCAGCATTGATGGTGGGACTGAGTGCGGAGGAATGCGCCGCTTGACCTCAGCGATCTTCTCCTCAAGCTCCTTGATACTCTGGCTATTCATTTGCAGAAACCCCACTATATGCCGTTGGCTAGAGCAAAGCCTCGACCTTGGGCCGAATCATGCTCTCAGGAAGTGCGCCAAGGCTCTCGTCCACCTTCTGCCCATCCTTGAAAAAGATTAGCAAGGGTATGCTCATAATCTGGTATTTCATAGCTGTCTGAGGGTTTTCATCCACATTCAGCTTACAGAACTTGACTTTGCCCCTATGTTCGTCTGCCAACTTCTCCGTTATTGGCGCGATCATACGGCATGGAGCACACCACGGTGCCCAGAAATCCACCACGGCAGGCAAGCCTGATTTTAGAACCTCGTCTTCGAAGTTCTGGTCTGTGAGGTCTAGTATCATCGGGGCCTCCTCTTCTATAGATATCTATGGAGAATGCTCGTTTTCTGCGATCAGCGCATTCAGAGTGTTTTTGAGATAAGCTTTGGATTGGAATCCCCCCAGCTTTTTCACGGCTTCACCGTGCTGGAAAAGAAGCACAGCGGGCAAAGGAAGGATATTGTACCTTGCCGCCAGTTCAGGCTCCTCTTCGGCATCGATTCTGACGAACTTTATTCTTCCCTCGTACTCTTCAGTCAGGTACTCTGTGACCAAACAAAGAGCAAAGCATGCCCCACACTGGGAAGTCATGAAACACGCGAAAACCGGGACATCCGATTTCACTACCTCGCCCTCGAAATCTCGACCAGTCACATCTATTATCATGGTACTCTCCTTCCTCTGCTACCTTCCTTGGATATGCCGCACGGTATCCACCCTTCTAGATTGTCTTAGCGCTGTAGCCTTTCAATCCTTTCCAGCAGGTCACCTGTCCCTGTAAGTCGTCATCTTCTTGCCGTTATCGCTTCTCCTTTGACATGATTTGTTTTAGCCCTGTTTTCATCTTTGAACGCTAGCGCCCCCACCGGGCACACCGCGACGCAATCGCCGCAGCCCTCACAGCCGGACTCGGCAATGGGCCTGTTGTTAAAGGTGGTGACCACACGCTGGAAGCCACGCCGGGCAAAGCCCAGGACTCCTATGCCCAGCCGCTCCCGACATGCCCAGACGCACTTGCCGCAGAGTACGCACTTGTTGGGGTCGTAGGTGAAGACCGGGCTGCTTGAATCTATTGGGAGTTCCCGCTCAATCTTTCTGAACCGTTTCGAGTTCAGCTTTACCCGCAGGTGAGCGGCGATCTTTTGGAGCTCGCAGGCGCGATTGGCGGGACAGTGGGCGCAATCCACTGGATGGCTGGCCAGAAGAAGCTCGAGAGCAGTGCGCGCCAGCCTTTGAGCTTTGGGGCCCTGAGTGTTCACCGTCATGCCCTCTTCTACAGTCTCGGTGCAGGCAGTGACGGGTCCGTTGCGGCCCTCGATCTCGACAAAGCAGAGACGGCAACCGGCGAAAGCTGTTGATGCCTCGCGGATGGCGCACAGGTTGGGTATGTAGATGCCGTTGTCAAGAGCTGCCCAGAGCAGCTTCTCACCCTTGGGAGCCTTTATCCTCTTGCCGTCTATTGCCAGCGAGACAGTGTTCATTTCTTCCCCTTCGTGGCCGGCACAAGCTCAGGAGGCGATAGCCTGATAACGGCATTATACTGCGGCGGGCAGGCTTCAAGGCAAGTATTGCACTTGACGCACTTTTCCTGGTCGATGACCTTGATCCCCTTCTTGTTGGAGGAAATGGCCTCTACGGTGCAGGTGCCAACGCAGGCGTCGCAGGAACGCTCACACTTCTCAGGCAGGATGTAATAGGCAATAAGGTCATGGCACATGAGCGCGGGGCAGCGTCTCTCTTTGATATGTGCCTCGTATTCATCTCGGAAATACCTCAGAGTGGTCAATACTGGGTTAGGCGCGGTCTTGCCCAGGCCGCAGAGCGAGCCCGCCTTTATATCTTCCGCCATCTCATATAGTGTGTCAATATCTTCTGCATGCCCCCGACCCTTGGTGATGTCACTTAAGATCTCCAGCATCTGCCTTGTGCCCAGGCGGCACATGGTGCATTTGCCGCAGGACTCCCTCTGGGTGAACTCCAGGAAGTAGCGAGCCACCTCCACCATGCAGTCGTCCTCGTCCAGCACCACCATCCCCCCGGAGCCCATCATAGCTCCGGCCTCGCTCAGGGAATCGAAGTCTATGGGCAGGTCCAGAGCTGACTCTGGTAAACAGCCACCCGATGGGCCGCCGATCTGTACTGCCTTGAACCGTTTGCCATTGGGGATGCCGCCGCCGACATCAAAGATGACCTGTCTCAACGTGGTCCCCATTGGCACCTCTGTTAAGCCAGTGTTAACCACCTTGCCCGCCAGAGCGAAGACAGCCGTGCCTTTGCTTTCCCCAGTGCCGATGTCTGAAAACCACGCAGCACCGTTTCTCATTATGCGCGGTACATAGGCCAGGGTCTTTACATTGTCGATGAGGGTTGGCTTTCCATTAAGGCCGCTGACAGCCGGGAACGGCGGTCGATATCGGGGAAGGCCCTGCTCACCCTCAAGTGAAGCGATGAGGGCTGTTTCCTCGCCACAGACAAATGCCCCGGAGCCCTGGAAGAGCTTGATGTCAAAGGTAAAATTGCTTCCCAGTATGTTCTTACCCAGCAGTCCCAGGCGATGTGCCTGCCGCAGCGCAATCCCCACCCTGTGCACTGCCAAGGGATACTCTGCACGAACGTATATGTATCCATAGCGTGCGCCCACCGCATATGCGGCGATTACCATACCCTCTATAACGGGGTGTGGATCGCTCTCCAGGATGGCCCTGTCCATGAAGGCTCCAGGGTCACCCTCATCGGCATTGCATATGACGTACTTGGGCCTGCCCCGGGAGCTGCGGCAGACCTCCCACTTCTGCCATGTGGGGAAGCCTGCACCACCTCTGCCTCGCAATCCCGAGCGCTTAATCTCCTCCATAATGTCCTGGGGTTGCACCTGGAGCGCCTTGGCCAAGGATTCATAGCCGCCCTTGGCGATGTAGTGCTCAATGTCCTCGGGGTCGATACGGCCGCAGTTCTCCAGGATGATGTGCTTCTCGTAAGCAAAGCGGGGAAGGTCATAGATAGATGGGAGGACATCGGTCTCTTCAAGGGCACCCAGGCTGAATTCCAAGGATATATCCTCACCGATAACATAGTCTTTCACCAACCTCCTGGCTATCTCCGGTGTGACGTAACCATAAGCCATAGCAGGGTGACCGGGCTTGCTTATGATTACCAGTGGCTCCGCATAGCAGTGCCCCATACAACCCACCTCGACCACGCGCGCATCCAGGTGGTCATTGGCCAGCTCATCTCTAGTTGCCTGAAGGACTTCCAGGGCACCGGCCGCCCTACCACAGGTAGCCGTGCCGACCATGATGACCGGCTTTGTGCCATCGTAAAGCTCCAGCCAATGTGAAAGAGCATGGCTCTATATATGCTGAAACGATGAAACCGAACATTGCACACCAGCTATCTTCACTTAGCCTCTTTACCT
>CAYVES010000010.1:0-2743 GCA_964449845.1 uncultured Dehalococcoidia bacterium
TGTCATTGCGAGCGAAGCGAAGCAATCTCACGGTAAATATATTCAAGATTGCTTCGTCCCCCGATGAATCGGGGTCCTCGCAATGACCTGGAGATGTAGCAACGCTAACTTGATTTTCAATCGCTATTCTTGGGAAAAACGTGAGGGATGTGTTCTCTAACGACTGGTGCTGAGAATTGGTTGAAGCTGCCCCTAAGGAGGTTCGAAAATGGATTTCAAGCTTACCGACGAACAGGTGAAACTGCGAAAAGAGTTCTTCAACGTTTGCGAAGAGTTGGCAAAGCAAAGGCCGGAGGGTTTCACCGGGCTGGAAGGTGTATATGACACTGATGAAGGCTGGGAGTACCATCTTTGGTGTGCTAAGGAATTTGCCAAAAGGGGATGGCTCTCGCTTGGCTGGCCCAGTGAGTATGGAGGCCAAGGGACAATCATGGACAAGGTCTTCCTGGCTGAAGCTACAGGGTACCATGATGTCCCAGGAGTGGACATCTTTGGCGAACTCATGCTTGCTCCTACGCTCTTTGCAGTAGCGAGCGAGGAAATTAAGAGAGAGTTTCTACCTTCAATTGCTTCAGGGGAAAGGATGTGGTGTGAGCTGTGGAGCGAGCCCAATGCGGGTTCGGACCTGGCGGCCCTGACTACTTCCGCGGTGAGGCAAGGCGATGAATATGTGATAAATGGTCAGAAGACCTGGAGTACAGGGGCACATCGTGCGCACTGGGCATTTGCGCTGGTGAGAACTGATCCTCACGCCGACCGCAAGCAAAAAGGCATCACCTTCATATTATTCGACATGAAAACCCCTGGGGTTACTGTAAACCCCCTTCTATACATGGATAGTGGACATTTGTATAACGAAGTTTTTCTTGACGATGTGCACGTTCCTGCAAAGAATATCGTGGGTGAAGAGAACGAGGGCTGGCGAGTTACTCAAACTCTGGCGGCCTTCGAGAGGTCCAATCTTGGGGCCATTATGGCAATGCACCGGCAGCTAGAAGGTTTGGTGGACTATTGCAATGAGACGAAGGTAAAGGGCGAACCCCTGGCAAAGAATCCGCTTATCCGTAATAGGCTGGCACAAATGGCTTGTGAGCTGTGGGCCGCTCATGCCCTCGCCTATAGAATTGCCGATGCTCAGGCCAAGAATGAGATGGCGCTATTCGATGCCTCGGCAGTGAAGGTGTTCTCTGGCGAGTTGCAAGCACGTATGGCTCAACTCGGAGCTGACCTGTTGGGCCCGTACGGTCAGGTCAAGCATTCCAAATGGGCATCGTTTGAGGGCATTTACGAGAAGTGGTATCAGCAATCCTTCATACTGAACATCTCTATGGGCACTAATGAGATACAAAGGAATATCATTGCCTGGTATGGTCTGGGTTTGCAGAGAATGAAATGATCGGATTTCGACAAGAAGGAGCAGTGCTATGGATATAACTTTCACCGAAGAACAGGAAATGCTAAGGAAATCAGCGAGCGATTTTCTCGCTACAGAATGCCCTAAGACTAAGGTGCGGGAACTCGAGGAGGACGAGAAAGGATACTCACCCGAGATCTGGAAAAAGATGGCTGGGCTGGGATGGATGGGATTAGTCATTCCAGAGGAGTATGATGGAATGGGGATGACTCTTCAGGACTTGACTATCCTTCTGGAACAGATGGGGAGGAACATCCTCCCGGGGCCTTTCACCCCCACCATAGTCGAAGGCGCAATTCCGATTCTCGAAGCAGGCAGCGAGGAGCAAAAGAGAGAGTTCCTGCCTAAGATAGCAAATGGGGGGTTGATCTTCACAATGGCTATCCTTGAGCCCGGTGGACTGTATGATGCCTCTGGAATCGCTGTTAAGGCAACAGCCCAGGGGGACAGTTACGTGATCAAAGGCGCGAAGGTCTTCGTGGAGATGGCCAACGTTGCTGACTATCTGATTTGCGTCACGAGGACCAAGGACGCATCCTCACCTGAAGATGGGATCAGTCTTCTCATTGTGGATGCCAAGGCACCCGGGGTACATTGCGAGGTCATACCTACCATAGGCATGGATAAGCTGTGCGAGGTGCGGTTTGAGGATGGCGCTGTTCCCAGGAAGAATGTGTTGGGAGAGTTGGATAAGGGATGGCCAATCGTCCAGAGGGTTATGCAGAAAGGAGCCATTGCCAAGTGTGCTGAATCCATTGGTGGTATGCAGGCAGCGGTTGATATGACTATAGCCTATTGCAAAGAGAGAGTACAATATGATAGGCCCATCGGGGCGTTTCAGGCGCTTCAGCATATTATGGCGGACATGTGGATTGTGACGCAGACTAGCAAGTACCTGGTTTATCAAGCAGCATGGATGGAATCTGAGGGGCTTCCCTGCACCATGGAAGTAGCCATGGCCAAGGCATATGTGAACGAGACCTACAAGTGGGTCACTGAGAGAGCGGTATCGTTACACGGCGGCATTGGCACGAGCAGGGAACACGACATCCCGCTCTACTACAGGAGAGCGAAAGCTGCGGACACTGCGTTTGGGAGTACCGACTTTCAGAGGGAGCTGGTAGCTAGTAAGATAGGATTGGTTTCTTAGAGTTGGTTGGACCACAATCAGACTGTTGGCGAGTGGTTTTGCGCTATGAGTTTTCGAGAGCCAGGGGCTGATTGCAGGAGGGGGATTCCCCTAGTAGTGGAGCGGGAGACGGGAGTCGAACCCGCGACAACCTGCTTGGAAGGCAGGGGCTCTACCACTGAGCTACTCCCGCAAAATCA
>CAYVES010000010.1:2843-30359 GCA_964449845.1 uncultured Dehalococcoidia bacterium
ATGCTGTAGGTTTGGGATGACGAAAACCGGCAGCTTGGGACTTTGTGGGCTTCTTGCTAACCCTGGAGGCTGAGGGGAAAGAATGAGGATATGCCTTCTAACCTACAGGGGTAACATGTACTGCGGTGGGCAGGGGATTTACGTTTACTATTTGGCCAAAGCGCTTAATAGGCTAGGGCACGAAGTTCACGTGATGGCAGGGCCTCCCTACCCCTCAGTTCCAGACGGAGTAAAGCTACACAAGATCGAAGGACTCAATCTATACGAGACAGATGGCTTATCTTCGCTGGGAAATCCACTTCAGCTATTGAAGCCGCTTAATCTCTACGAGGTTGTGGCAACGCATCTCGGGATGTTCCCCGAGATATGCACTTTCAGTATGAGAGCATACATGAGACTGCGCGAGCTCGTCTCCAGGGAGAGATTTGATGTAATTCACGATAACCAGACTCTCGGCTATGGCATGCTCCTGGCCAAGGGATTGGGAGTGCCGATTGTTGCTACTATACATCATCCTATCTTCATCGATATGAAGGCTGACTTGGCCCAGGCAAGGAGGTTCTGGAGCAAGTTTAGACGCACGATGTTCTATTCCTTCCTTATGATGCAGCATTTGGTAGCCAAGAGGATGGACAGGATTATAACTGTCTCGGAAATGTCTGCAGCCGATACGACGCGGGTATTCAGACTTCCTGAAGAGAAAGTGAGGGTAGTTCCTAACGGCATCGATACCGGTGTTTTCAGGAGGCTGGACCACGTTGAGAAGGAGCGCGATAGCATCGTCATGGTAGGCAATACCGAGGACAGGAAGAAGGGCGTTGTTTTCTTGCTGAAAGCGATACAGCTATTAAGGGGCGATATCGACGTGAAACTAAGTATTGTTGACCGGCAGGGGGATTATACCAAGTACGGTCCGAGGCTGGTACGGGAAAGTGGACTCGAGGATGTAGTTGCTTTTACCGGGCGGCTAAGCGTAGAGGAGTTAGTCAGGCGCTACTCCGTGTCGGAGATAGCGGTTACCTCTTCAGTCTACGAGGGCTTTGGGCTACCCTGTGCGGAAGCAATGTCATGTGGCACACCAGTAATAGCCACCAGGGCAGGAGCACTCCCTGAGATAGTGGGAAGTGACGGGGCTGGAATACTGGTGCCGCCAGCAGACCCTGCTGCACTGGCAGCAGCGATAAGGCGCCTTCTTGCAGATGAGCCGCTGAGACAAAGGATGGGGGAAGCAGCCAGAAAAAGGATCGAGGAGTCTTTTAGCTGGGAAGTCGCGGCCAAAAAGACCCTGGAGGTCTATGGGGAGGTCTTGTAGTTGCTCACTGTAGATTTTGGTCTCCTATCGATAAGAGGTGGTGAGCGCGTATTGGATGTGGGCTGTGGGCCTGGGAGGCACAGTTGGTATGTTTGCAAGCTGGATCATTGTTCGGTATACGCTATGGACTATGACCTTGAGTCCCTGCAGAAGGCCAAGTATATGCTTAACCTAATGGACGACGAGAATGAGACCAAAGGGGAGTGGGCTACACTCCAGGGGAATGCCTTGAGATTGCCCTTCAGGGATGGCGCCTTTGATAAGATCATCTGTTCAGAGGTGCTGGAGCACGTGCTCGATGATCAGCAGGGCGTTGGTGAGTTGTTCAGAGTATTGAAAGACGGTGGCGAGTTAGCAGTCAGTGTACCTGCTTATCTCCCAGAAACCATCTACTGGAAGTTATCAGAGGCCTATCACACTAATCCGGGAGGACACATAAGAATATACCGTCAGCGTGAACTTGTTAACTTGCTGCGCCGCAACAACCTGACCGTCTATGCCATCCGACACAAGCACGCCTTCCATTCTCCGTACTGGCTGTTGCGCTGCCTCTTCGGAGTAAGAAATGAGAAAGCTCTAATCCCCTGTCTCTATCACAAGTTTCTCGCCTGGGAGATAGACAGCAAGTCCCGCTTTTTCCGACGCCTGGAAGGCCTGTTTGATCATCTCTTCGCCAAGAGTGTTGTTGTTTATTGCCGGAAGGAACCTGAGCAGCAGGTACCCGGTTAAGTTAGCTCCACCTCCAGACTAACTCCCCACCATCAAGGTCGTATTTGAGAAGCCCTCGCTCGCCCCAGCTCTTTATGTTGTCGCTGATTTGGTTATGCGAATAAGGTATAATCTTGGCTATCCTATCCACCAGGTCTTCCACCGGATCCCCTTTGCGCTCAATCCTTCCCACGCTTTCAATTACATCGCCCTGTAGCAGAGCCCATGCCAACGGGCCATGCCTTTCTGCTCTCGTCAGCTCTTCCTGGTTCAATTCGCCGTCTTCAGGCTTATCCGTGGTAAGCCTTAGTCCTCTGTAGTACCTATGGAGAGCCGCGGTTATGTCCTCCGGCCTGGCGCCCTCCGTCTGGGTAACGGGCCTATTGGCATCGTACTTGGCCCAATCATTTGTTAGTATTTCAATTCCATATTCTTCTGCCTTCTCCCGCACCTCAGTTCCCGGGAAAGGAGCCAGGACGTGGAATCCATAATAGACCTCAAGCTCCTGAGCGAACTGCATGGTTTGAAGCAATGTTTCCTTGGTCTCTCCAGGCAGCCCAAAAATGAAGGATGCCAAGACGTTGATCCCGGCATCCTTCGCCATTTTCACACCTTCTCTGATCTTTTCTAAGGTGATCTTCTTTTTGACCGTGTCTAGAATCTGCTGATTCCCGCTTTCAACCCCGTAGCTAAGCCAATTGCATCCTGCCTTTTGCAGCTTCTGGAGCACTTCTGGATTCACCGTGTCGACTCTGGCAAAAATGCTCCAGTTGAATCTCAGATCTCGGGCGATAATCTCATCACAGATGGCATGAAGATGCCTATGGTTAAGAGTGAAGAGATCGTCCTCCAGGTTCACCTCCTCGAACCCATAGGCCAAACACTGCTCTATGTCGTCAACGACCAGCTTGGGGTTTCGAAATCTGGCTCTTCTGCCACCCATCTTGGAGCCCACGCAGAATATGCAGTTGAAGGGACAGCCCCTGCCGGTGATAACGCTGCCGTGGGAAGCGAGGGCATGGTATCGCGACAGGGGGAAAAGATGCCTTGCTGGCAGAGGGAGTTCGTCCAAATCTTCGATTAAACTGCGGCTGGCGGTCAATCTTGCTCCATCCGATCTGAAGGCGATCCCCTCTATATGCTCAAGCTTCTTACCGCTCACGATATCCAGCATGGTTTGCTCACCCTCTCCCATCACCACGATATCTATCCAGGGAGCCTCGTTGAGCGTTTCCACAGGAGCGAACGTGACGTGGGGACCGCCTATGATGCTGATGGTATCTGGATCTACAGACTTACAGTATTTGAGAATATCTGACGCGCCGGGGTAGTTCATCGTCACCGCTGTTACGCCGACGATATCTGGCTGATATTCTTCGAGTCTACGTTTTATCTTATCTTTCGTATATCTGGATACCAGAAGATCGAGGACTTGTACTTCGTACCCATTGTGTTCCAGTACCCCAGCGAGATAGAGCAGCCCCATCGGCATGATTGGGAATTCTAAGAATGGGTAGGGTGGGTTTATCAGCAGTGTTTTCATACTCTCTTCTCTAGCATTCGAGAGGCTTTCGGCAGCAGCTGACCAATACAACGTCGCTCACGCCGGGGAAGCGGCGAGCTAACTTGTCAAGACTGCCCAAGATGAAGAACGAGACACTCCTGGGCATGATGGAAAGAATTCTGTCCCACAAGGGTGCACCCCAAAGCAGGGAGATTCCCGAAGCTTCTTCGATCTCCAGGTGAGAACTCACCACCTGCTTGATCAGAGGATAGTCAAACCTGTAGGTGTGATCAGGTGGTGTCTCCCATGCCTGTCTCTCGCTTGGGCCTTTGCGGGGAAGAAATTTCGTCAAACGGTGTGTCTTTCTCCCGAGTCGATGGCCCAGGCTCTCGAAGTTGGCGATAGAGAAAACCGCCTTGCCCTCAGGTTTAAGGACATGGGATATTTCTTCCATTGTCTTGTAGGGATCGGGGAAATGATCCAGGGCACCCTTACACATAACCCAATCGAACGAATTTGCTTTGAAAGGCAGATGCTCGCCTATCCCCTGGACCAAGGCCACACCCGTGCCGCTCTCAGCGACACACCTCTTGCTGTGGTCGAGCATTATCCTTGATGGCTCAAGTCCGACGGCCTCCCCCCCCTTCTGGGCCAGCTTTATGGTATCTACAGCCCGGCCACAGCCTATATCCAGCACCTTATCCCCTTTCGCAGGGTCTATCTTCTCTATGGTAGCCTCGATCATCCGATCAAACAGGAATATTAGGTCAGGGGTGACTTTCGGAGGAACAACATCGCTGTCATCCCACTCCAAATCGATTTTTGATTCCGTCTCTTTGGCCAGGCTCACTAGCTTGCTGCCTGCGCTTGAATCCCGTATTTTGCTTTGCCTTCCTGGTACAAATCCCCGCCGTACATGTCGTTTATGACCACCACGGGAAAGTCCTTCACCTCGAGCCGCAACACAGCCTCGGGGCCAAGCTCTTCATAGGCGATAGTCTGTGCTTTGGTGATGCTTTTGGCGATGAGCGCCGCCGCCCCGCCGGTGGCAGCGAAATACACTGCCTTGTATTCCTTTATCGCTTCCTTCACTGCCTCGGACCGTGAGCCCTTGCCGATCATCGCCTTAAGGCCGGCGGCAAGCAAGCGGGGTGTGTAGGCATCCATGCGACCGCTGGTCGTTGGCCCAGCGGAGCCGATCACGTGTCCCGGTTTGGTTGGCGAGGGACCCATATAGTAAATCGTCTGTCCCTGCAGGTCGAAGGGCAGTTCATCTCCACTGTCGAGAGCTTCAACCAAGCGCCTGTGCGCTGTATCCCGGCCCACGTATATGACACCGCTGATGAGCACTTGATCTCCGGCCCTGAGATTCTCTATGACGTCAGCGCTTATTGGCGAGGTGATCTTCTGCATTTACGTCCTCCAGCAAGACTTCAGCCCAGTAGTATTTATTTGGCGACGGTGTCGCGTTTGTCCAATAATACTGCTCTAGTCATAGCTATTTTACAGTGAACTCGGGCACATCTATCTTCGGCTTGCTCTCTGCCGGGGGCTGAGCCACAGAGGCAGGTGTTCTTTTCTTCCGCAGCCGCAGGCTGTCGAAGACCATCGCCCTCTTAAGGAGTTGTATAGCCAGTGCAGGGTCAACGCCCTTGGGGCAGGCCTCCGAGCATGCACCAGCGAGATGACAAAGCCAGACCCCGTGAGGTGAGTCGGCCTCGCGAAATCTCTCCTTGGCTCCTGTGTCTCTGCGATCGGTACAATACCTGTAGGCTTGCCCCAGTGGCTGGGGACCCAGAAAGAGAGCATCCGTGGCCACGGTGGGGCAGGCTGCCATGCACAGCCCACATTTCACACAGTATGCGAATTGCACATAAGATTCCAATTCATCGGGAGACTGCAAGAACTCAGCTATTGGTTCCTCGGCCTCTTTCAGATCAGGACTTATGACATAGGGCTTTATCGACTTGTGCTTCTCAAAGAGCGGATCGAGACTAGCCACCAGATCCCTGATGATAGCAAAGTTGGGCAGGGACCTTACTTCTACCCTAGCTGTTTCCAGTTCCTCAACCGGGGTATGGCAGGCAAGCATCGGGAAATTGTTGATGAGCATACCACAGGCACCACAAATTCCCATGCGGCATGAACTGCGAAAAGAGAGGGTGTTGTCTATATTCTCTTTTATGTAGATGAGGCCGTCTAGCACTGTCATCCCTTGGCGGAAGGGAACAGTAAACTCCTGGATATAGGGTTTCTTATCTTTGCCAGGAAGATACCTCTGAACTTTGAAGGATAGGTCTTGCATACTTTGCTCCTTGGCGTCTATTATACGGAACTCATCCTACTATGAAGGCATTTATGGGAATGTAGAGAGCATAACCAAAGACTGTCAATCCTACAGCCAACAAAGACCAGTCCAAGACCTTGACTGCGGGGTTGGGTAGGGAGAATTCTAGAATAATTGTCCTTAATCCATGGAGGCCGTGGTAGATGCCAAATATCGAGAGGATGATATAGAAAGCCAGCCAGCCGGAGCTGGTAGCTCTCCCCAGAACCGATTCCCAGGTCGTGGGATCCCCGCTGCTCAGATGTGAGACCAGTAGATGGGCGCCTACGAAGAAAAAGAGCCCTATGCCGGAGATATACTGCAGAATCTTGAGCTGAGTCTCCTTCATATCAGTCTCCTATGTCACAAACTCAACTAGAACATATATTGCGAGGGCAACTATTACGGCAAGCATTACCCACACAATAGGGCGGCGGCGGCGCATGGAATAACCATAGGGATATATCGGGGGCTTCGGACTCCCAAGCGTATAGCCAAGGTGCTGCAATATCAGTCTGCCGCCGTTTAGAGCATGGAAAATGAAGGCTGCCATCACAAGATATTCACCCACTTTGAATCCAGAACCCCCAAAGAGTTCCATGAGGTCTGTCCAGCTTTCAGCGCCACTCAAGCGGTAGCCATTCATAACCAAGTGCAGAGTGATATAGAGCAGCAGGCCAAGTCCAGTCAACCTGTGCAGCGTATATAGATATCGCTCTATAGTGTAGCGTCCTCCCCAAACCCAGCCTTTGACGCCCAAACGATTCGGCAAATAACCCTTTTCGCTGCCTGAGGCGTTCGCTTCCATCAGTATTTCCTCTCTACCGGCTGCCACATGGTAATAGTCACCGGGATATAGTCCAATCGCGGCCCCTCGGTGGTATAGTAAGCCAGGGTATGCCTGGTCCAATTGAGATCGTCACGGTTAGGAAAATCGGTCCTTGAATGCGCCCCCCTGGACTCGGTGCGCGCCAAGCCACCGGCCACAATTGTCTCTGCCAAATCAATCAAGTTAGTCGTCTCGGCAATGGCAAGAAGGTTAGTATTGTATATCCGACTGTCATCTTTAACCTTTACATGTTCCATCCTTTTCTTAAGTTCCTTCACCTTCTTTAGAGCCTCCTCCAACCCTGGGCCATTTCGATAAACGCCCACATTGTGGTCCATCGTCCGTTGCAGTTCGGTTCGAATCACAAAGACGTCCTCGCTTCCGTCACCACGTCCGATCTGCTCAAACAGGCGTTTCTCCTCCCGCTGCACCTTCTGCTGAGGAGCAGGCGCCAGAGACCTCTGTCCCATAGCGTATCGGGCTGCCTTCTCTCCCGTTATCTTACCCCAAACAAGGCATTCCGCCGTGGAATTGGAGCCCAAGCGGTTTGCCCCGTGTAGAGACCCACAGGCTGCCTCACCTGCTGCCCAGACCCCCTCCACCGCTGTTGCTCCATCGATATCGGTATGAATACCTCCCATGGAATAATGAGCCACCGGGCGAACTGGGATAGGCTGGTCTATGGGGTCTATGAAGGCGAACTTGATGCAAACCTCTCTGATCAGTGGCAGTCGCTCGTTTATCTTATCAGCTCCGAGATGTCGCAGATCGAGATGCACATAGTCCAGGCCATCCGGCCTCGAAAAGCCTTTTCCCTCCAGAATCTCGGTCATCTCCGAGCGTGAGACGATATCCCTGGGCGCCCTTTCCATCTTGGAAGGGGCATAATTCTCCATGAACCGCTCGCCTTTGTTGTTTATGAGGTATCCACCCTCGCCTCTCGCCCCCTCGGTGACCAGGATACCTGATGGTACCAGTCCGGTGGGATGGAACTGCAAGAACTCCATATCCTTGAGCGGCAAGCCTGTCCTGTAGGCCATGGCCAAACCGTCCCCGGTGGCTGTAAGGGAATAGGTGGTAAATCCGTACATCCGACAGCCTCCACCGGCAGCTATAACCAGAGCCTTACCCCTTATTAAGAAGAACTTGCCACTGGTGATATCCCAGACCGTTATGCCCTGGAAGACGCCGTTATCTATCAAGATAGAGCTGACGTAGCACTCGTCATACCGGTGGACCCGAGCATATTTCTGAAGTCTATCGTATAGGGTGTGCATCTCGAAGAAGCCGGTCTTGTCCTCGGCGAAGGTAGCCCTGTCGAAGCTGTGGCCGCCAAACGGCCTCTGATTTATGCGGCCATCAGGACGTCTCGACCAGGGAATACCCCAGTGGTCGAGCTGCGTAATCTCTTTGGGGCACTCCTCCACGAAAAGCTTCACTACATCCTGATCAGCCAGAAAGTCACTCCCTCTCACAGTGTCCCAGGCATGAAGCTCCAGGCTATCACCCTCCTCCGGGCGCATGACTGCGGCTGTGCCACCCTCGGCACAGACTGAATGCGAGCGCATTAGCTGGACCTTTGAAACAATGGCTATGTCCAAATCACCCTCGCTTACCCTGGCAGCTTCAATGGCTGCTCTCAAACCGGCTATCCCAGAACCCAGGATTACCACATCATGAGCGAGTTCCATCACTAACTATCTCCAATCGCTGGATCTTTGTTCTCTGTGCGATTTACCTTCAAAGCGTGGCTTCTTTGTGGCGCGCGCTGTGGCACTGAAGATTAACCGCCACCGGCAGGCTGGCGATGTGTGCCGGGAAGGTTTCTACATGCACTGCCAGTGATGTAATCCTACCCCCTACTCCCCCAGGGCCGACCCCAGTTTCATTGATTCGCTGCAGCAGCTCCTTCTCCAGTTCAGCGACCTCGGGATCAGGAGAAGGCTCTCCCACTGTCCGAAGCAGTGCCCTTTTGGCCAGAGTCATTGCCTTCTCGGCGCTGCCACCGATACCCACACCGACGATAGTCGGGGGACAGGGGTTACTACCGGCCTCCTCCACTGCAGACACCACGAAATCAACTACCCCCTGGCGTCCCTGGGCAGGCTTAAGCACAGCGAAGCGGCTCATATTCTCACTGCCGCCGCCTTTGGGGGCAACGGTGATCTTCAACTGGTCACCGGGCACGATCTCGGTGTGAATGATGGCAGGGGTGTTGTCCTTGGTGTTGACCCTGGCCGAGAAAGGCTGACTGACCGCAGATTTGCGCAAGTAGCCTTCAGCGTAGCCCTGCCGCACGCCTTCGTCAACAGCCTCATAGAGATCGCCTTCAGAGATATGCACCTCTTGCCCTATTTGCAGGAAGACTATGGCGAGGCCGCAGTCCTGGCAAAGGGGCATCTCCTCTCTGGCGGCAATGTCAGCATTTTCCAGTATCTGGTCCAGGAGCTGGCGTGCTGCAGGGGACTCTTCTTCGTCGCGTCCTTTCCGCAGGACAGCAAGGACGTCCTCTCCGAGAAAGAAATTGGCTTCCTTGCACAGCCGGGCAACGGTGCTGGTGACATCTTTCGCTTTGATTTCTTTCATCTCTGCATCCGTCATAATTTCATGATCGTGATAAGCTCTCTCACTGCGTCCGCCGATTTCTTCAGCGCCGCATCCTCCTCAGGGGTCAGCTTTATCTCGATGATCTGCTCAATACCGTTCTTGCCTAGCTTTGCGGGTACGCCTACAAACACGCCGTTGATTCCGTACTCGCCCTCGAGGTGCGCGGCCACGGGCAAGATTTGCTTCTTGTCCAGGACTATCGCGTCAACCATCTGGACAACGCCCGCCGATGGTGCATAGAACGCACTTCCAGTCTTCAGCAGTGAGACAATTTCACCACCGCCCTTGACAGTACGCTCCACGATTCTGGAGATAGTCTCCTGGGGCAGGATTTCGCTCACGGGTACGCCTCCAACTGTGGCCATCCTGGTCAGAGGTACCATTGTGTCCCCGTGACCTCCCAGGACGTAGGCAGCAACATCCTCCACCGAGACGTCAAGCTCCTGGGCAAGGAAGGTCCTGAATCTAGCGGTATCAAGGATGCCTGACATACCTATTACGCGGTTTCGAGGGAACTTGCTTACCTTAAGCGCCAGTTGAGCCATTGCATCCAGGGGATTGGCGACTACGATGATTATGCATTTTGGTGAATGCTTGACCAGTTCCTGGGCTACCCCTTTGACTATTTTCATATTGGTGAGCACAAGGTCATCACGGCTCATCCCTGGCTTTCGAGGTACCCCGGACGTGATGATGGCAATGTCGGATCCTGCTGTTTCCTCATAGCCATTTGTTCCAATGACATTAGAATCGAAGCCGACAACAGGCCCGCTCTCGAGCATGTCTAGCGCCTTGCCTTGAGGCAGTCCTTCGATGATGTCCACAAGGACTATGTCGGCGTAGCCACGCTCTGCTAGGCGTTGGGCACAGCTAGCCCCCACGTTTCCGGCACCGACGACGGTGATTTTGTTACGCATGATATCTTGCCTCCTTTAGCTTATTGCAGACAGCATCCGCTACCTCAGAGGTTGTTGCTGCTGTGGGGTCGTTGGGGTGGGGCTTGAGATCGTAGGTGAGGGTCTTGGCCTCAGAGATGACTAAGGCGATGGCGCTCTCTAATTTGGTGGCTGCTTCCTCTTCTCCAATGTGCTTGAGCATCATCGCTGCTGAGAGCATCATCGCCATAGGGTTGACCTTGTTCTTGCCCGCGTATCGGGGAGCGCTGCCGTGAGCGGCTTCAAAAACCGCGACTTCATCCCCGATATTGGCGCTGGGCGCTACTCCAATGCCACCCACAAGCCCAGCACCGAGTTCAGAGACGATATCTCCATAGAGGTTGGGCAGCACTATGATATCATATCGCTCTGGATTTGTCACCAAATGCATGCAAAGGCTGTCCACGATGGCATCCTCAAATTCGATGTCGGGGTAGCTCTTGGCCACCTCGGTAGCGGTAGATAGAAAGAGGCCATCGGAGAACTTCATGATGTTAGCCTTCTGCCCACAGGTAATCTTTCGCCTGTTATTGCCACGGGCATAGTCGAAGGCAAAGGTCACGATTCGCCTGGTTGCGCTCTGGGAAATGGGCTTGATGCTGATGCCCGAATCGGCACTGATTTTCCCCTGCCCTGCCTCAGCAATGAAATCAATCAGGTCCGCTGCCTTCTGAGACCCCCTCTCAAATTCGATGCCGGCGTAAAGGTCCTCGGTGTTCTCCCTGACCACCACGATATCTACATTCTCGTATCTTGAGCGAATACCCGGGCGGCTCTTGCAAGGGCGCACGCAGGTATATAGGTCAAGCTCCTGCCGCAGGGTGACGTTTACGCTCCTGAAGCCCTTGCCCACAGGCGTGGTCACCGGGCCTTTGAGCGCCACCTTATTCCTCTTGATAGACTGGAGCACCTCTTCGGGCAGGGGGGTGCCGTACTTCTCCAGCGCAGCCTCTCCTACCTGCTGAACATCCCAGTCGATCGCCACACCCGTGGCCTCAAGCACTCTCCTCGTGGCCTCGGTGATCTCAGGGCCTACGCCGTCGCCGGGTATTAACGATATAGCGTAGGGCACCAGGTCGCCTCCATTGCAGGCCGGTAGCTTTGGTTGTAGCTAACTACCCGCTGCTCGTTATCTTAAAGTCGCCGTACTTCTTAATATAGGGCACCAGCCCACCTTCATTGAGTATGTTGAGCATTACGCCGGGAATCTTGTTGAAGGTGAGGTGAGCCCCGTTGGTGAGGTCTACGATGGTGCCCGATGCGAGATCAACCTCAAGCTCATCGCCATCGCTTATCCGGTCGGTATCGCAGATGAGGACGGGCAGCCCGACGTTTATGGCATTCCTGAAGAAGATGCGTGCTGCTGACTTGGCCAAAACAGCGCTCACTCCCGCAAGCTTAATGATTATGGGGGCGTGCTCCCTGCTCGAGCCCAATCCGAAGTTCTTGCCAGCGACCACAAAGTCGCCTTTCCTCACCCTTGAAACGAATGTAGGATCAACATCCTCCAGGGTGTGCTTTGCCAGCTTGGGGAGGTTGCTTCTGAGGTAGTTGTATTGCCCCGGTTGAATGTGGTCTGTGGAGATGTTGTCACCGAGCTTAAGCGCATAGCCTCTTAGCATCATAAGACCCCTCTTTTCAACCTCGGATTCTAATCGGCCACAAAACTCTGCGCGCTTCTCCCTCCCCTAGAGGGAAGGAGTTAGAGGGAGGGGGAAATTCACCCTCATCCTTCGGCAAGCCTTGGGCCTGGCCAAGGCCAGGGCTCAGCACAGGCCTAGCCTCTCCCTTCAAGGGAGAGGGATATCTCGCGTGGATCGCTGATCTCGCCGCTCATGGCAGACGAGGCAGCAGTCGCAGGACTTGCCAGATATATGAAGGAATTGGGGTTGCCCATCCTGCCCTTGAAATTGCGGTTGGCGGTGGAGAGGCAGACTTCCCCATCCCCCAGTATTCCCTGATGAACTCCAACGCAGCCGGCACAACCTGGGGGCAGGATAATGGCCCCGGCCTCAAGCAAGACCTGAATATACCCGGCTTTGACCGCCTCAAGGAGAACCTCTCTGGAGGCAGGAGTCACCAGCAGCCTGGTATTGGGATGGCACTTCCTTCCCTTAAGAATCTCCGCTGCTACCCCAAGGTCGTCGAGGCGCCCGTTGGTACAGGTGCCGATGAATACCTGTTGCACCTTGGTACCCTTAACCTCTGCTACAGAAGCAGTGTTATCCACCGCATGCGGCTTCGCCACCATGGGCTCCAGGCCAGCAGCATCGATTTCAATAACTCGCTCGTAGGTGGCATCAGGGTCAGGCTTGAGTGGCCGGTAGCTTTGCCCTCGACCACGACTTTCCAGGTAATTTCTGGTAGTCTCGTCAGCGGGGAAGAGCCCTGTCTTGGCTCCAGCCTCCACAACCATATTGGCGATGGTAAGCCGCTGTGATATCGTCATATTCTCTGCGGTCTCACCACAGAACTCCAGGGACATGTAGGTAGCCCCATCGGCACCGATGTTCCCAATGAGGTAGAGGACTAAATCTTTAGCTGATACACCTTCTTGGAGCCGACCGCTAACCATTACCTTTATGCTCCGCGGAACACGGAACCAGGTCTTTCCCAAAGCGAGAGCAATGGCTACGTCGGTGGAGCCCATACCGGTGGCAAAGGCGCCCAGCGCACCTGCAGAAACAGTATGAGAATCCGCACCAATAATTAGGTCACCGGGAGTAGCGTGGGACTCAGCGATCACCTGGTGGCAGATGCCTTCCCCGACGTCAGACAGCCGTGCGCCGGTTTCCTTGGCGAAATCACGGATGAGCAGGTGGTCGTTGGATAGTTCCTTGGTTGGGGTGGGAGCGTTGTGGTCCAGGAAGAAGATAGTAGCTGTGGGATTGGCCAAACGGTCGAAGCCGCATGCCTGGAACTGCTTTATTGCCAGAGGGGCGGTGCCGTCCTGGGCGAAAACGAGATCAACAGGAGTGACGACGATATCGCCAGCCTTTACATCAATTCCTGCCTTTTCGCTGAGAATCCTCTCAGCCAAAGTCTTTCCCATAGCCTTCACATTGACCAAAGCAAGCAAAGGCCCATTGCTAGGCTGAGCTACTGGGCTACTAGGCGATCACCGCCAGCACATCGCCCTTTTTCACTGAGGCTCCTGGCCCAAAGTTTACCGCTTTGATCACACCGTCGGCAGGAGAGGGGATGGCATTCTCCATCTTCATCGCTTCGAGTATAACTACGGTGTCCCCTGCCTTGACTCGATCGCCTACGTTTACGACATATCTAATTACTGTCCCTGGCATAGGTACGAGCACGGTGACTTCTCCTTCGGCAACAGCTACCGGAGGTGCTTTGCTTGCTGCCGCGGGTTGAGGCGCAGCTTCGGGCTTGGGTGTGGGCTGCGCGGCTGTGGGGGCAGGGGCAGGAATCGGCCCGGTGATAGCTGCTGCGCCAGTTGGCTCCACTTCTACCTTGTAGTATTCGTCCTCGACAAAGACGTTGAAGGTTCTGACGCCCGGCCCTTTGGCAGGAACTTCTTTTTCCACCTTCTCTACAAGCTTTCCTGCTAAGGCCTTGGCAATTAGCTCGTCCTCTTTGTGCACATCGTCCAGGGTCTTTGGTGCCCGGGGAGGCTTCCAATCATCGGGAATCGTCGGATCCAAACCATACTTCCATCTCAGGAACCTCTTCCCAGTAGTGGGATAGAGGGCATAGATGAGTGTATCTCCGATGTCCTTAGCAAGGTCTTTGGCTTCCTCCGTGGCCTTCTCCAGTTCGGGCTCAACCATGTCGGCAGCGCGGCAAGTAATGGGCTGCTCGCCTCTCTCATAGCCCTTGAGCACCATCTTCTGGATCTTGGGATCAATTGGGGCTGGTGGCTTTCCATAGAGCCCCCAACAGTAGTCCTTCACCTCGTTAGAGATCATCTTGTAGGGGCCGACAAGGACATTCTGCACGGCTTGGACCCCCACAATCTGGCTCGTGGGGGTAACCAGGGGGGGATAACCGAGCTCCGCTCGGGTTTTGGCTGTCATCTTCTGGCACTCGCCCAACTTGTCGAGGGCATCAGCTTGTTTCAACTGGGACACCAGGTTGGTGGTCATTCCCCCCGGAATCTGATGGATCAACACTCCGGCGTCGATAATCGCCATCTTGGAAGTGTCCACGAAATCCCTGTATTTAGGAGCGATTTGCTCCACCATGCCGCCACACTTGACTAGCTGCTCGATATCAAGCCCGGTATCCCTATCGGTTCCATAAAGGGCAACCACTATAGGCTCAATTGCTGGTTGGGAGGAACGAAGGGCGAAAGGAGCTAAGGCGGTATCGATGATATCGACCCCAGCTTCAATGGCTTTTAGCAGAGACATAGAACCTTGCCCACTGGTGTAGTGGGTATGCAGCTCCACAGGGACCTTCAGGACCTCCTTGAGGGCTTTAATCAGCTCATAGGCATCATAAGGGGATATTAACCCAGCCTGGTCCTTAATGCAGATTGAGTCAGCTCCCATATCCTGGAGGATAAGGGCTTTGTTAACATAATAGTCGAGGTTATACACTGGTCCGCCCATCCTGGGTTGGGTTAGTGAATAACATATCGCCCCTTGAATGTGTTTGCCGGTTTCCTTGATAGCTTTATAGGCCATTTCGTGATTGCGCTCATCGTTCACGGCGTCAAACACGCGGAAGATATCGATACCTACCTCGGCGGCGCGGTGGACGAAGGCTCTCACCAGGTCATCGGGGTGGTTTCGATAGGCGACCAGGTTCTGTCCCCGCAACAGCATCTGGAGCGGAGTATCTGGCATGAGCTTTTTCAGCACGTGGGGCCTCTCCCAGGGGTCTTCACCCAGGAAGCGGTGGGGAACATCGAATGTGGCTCCCCCCCAGACCTCCATTGAGTAGAAGCCACACTTATTCATTTCCGGAGCGATGGGCTCCATATCCTCAGTCCGCATTCTGGTAGCGATTGAGGATTGGTGTCCATCGCGAAAGGTGGTATCGCAAATCTTAACCGGGTTGTTTGCTTTTGGCCTTGTTTTTGTTTGTTCGGTGGTCAAGTCTCTTGCCAGGATGGGACCTTCTCCGATTCCAACCATGACTTCTGCCTCCTTTTCAGACAATTCTTCGTTGCCACAGAGTTCGCATTCTCATGATCTCTTCTCGTCCCAAAACAGGCCACAGGTTGAGGGCCATAGCTGGCCTTTGCCTCGGCATAATTGCCCCACGAGTTCTTTCCTCCTCCTCAAGGCACACAGATATGCCAGCCATAATGGCCGCCATAACCTTTCTTCTGTCTTTGTCAGGACTCAGTGTCATACTCATAGCTTCACACAGGGATATTTCCATGTTTCTTGGGTGGCCTGGTTTCGCGCTTGCTGGACAGAAAATCCAGGGCAGCGATTATCTTGGGACGAGTCTCGCTTGGCATAATAACTTCGTCTACCAACCCTCGAGATGCTGCAATATACGGGTTGTAGAACAGATCACGGTATTCTCCGATCTTCTCTTGCAACCTGGCCTCTGGGGCGGCGGCTTCCGAGATCTCGCGGCGATGAATGATGTTAGCAGCTCCTTCAGCCCCCATGACCGCGATCTCAGCGGTGGGCCAAGCGAAGACCATATCGGCGCCGAGTTCCTTGGCACACATCGCCAGGTAGGCACCGCCATAAGCCTTGCGTACGATCAAGGTGATCTTGGGGACCGTGGCTTCAGAATAGCACCACAAGAGCTTGGCACCATGCCTTATTATCCCAGACCACTCCTGGTCGGTGCCGGGAAGATATCCGGGGACATCGACAAGGGTGAGCAAAGGGATATTGAAAGCATCGCAGAACCTGATGAAGCGAGTTGCTTTGTCAGAGGCGTTGACATCCAGACTACCAGCGATGAACAGGGGCTGGTTGGCAATGATGCCCACCGTTCTCCCATTGAAGCGAGCGAAACAGACGATCATATTCTCAGCATAGAGGGAATGCGGTTCCAGGACTGTCCCATTATCCACTATGGATCGGATGACATCCTTCATATCGTAGCTTTGGCGGGCACTATCGGGAACTATGCTATCGAGGTTGGGTGCGGTGCGGTTGGGATCGTCTCCGGTATCGAGAATCGGAGGGTCTTCCATATTGTTGGAAGGCAAATAGGTCAGCAGCTCCTTAATCATCTGGATGGCGTGAGTATCGCTCTCACAGGCGAAGTGTGCCACCCCACTTTTGATGTTGTGTACCGCAGCACCACCCAGGCTCTCCAAATCGATCTCCTCCCCACTCACAGTCTTGATGACATCCGGGCCTGTGATAAACATGTAGCTGGTTTTCTCGACCATGAAAAGCCAGTCAGTCATGGCAGGGGAATACACCGCTCCTCCGGCGGTAGGGCCCATTATCGCTGATATCTGAGGGATAACCCCCGAGGCACAAGAGTTGCGGAAGAATATACTCCCGTATCCGGAGAGAGCGTCAACTCCTTCCTGAATGCGAGCGCCACCCGAATCGTTGAGGCCGACAACTGGAACCCCCATGCGCATGGCCACGTCCATGACCTTGCATATCTTCTTTGCGTGCATTTCCCCCAGAGTCCCCCCTCTGGAGGTGAAATCCTGGGAGTAGGCGCATACGGGGCGACCGTTTACTGTGCCGTAGCCGGTGACTACCCCTTCGCCGGCGATGAAGGTGTTCGGCATGTCGAAGTCGGTGCAGCGATGGCGAACAAACATATCGAGCTCGCAGAAGCTTCCGGGGTCGAACAGGAGGTCGAATCTCTCCCTTGCCGTTAGCTTACCAGCCTGATGCTGCTTGTCAATCTGCTTGGGGCCACCTGATGCCCTCTCCTTCTCTTCCCGCTCTCTCAATTCCTTGAGACGATCGAATACTGTTGCCATCAGGCGTCTCCTTTCTTTGCCTGACTTTTCATTGATTCTATGCCACGAGCCGTTGTCGGTGTACCATGAAGCTGACCGTCTGGCTGGCCAGACAGCGTTGCTTGGCCTCCCTCAACAGCCTCCTACACATTGAAGCTTCTAAATCAGCGACGAGGGTATCAGTGGAAAGGGAGCGAGGGGGGTGTTTCTGGATAACATTAGCCCTGTAACCGCGGGCGAAACGTAGTGCTCGCAGGGGTTTCACAGTGTCTCTTAACCTTGTCAACCAGCAGTTGGGGGGGCAATTCACCTAATTTCAGTATGCCAGTTAGCGGCTTCTTTGTCAAGGTTTGTGCTTATCGGTTACCCACCTCATGTAGCGTCGTAGCTCCTGTCACGACGGGGGGTTCGTTGCCATGAGAATTGCAACGCTACCTTCTGATTATGGGTGTAGCCAAGGTTACCATCCATGGGAATGCACCCGAACCTCGGCAGCTCCGCTCCTTTATGGTAGAATGTTTAGTAAAGCCTAGCCTAAGCAGACTATAAGTCGCAGATTTGGTAGGTGCGATGACTCTATCCGTCAGGCGAATGGAACTGGAGGATATTCCCCAGGTCTCCGACATCGAAGGGGAAGCCTTCCCCCCGCCCTGGCCTGCCACCAATTTCAGGCGTGAGCTAATGGTTAGCAGCTTGACCCGGTGGCTCATAATCTATGAAGAATTATGTGAGGGCGAACAGCTAGCCGCTGAGGCTGGGGATCAAGATTGCGATGTCCGCTCTTCCGAATCAAAGCTTGAGACACTGAGAGCCAGTTTTAGGCGCCTGTTCAGACCGGCCCCGGCCCAAATGGCTCCGAGGCAACGCATCCTGGGATTTGCTGGTCTATGGTTCATGGCCGATGAGGCTCATCTTGCGAACATAGCAGTGCGTGAGGCCTGTCGGCAGCGGGGTATTGGTGAGCTTCTGCTTATCTCGATTATCAAGCTTGCTGTAGAGCGCGATGCGCGGTTCATTACGCTTGAGGTACGCTCTACCAACAAAGCAGCTCAGGCGCTCTACAGAAAATATGGTTTCGTCCAAGCAGGAATTCGACGCGCCTATTACACAGATAATAGAGAGGATGCTGTGCTCATGACGGCGGATGGGATCACCTCAGCTCCCTTTGAGGAGAATTTCCTGAGGTTGAGCCAAGCACATGCCAAAAAATGGGGAATCGAAGTCTAGAGGCTTGCTAACACTCCCCAATCTATCATTTCCACACTCCAACCGGCTCGCTTTTGTCAAGGGGCTGCGCCAGGGACCAAAGCTGCGGTCAATACTGGCTGAGCTGTGCCAGGTCGAACCTCATCCCATCCCGAGCAGCGACTACGTTGACTCCAGTTTCCTGAGATAGGTTTTTTGCTACTTCCCAGGGTTTAGCACGCCACATGGTCATTCCAAAGTGAGTAATAATCGCTGCCTTGGGACGAAGTTCCCTGATAATCCTTCCTGCATCGAGCGCTGAGAGATGATCATAGGGGCCGCCAGGCTCCAGTCTCACTACGTTGATAATCAGGAGATCAGCTTTGTAGGCAGCGCACAAGCCATCGAAGTACCTGCTATCTACAATGCAGGAGATGGAATGCTTGGGCGTCTCAAACACCACTCCGTATGTCTCCACGGCATGTTGATGACGAAGCGGAGTGGTAAAAGAGATGTCGCCGACACTGTACCGCCCACCCTCTCTTAGAATCTCGATGCGCTCGGGATATCCTTGAAGATATCTCAATACGACAGGGTCATCATCAAGGGCATCGCTAGGCAGGAAAACGGTGCCTCTTCTGTGCAAACCGCCATCTGTCATGGCTTCGATCATAACATTTATATCTGCCGAATGGTCCAGGTGGCGGTGCGAGAGGATAATGGCTTGTAGCTTGGTGGGATTAAGTTTTCTCTTTGTCGCTTGCACCAGGCATCCCGGTCCAGGATCAAAGAGTATCTGTGTGCCACTGAGGTCAAGCCAAAGGCCGCCCGAGGCGAGGATTTGATGGGCTACCATTACCCTGGCGCCGGCAGTGCCCAGGATAATCAAGATGTCTTTTTCCGCTTCGGTATTGCTCATAGCCTCTCTGACTACTATCGGGGCCGATTTATATAAAACACATTAAGTAGTTGCGCATGAACCGTAATTAAGCACCAAATCCGAAGCACGGAATCCCAAACAACAAGCGTAGCGTTGCCACTCCTGTGGCAACGAATTCTTCGTCGTGACAGGAGTCACGACGCTACTCGCGCCTACTCCTTCGTCAATTGCCAAGTCGGAAAAATGCTTACTACTCGATCTAATCGCCTAAGGTCAGTGGTTATGCTGATCTTGCTCCTGGGGAGGCGTCTCCTTGCCAGCTCACATACTGCTTGTCCTTGATCATGCGCTATCTCCAGCAGAATCCCCCCACCGGGCAGCAGATTTCTCTCCGCCTGTGAGACAAGTCCTTCAATCACTTCGAGGCCATCGGTGCCACCGCTCAAAGCCAGCAGTGGCTCGAATCTTGATATTTCAGGACTCAGTTTGACCAGCTCCGAGCTTCTCACATAGGGCAAATTAGCAATAATGAGGTGCACGGGTTCAGGCAGAGGAGCAAGCAACTCACCTTGAAGCAAAGTGATTCTATCGCTCACGCCATGACGATGGCAGTTGCCTCTAGCTATCTCCACGGCGGCACTGGAGACATCGGTGGCATAGATTGTCGCGTGGGGCAGGTTTGTTGCCAAAGCAATAGCGATAGCCCCGCAGCCAGTGCCAACATCGGCAATCAGGCAAGAGTCAGTAAGGAGGGTGGTTGCCAGCTCAATCGCCTTCTCCACCAGGAGTTCGGTTTCAGGTCGAGGTATGAGGACAGGGCGGGCAACCTGAAAATCCAGCCCATAGAACTCTTTGTGCCCGGTGATATAGGCAGTGGGTTCGTGGCTCAGACGCCGCTGGATAAGAGCTGAGAAGGCGGAGGTTTGCTCTGGTGTCAACCCTTGTTCAAGGCTGATATAGAGCCCAACTCGATCCACTCCTAAGATGTGCCCCAGAAGAAGTTCGGCTTCAAGGCGGGCATCATCTATGCTGTGGGCAGCGAGGTTTTGTGCCGCTTGGTCAAGGGCCTCACCCAGGGTTACCCCACCTTCGCCTCCATTTGCTTCGCCTGATCAGCGGT
This sequence comes from uncultured Dehalococcoidia bacterium, assembly GCA_964449845.1. GTDB lineage: Bacteria > Chloroflexota > Dehalococcoidia > SZUA-161 > SZUA-161 > SOKG01. The sequence continues at coordinate 23,112 of CAYVES010000010.1, forward strand.
GGCTACGGCATCGATAATGTCGTCGAGGTTGCCTTCCAGCACACCCTCCAGGTTATGGAGGGTTAGGCCAATGCGATGATCGGAGACTCTCCCCTGGGGGAAATTATAAGTGCGAATCTTTTCCGAGCGATCCCCGGTCCCTACCTGAGAACGGCGAGCATCGGTTACCTCTTGAAACTGACGCTGGCGCTCCCTGTCTAGTAGCCGGGCGCGAAGCACGGCCATTGCCCTGACCCTGTTCTTCATTTGGGAGCGCTCGTCCTGACATGTAACAACCATACCCGTTGGCAGATGAGTAATGCGCACGGCAGAGGATACTTTGTTGACATGCTGGCCACCAGCACCACTGGCACGAAATGTATCCACTCTCAAGTCATTGGGATCAATGCCCAGCTCAACCTCTTCCGCCTCAGGCAGAACAGCCACAGTTGCCGTTGAGGTATGAATGCGGCCCGAGGATTCGGTGAGTGGCACCCGCTGCACACGGTGGACTCCACTCTCATACTTCAATCTGCTGTATGCGCCCTTCCCTTTGACCTCGAAAATGATCTCCTTCAAACCACCGATACCGGTTTCATTGCTACTAATGATCTCAGCCGGCCAACCTTTAGCTGAGGCATAGCGGGCATACATTCTAAAGAGATCAGCGGCAAAGAGCCCTGCTTCCTCACCCCCGGCACCAGCACGAATCTCCACGATGACATCCTTGTCGTCAGCAGGGTCATGGGGAAGAAGAGCGCCCTTGATCTCCTGAAGCAAGCGGTCATGCTGTTCCTCAAGGCTTTCCACCTCACCCTTGGCCAATTCGGCCATCTCCTCATCCAGGCCTTGGGCGATCATCGCCTGTGTTTCCTCCAGGCTTTTCACAGTGGCCTTATACTCTCTATACTTAGTGACTAATTCCTCGATTGACGCCTGCTCACGCGCTAGGTTCTGCAGCTTATCGAAGTCGGAAGCCACTTCAGGCTGTGACATAAGCTCGTTCAGTTCCGTATAACGTCTCTCGATTGACTCTAGCCTCTCAAGCATGCTCCACCTGATAGAAACCCCCCTGGTGGGGGACGGGTAGGTTCAATCCAGGTTTATTTCATTATAGCATATACAGGCTGCTTTTCAACGTGAACCCTCATGGGCGAGTGCCCACCAGCGAATGACGAAGATTGTGAGGGCATCCGACTGTAGGTAGATTGCCCGATGTCGGGCAACCTACCTAGCCGTTCGTGGTGAGCCCTTCGGCTTCGCTCAGGACCCCGACCCGTCGGGGTCGAACCATGAACGGCCCTTCGACAAGCCTGTCCCGAGTTAATCGAGGGCCCAGGGCGAACGAGAGAAAGCCTATTTTCGAAACAAAGGTGCTCTAGACTATGACGTGGCTCAATACTTCAGCTACTCTGTTCAGCGGAAGCGTTTCTTGCTTGCCCTTATCCATGTCCCTGAGCAGCACTGTCCTGCTCTTGACCTCATCCTCGCCGATGATCACAGCGTGGCGTGCGCCCGTGGAGTTAGCCTGCTTGAGCTGCGCCTTGAGGCTCCTGTCGCCGAAGCTCAAGGTTACACTTAGCCCAGACTTCCTCAGCAGGGAGGCGAGCTTCATTGCCTCATCCTTGGCCTTCTGTCCCAGGTAGGCGATGAACACAGCGGTCGCTGGAGGTACCGGCACAGCAACCTTCTGCTTCTTCAGGTTCAGCACAAGTCGTTCAATGCCGGTGGCGAAGCCGATTGCAGGTGTAGGCCTACCACCGAGCTGCTCGATGAGGGCATCATACCTCCCGCCTGCCCCGATGGTCGCCTGAGCCGCTATTTCGCCCTCTGGCGCGATCTCGAATACAGTCTTGGTGTAGTAGTCCAACCCCCGTACCAGACGGTGATCAATGATGAAGGGTATATTCAGTAGATTGAGGTAGCTCTCTAGCTGACCGAAGTGCTCCGCGCATTCAGCGCATAGGTAATCGATGCTCCTCGGTGCCTGCTCAGTGAGGGGGATGCAGGAAGGCTTCTTGCAATCCACAAGGCGCAACGGGTTTACCATCAGACGACGCCTGCAATCGGGGCACAGGGATTCTCTATGTTGGGAATAATAGGCTCTCAAGCTATCAAGATACCCTGGTCGGCAGTTATTGCAGCCGATGCTGTTCAAGTAAAGATTAAGACCTTGCAGCCCCAGGTTTACATAAAATTGCCAGGCTATGTCGATGACCTCAGCGTCAAGGGCGGGGTCGCTGTCTCCCACGGCCTCGACACCGAACTGGTAATGCTGTCGGTATCTTCCCGCCTGGGGACGCTCGTACCTAAAGATGGCTGCCATATAGTAGAGCCTCACGGGCTGGGGAAGGGTGTGCATCCCGTGCTCCACATAGGCACGGCAGACCGACGCAGTCCCCTCGGGGCGCAGGGTTAACTTATCCCCACTCCGGTCCTCAAGCGTGTACATCTCCTTCTCTACAATGTCGGTCTCCTCGCCGATGCTGCGCACGAAAAGGCGAGCGTCCTCAAAAGTGGGGGTGTCTATGCGTTGATATCCATATAATTGGGAGATAGCAACTGCTTTCTGCTTGATGTAGCTCCAATATCCCTGCTCTCGGGGTAGGATATCCGAAGTGCCTCGTGGTGCCTGGTACAAGAAAAGACCTCCTCTGCTAATGCGACGGTTCTGTGTCGTTTAGCAGAATACAGCATCGTGAATTGTTTGTAAAGGAGATTGCATCTGAGGCACCCTTGGAATATACTCTAGAGTAGAGATGCTCACCAAGGTGCGTTTATGGATATAAAGCCCCTTCTTGACAAGGTGGGAGAGTATCTCCCTAAGGACAGGCTGGCTTCTGTGGAGGATGCCTATCATTTCGCACTGGAGGCGCATGGCAATCAGCGTCGCCAGTCGGGGGAACCATATATAACTCATCCAGTGGAGACAGCGATGATCGTTGCTGAACTCTACCTCGATGAGATCTCGCTTGCCGCCGCCTTACTCCACGATGTTACTGAGGACTGCGGTGTTCCTTTCGCTGACATTGAGAATCGATTCGGGCCTGAGGTGAAGAAGCTAGTCGAGGGTATGACCAGACTGGACAAGATCTCATCACAACTTCAAAAGGGAGAGCTTGATAAGGTTGTCGAGAGCGAAGCCCAGGTGGAGAGCCTGCGCAAGATGTTCATGGTCACAGCCGAGGACATCCGAGTGGTGATCATCAAGCTGGCTGATAGGTTGCACAATATGCGCACCCTCAAGGCACTCGCCCCAGAGAAGCAGCAGAAGATAGCCAAGGAAACGATGGAGATCTATGCCCCCCTCGCCCACCGCCTGGGAATCTGGCAGATAAAGTGGCAGCTAGAAGACCTGTCATTCCGCTATCTGCAGCCGGATACCTATCGCCAGATCGCCAAACTGATCGCCGCTCGTAGAGTAACTCGGGAGCGCTACATAGCCCGTGTGAGCCGAATCCTCAGGGAGGAGCTTGAGAAAGCAGGTATCAAGGCAGAGGTCACTGGGAGGCCAAAGAGCATCTATAGTGTATACACCAAGATGGACAGATATGCTGCTCAGGGAAAGGAGTTCAGCGATATCCATGATCTGCTAGCGCTCCGCGTATTTGTAGACAGTAGCCATGACTGCTATAGCGCTCTCGGAGTTGTCCACAGCCTGTGGCATCCGATTCCTGGGCAATTCGATGATTTCATTGCCAATCCTAAGGAGAATAGGTATCAAGGGCTACACAGCACAGTGATGTGCCTCGATGGCAGACCGCTGGAGGTTCAGATCCGCACCCATCGTATGCACCGCGTAGCCGAATACGGAATAGCCGCTCACTGGAGGTATAAGGAAGGGGCAAAGAAGGATATTGAGTTCGAAGAGAAGATAACCTGGCTCAGGCAGCTTATGGAGTGGCAGCGTGAACTGAGCGGGACAGCGTTCATCGAGTCCATTAAGACCGACATCTTTCAGGATCAGGTTTTCGTCTATACCCCCAAGGGTGAGGTAAAGGAGCTACCCAGAGGCGCAACCCCCCTCGATTTCGCCTATCGTATTCATACCAACCTGGGGCATCGTTGCATCGGAGCCAAGGTAAACGGCAGAATGATGTCACTGGATTACCAACTTAACAATGGCGACACCGTTGAGGTCATGGCCACCAAGTCGGATCGCGGTCCCAGCCTCGATTGGCTTAATCCCAACCTGGGCTATGTCAAGACCCAGCATGGTCGCGAGAAGATCAGGCAGTGGTTTCGCCGTCAGGAGAGGGCAGAGAATATCGAGAGAGGCAGGATAATTCTGGAAAAAGAACTCCGACGCCTGGGGATAGGCTTTGCCAACCGAGAGAGGATTGCCGGACTCTTCAAGTACGAAGGGGTGGATGATTTCCTGGCTGCTATTGGCTGTGGCGACATCAGCGCTCACCTTATCGCTTTGAAGATAACCGCCCCTGATGAGCGCCCCCAGACACCCTCAGCAGCGGCTCCACCCAAGCCGAAAACGTCCTCGCCGGTTCAGGTTCTAGGTGCTGGCGACCTGTTGACCCACATCGCCCCTTGTTGTCAGCCAGCGCCCGGTGACGAAATCATCGGCTTCGTTACCCGCACCAGAGGAGTGACCATACACCGCAAGGACTGTCCCAACGTAGCCAGCGAAGATGAAAAGGAGAGGCTAGTCAAGGTAACATGGGGGAAGTCGGGGCTTTCTTTCCCTGTCACTATTCGCGTCGAGGCTTGGGATCGGCTAGGCCTGCTGCGAGATGTTACCTCTCTCGTCTCAGGTGAGAAGATAAACATAGCTGCGGCTTCGCTCGATGACCAAAGTGACGAGACACTCTCCGTTTTCCTGACGCTGGATGTCACCACTATCGGGCAACTCAGTCGGCTGTTCTCTAGGCTAGAAGGTGTACCTGGCGTTATCAATGTGACTCGAGTTTCAGACGGCGAACACGAGGGGTAGGTGAAGTATCTTCGGTGGAACAGGGTCGCTTCGAGGAACAGCTAAAGGCATTGCCGACAAAGCCCGGGGTTTATCTGCTTAGGGATGGCATTGGGAGAGTCCTCTACGTGGGCAAGGCAGCTAGCCTACGCCACCGGGTAAGGTCCTACTTCAGCACTCCACGTGCGCTCGCGCCCAAGCTCCAGAAGATGGTGGCCAGGACGCGAGACCTCGATTTCATCGTCACCGATTTCGAGCAGGAAGCGATTATTCTGGAATGCAACCTGATCAAGAAGCACCGTCCTCGCTATAACGTCAGGCTCAAGGATGACAAGAGCTACCCCTATATCAAGGTCAGTCTAAACGAGGAATGGCCCCGCGTGTTCCTGACCAGACGCTTTGAAGATGATGGCGGACGCTACTTTGGGCCTTTTGCCAGCGCTGGCTCAGTGCACAGAACTCTCGACCTCCTGAAGAAGTTGTTTCACTATTGCTCCCCTAGATGGGTAATCACAGGCAGGAAACCTCGACCTTGTTTCGATTTTTATATCGGTCGCTGCGTCGGAGCCTGCAGCGGTGAGATAACAAAGGAGGAATATCGCGAGATCATAGAGCAGGTAATCCTCTTCCTGGAAGGCAAACAGGAGGTAGTGGTTCGCGATCTGCGGCGGAAGATGGAGGAGGCTGCTGCCGCGGTGGAGTTCGAAAAAGCTGGTTACTTACGCGACCAGCTTCAGGCTGTGGAAAATGTCATCGAGGGCCAGAAGATCACCTCCACTACCAGAGACGATGAGGATGTAATCGCCTTCGCCAGGGAGAGGAACGAGGCTTGTGTGGAGATATTCTTCATTCGCAGTGGCAAGCTCATCGGGAAGGAGCACTTCGTCCTCGAGGGAACGCAGGACGAGGCCCCAAGCCAGATCATGACCAGCTTCATCCAGCAGTTCTACGGCTCAGCCCCTTACATCCCCCCGCAAATACTGCTCCAGACCGAGCCCCAGGATATGCCGGTCATCTCATCATGGCTACAGAGCCTGCGTGAAAGTAGGGTTAGACTCAAGGTGCCTCACAGGGGGGAGAAGAAGAAACTGGTGGATATGGTGGCGGAGAACGCCGCTCAGGTGCTGGGGCAGATGAGAGCCAAATGGCTGGCCGATAGCGGGAAAACCGCTGCTGCCCTCAGGGAACTTGAGGAACAGCTTCACCTGCCCAGATTGCCTAAAAGGGTGGAATGCTATGACATATCGGACATTAGGGGCACCTCCGCCGTGGGCAGTATGGTGGTCTTTGAAAACGGTCGCCCCAAGCCTTCCAGCTATCGCCGCTTCAAGATAAAGACCGTGGCCAGCATCGATGACTATGCCATGATGCAAGAGGTACTCAGGCGACGCTTCAAACGAGCAAGAGCGGAGGACGGCAGCTCATGGGCAGTGATACCAGACCTGGTGCTAATCGACGGTGGTAAGGGGCATTTGACCTCCGCCCTGGGGGTTGCACAAGAGCTTGAGATCGATTTCATTCCCTTTGCTTCTCTGGCCAAAGAGAACGAAGAGGTCTTCCTGCCAGGGGCGGCAGAGCCCGTCATCCTAGCCCGTGACTCCCAGGCGCTTTACCTGCTGCAGCGTATCCGCGACGAGGCGCACCGCTTCGCCCTCTCCTACCACCTGAAGGTGCGCCGGAAGACTGCCATGACCTCGGCGCTGGAGGTGCCTGGCATTGGATCCAAGCGCAGGCGTGCTTTGCTCAAGCAGTTCGGCTCCCTTAGAGGAATCAAAGACGCCTCTGTGGAAGAGCTTGCGGCAGTGCCGGGAATAACCAGGCCCCTGGCGGAGAGGGTGAAGGAGTATCTCTAGCTTGAAAGTTCGAATCCTGCTCGGGGAGCCAGCTTCATTTTTGGGGTAGCGTGTTGGATAAAAGGTAAAACTCTGGTTCTAAAGCAGCTTTATTTGAATAGGGAAGCCAAAAAAGTTGTTACGCCCATTTCCCCTTACTTGATAGGATAATCCTTTCCTTACTGAGGGAGCGAGAGAGGTAAAAGGCAATTATTCCAAGAAGGGCAGCGCCGGCTAAGTTATATAGGGCGTAATCCCATGAAGCTAAAAGCCACCAAATCCGCCCTCCAACTTGCCCCACCACCTGCAGCAGAACTACCCCAACAAATATAATAATGGTCTGACCAATAACAGGGTTGGTAATCAGGCTGAAAAGAACCCCTAGCGAAATGAGGGCAAACATGAGCAAGGGGAGCAAAAGAAAGCTGGTAAGTGCTTCCGGCAGCGGGAGGACAAAGTGACCTGTAGCCGGGAGGATAGAAGCAAAGTTCATCGCCAGAATAACTATCA
>CAYVES010000011.1:0-11411 GCA_964449845.1 uncultured Dehalococcoidia bacterium
ATAGCGCGGCTGTAGGGTTCAGCAGACCCTGGTACGCTGATGACAGGGCCAAGGTCACTGATGAGACCAACTGGGCTCTAATAAAAGGTACGTCAGGATTAGGAGGGGAGCTACGCACGTTCATCACCGACGTTTTCTCAAGGCCTTACCCAAGAAGAACTGCCGGCTTCCTCAGTTCATTCGGCTACGATATGGATACAAAGACATTTGCCATGAGCTACATGCCGGACAGTGGACTCGGAGAGACCTGCATCTTCGTACCGCTTGAGAGGCAATACGGCGGAGCATTTGTCATGAGGCACAGCTCGGGCATAACGCTGAGGTTCCATTCTTTGACATCTTCCCCTGAAGTAGTGAGCAATCCTGGAGGTATCGATCCAGCCAGATTCCTATGGGATGAAACAAATCAGGTTCTCAGGATATCCGAATGGCAAGAGGGTGAGATTGTTACAATCGAGATAGCAGACCGATGTAGTGACAGTGACGGATGCTATATATACGGCACCGGCTGTGAATATCGTGACTACTACTGGGACGGCGTAGGCTGTCCATACGCCGGCTCCGATGGCCATACGGACTATTACGACGATTGGGTCTTCTATTGTTCCGCAAACAGCGTTAGAAAGCACCGCGTGTTCCATGATTTCCATTGTGAGGCAGGAGCTTGCACGGACAACGCTAGCTGGGTGGATGATCAGCTAGTCGAGGATTGCGACACCTACGACGGGTGGCAGGACACCGGTTACACGAGATGGGTCAAGGATTCACCTACTGCATGCCTGGAAAAGGAGCAAAAGGAGCAGGAGTTTCGCGACTATGCATGTTCAGGTTGTTCATGTATCTATAGCGTGACCGATACTCAATGGGTCGATACCGGGAATGAAAGGGCGCTTTCGTACCTTGTATATGTGAGCTCCAGCCCATATAAAGGAGGATCGGTTACCCCCGCCAGTGGGTTCTACTGTGGCTCGATCGCTTTCACGGCTTCTGCTAAGCCAGGCTATGAGTTTATCAACTGGACTATCGACGGGGTCACCGGGGAGACAGATAATCCTTTGAACCTGGATGTACAGCAATACACCACCTTAATGGCCAGCTTTTCCCCCACTCCCTTGACTTATCAAGACCCGATAAGGGCGACGGAACTCAGAGTAAATGCTGAAGAAGGGACGTTCCAATTCCTCGCCCCCGGCTTCGACTCAGGAGTTGTTCAAGACGCTGAAATAGCAATCATAGGTGGTTATCTACTCGGCAAAGGTAATACTACAAGCCCGTCGACTTCTTATTACTTCTATGCCAGGTTGACCGATGACTTGTGTCTTGCCCGTGCTGCAGTCTCAAATGATCCATGGCCCAAGGTGTACTGGCTTTACGACCCACCAGGGGTTGAGTAGGAGCACCGGAAGCTGCCTCGGCAGGTGAGTTGGGTAGGTAATCTCAGAAGGCGGCTACGTTCATCGCCAAACGGCGCTCCTATCCACAGGCTATCCCCAACCACGCTAGACAACCCTGGACACTTGTGTAGAGTATGTTGGCCGTATGCGCATGTCAGCTGCTTAGACCCCTTGACAGCCACCGAGCAGTAGCTATAAGATAACCACAGTTCTTGCTAAAAGGAGTCGCAGCTATCTATTAGAGTGGAGAGTTCATATGTCAACTGTTCTCGAGCGGGTCAAGAATGTCATTGTCCATGAATTCCGCGTTGATGAGTCGGAATTGAAGCCCGGTTCCCTCTTCGTGGATGATCTCAACATGGACTCCCTTGACATTGTAAACCTGCTATTCACCCTGGAGAATGAGTTCAGCACCGATGAGAGAGGCCTACAGATCACAGACGACGAGGCTGAAAAGCTAAGAAGTGTGCAAGATGTGGTCGACTATCTCAAAGCTCACGGAATAGAGGACGGATAGTATCTAACAACGCCTTAATTGCCCTACTACGCAGTGTGCCGCTGACTGCTGGTCAAGTTGACAAATTGAGATTGTGTAGTAGTATGGATAAAAAGCCTGATACTGCTTTGCTATTCCCCGACGTGTGATATTCACCACCTATTCTCCACATCGTGGATGACAAAACTCCTATCAGGCTATAGATGAGGTAGAGCATCCATGGCCTACACGGACGAAGCCTCAAGCACTCAGATTGAGGCTGTGAATTCACATTCAGTGCCTTGGAGGCGGAGTCCTTCCTCAGCAGATGATTCGGCAATGAGTCCTGTCGTTAGATGGACTGGCGATCAATCGGAAAACGACGTCGCCTTGGTGCCTGTGGTGAGGGCTGCGCTACACAGACGGGATTTGATACGTTGGACGCGAATAGTCAAGCTTGAAAAATCCAAGCGGCTACCTGATAAGGGTGAAAGGAGGCAAGGATGGCTCGCAAGTTGTACGTAGGAGGCTTGTCCTTTAGCACAACAGAGGACCAAATTAGAGACGAGTTCGCTAAATTCGGAGTGGTGGAATCGGCGACGGTGATAAGGGATAGGGATTCCGACAGATCCAGAGGCTTTGGCTTTGTGGAGATGTCCAGTGATGCTGAGGCCAATGAAGCCATCAAAGGTTTGAACGACACCACGCTGGATGGAAGGCAGATTACCGTCAATTACGCAAGGGAGCGGACTGACAGGGGTGGCAGGCGGTACTGACCACTAGCCCAGATTCCCAATGGACAGGAGAACCTTATATTCTTGGCACAGGGTGGCCACGAAATGTCCATACGTGTGGGAAGAGCAAACCCTTCACAAGCAAGTGGTTTTGGAGTAGTTGGGCCAACCGGAAGACAACTCCCTTTTTCTGATTCTGCCTCTTTTTGCCTTCTGGCTTCTCACGAAAAAAGATTCGCACGAAATCGCGCGTAGACTTGACTTCGCAGATTGATCGCAACAGCCTTCTTGGCGCTCCTTCTCAAGAACAGACGATGTGTGCGTTAAGAAGATAATTCCGCAAACATTTTTGCTAACGAACCGTTTAGCACGCTTTGATAGAGTACAACACGAACATCACAAACCGGAATCCAACCGTTGGACAGGATGACACTGAATGCTATTCAGCAGCACTTGGCGCCAAGTCACTGCTCAAGTCCATCAGCACCCAAATGGCGCTGGGAGACGCTATGAGATGGGCTACAAGTTGCCCAGCTCTGCATTCAATGCATTTCAGGAGCGCCGAAGTTGAACAAACAGTCAGTCCTAGAGGCCCGGGGGGTATGGAAGATATACGGGACAAAGGTCAAAGTCGAGGCTCTAAGAGGAATCACCCTGTCCATCAGCAAGGCCGAGTTCGTGGCCGTTATAGGTCCGAGCGGCAGCGGGAAGTCAACGCTCATGCACGTCCTTGGCTGTCTCGAGCGCCCGACGCGCGGGGAAGTAGTAGTAGACGGTGTGAACATAGCTTATCTGTCGCAAGAGCAACTGGCCGAAATTCGTGCCAGACGAATCGGCTTCGTATTCCAGCAGTATAACTTGCTTCCGCGGAAGACGGCGCAGAGGAACGTGGAACTGCCGCTCGTTTTCCAAGGAGTCGGAGCAGCGGAGCGCGCTAGGAGAGGCGCTCAGCTACTGGAGCAGGTAGGCCTGGGACATCGGTTAGACCACAGGCCCTCACAGATGAGCGGCGGAGAACAGCAAAGGGTGGCCATCGCGCGGGCGCTTGTCAGCGACCCCACAATAATTATCGCCGACGAGCCCACCGGCAATTTGGATAGCACCAGCACACTCGAGATAATGACGATCCTGAGGAACTTGAATGACCAGGGCAGGACCCTTCTGGTAGTCACCCACGATCCCGAGATTGCGGCCTGGGCCGAGAGGACCGTTAGTTTGCGAGATGGGAGGATTATCGGTGATGAAGACTAAACGTATGCTTATCCTGATTGTACTGACGTTCTTATTATTCCTTTCAGTGTTGGCGGAAGCGTCCGCTGAGGAAGCACTGCTGGAAATCGAGGTGACGGACTTTCCTTTGCTCGTTTTCGATGGCGACCGAGTTCCGGTAACGGTTAGGCTTTCAAACGTTGGCGGCCAGGAGGCAAGGGATGTCATCCTCTGTTCTACCACAGGCGAAGAGAGAACTGTTGGCACTCTCGCACCTGGGATTGAGCGAGAAGTCACGCTCTACATTGAGAACTACGAAAGGGGAATGAACGAAGCGGAGGTATACGCGACCTTCTCAGGCGCCCAAGGCGAGTCGCGTCACTGGTCACTCCGCTTTGAGGTGAGACAGCCTGACGAGTCAATAACGCTCCGCGTGATCGACGCCCCACACTCGATCTATGAGGGTATGGTCCTGACGGCCCATCTAGAGGTCCAGAACCTCTGGCAGCAAGCAGTCTCAGGAACGCGGATCAAGAGCGGACAGGAGGTGCTATACCACCTCGGTGCTCTGGAGCCAAATCAGTCCCTCGAGATCGATTTGCCAATTCATCAGTATGAGGTGGGCGCCAATAGGCTCGAGCTTGTGGCAGACCACGAACGTGGGACCACTCCGCCTCTCACGCTGCAATTCGAAGTCATCCCAGCAGAGTCAGCCGTGAAAGCGTACCTGGGATCATTGAGTTCTCCCGCCTATCCCGCAGAAGATATCGAGCTATCAATAATCATTGCTGCATCAGAGGACGCAGAGATCAGTGAACTGGAAGTCAAAGCGCTCACGAACGGCATCGAGCCCACGGGCTACTACCTCGGCCAAGAGGTGGCTGCAGAGGAAGAGGTCGAAGTCCCCGATGTCCAATCTCTGCTACTCGGACCGCAAGAAGATGAAGAGGAAGAGGAGATCGAGCGAGCTGTGAAGGGTAGGGAGCTAAGCTTCCAAGTCAAAGAGGCCGATGTGGGAAGTCAATCCCTTGATTTCCAGATAACCTATAGACTCGGCAGTGCACTGGTTCGACGGGAGTTCACTGTTGATGCCTTGGTGCTTGCCGCTCCAAGCGTACATCTAATTCAAGCAGAGCGCATTGTGGTCACCAAGGGCAAAGATGCGCTGGTCACGCTGCATGTTGCAAACGACCTACCGGTGGACGTTGACGCAGTTAGCGTTGTGCCTTTAGGAAGCATTGAGGCATCACCCTCCGAGTTCTTCATCGGAGGGATGTCTCCCGACGACTTCTTGCCTGCATACTTCAGGATACCGACTGACAACCTTGAGAACGGAGACCACCTCTATTTCAAGGCCGTGTACCGCGTCGGGCGCCAGACCTACGAGACATCCCCGTTGGGCACGGTGGTTTATCTTGAAGAGGCGCAGGGCCTGAGTCTCGCCGTGTATATCGTCCCGCCCGTTGTGGTAGTGCTGCTGGCCCTGCTTGTATGGTCTCTGCGTAGAAGACGATGGGCCCGGTAGCGCTTTTCCTGATGGCGGCAGAGTCCATAGCCGCCCACAAGCTTCGCTCGTCCCTAGTCACTCTGGGCATCCTCATCGGGGTGACAGCTGTGCTGGCCAACGCTTGCATGGTCGAGGGATTCCAAGATTACTTTGAGCAGCAAATGCAGGCATTGGGGTCGAATTTCGTGACCATCAGACCGGCCACCAGTATTGGACTGCTGGGCCCACAGCTTGAGGAGGGAGATCTGCTGGAGCGCTACTTGTTCGATTCGGTCCGGCGCCTTCCCCATGTCGACTATGCGACCGCATCCAGGACCAGCTACGGAACCATCAACTACGCGGGGCAAGAAGAGGACGTCGTTGTTATAGGAGCAGAACCCGGATATCTTGAGGCGAGGAATAGAGAGATGCTCCTGGGTGAGCCGCTTTCCCCGCAAGACAGGTTCAACGCTGTCGTCGGGCACTCAGTGATGAGCTCAGCAGCGCGCAGACCGGCCCTAATGTCAAGGTTCCACCTGACCATAACAGTGGACGGAACCGAAGTGACTAATGATTTCCGTGTCAAGGGTATGGTGAAGGACCCTGAACCAGGCTTTGGCATCGGGCTTATCTACATCCCTATAAGAACATTGGACAACATGCTGGGAGATGAGGGCTACACGGATATATCCCTTTTTGCCGCCAATACCGATGACATCGACCTAGTGGAGGAAGAGGCTAGAGAGATGCTCGACCGCGTGCTGCGCGTACCGCCGGAGACAGCGCTAGGTACCACCGAAGAAGCTGCCCAGTTCTTTGGCATACCACTACCTCTGGCGGAGGAGGAAAGGGGGGACTACTCGATTACTAGCCAGGCTGATGTTCTCTCAATATCCAAGGAGATAAGCGGAATGATCCAGTTGGCCCTTGTAGCGATTGCTGGCATCTCGTTGCTCGTAGGCGGAATAGGCATAGCGAACGTCATGCTGGTTACCGTTGCAGAGAGAACACGGGAGATCGGTGTCATGAAGGCAGTGGGCGCGAAGAACCGGCAGATCCTATTGGCGTTCCTATTTGAGGCTGCGGTTATCGGCATGCTCGGGGGCATCTTGGGGCTCGTGATTGCCGCCGCTGCCGCCTACACTCTAATCCCCCTTCTTTTCGAGGTCCCCGGTACACTGCCTATCGAGTGGGCAGCGGTCGCAATTGGCATCTCTCTCACCATCAGTCTGCTGTCCGGACTATACCCGGCCGTGCGCGCATCGGCAATGGAGCCGGTCGACGCTTTGAGAACTGAGTAGGGTCAATAGGGGATACCTGTCCTTCCGCAGCACGTGTAAATCGGGCTCCTGAATTGATGTCTGTGACCCTCGAGAACAGCATCTCAACATCGGCATTTGGCGCTACTACCGCAGATGCTGGTTGTCTGACAGCCCGCTTTATGATACAATACTGAACTTGTGGGCTAATAATAATTAACATGAGGTAGGTATAGTGTATGACTTCAACTTCTCCGATGCAACCTTGACAACCTGGGTACTTCTTCGCCAAACCCGGTCTGCGATGCAGAAAGTGGCCGAGCGCAAACTTGCCAAGTCAGGACTGACACCTGAGCAGGTCGACGTCCTCTGGATTTGCAGGGACCATCCTGAACCATTGATCCCTGCCGAGCTAGCTCGTTTGATGTTCCGGGAAGAACAAACGATCACGGGGTTGCTCAATAGACTGGAGAGAGAAGGCCTGGTGAGGAGAATCCCGAAACGGAAAGGGAAGCCATTCACAGAACTCAAGATAACTGACAAAGGGAGGGAAGCCGCCGGTGCTGGAATAGAGGTCGCGAGGGCCCTAATGACAGAGATCATGTCCACTTTGTCAGCACCGGAGCACGAGGAGCTACAAAGGGTGCTCCGAGTATTGGAGCGCAAGATGGCCGAACTGCTGCAGATGGAGCTAGTACCACTGCCAGACTACTCTGCGGAGGCGACTACGGCTGTACGATGACAGGCGTGGGTTCACCGGCTCGCTCGTGCAGCCAGAAGGTTGTGCACGCGGCTAGCATGTAGCCTCGGGGGGGACCTGCACTTCCCGTTCCACGAAGAACAACACCAAGCCATGGGGCACGATATGAAGGTGCCTCTGTCCCTCATTTCGGATAGCCACTGTCTGGCGAGTTCTTCAACTCGTCCCACGCAATATCCTCATCACGGACTCTGTTTCCGTAGGTAAATATGAAATTGTGAGCCACCGCATTTGGTGCCATTGGGCCCTTTGGCGACGCCTGGGGGTAGTGCATCTTGACAGATTGGTGGGATAGGCGATAAAGTCAAGGTTAGCTATGTGCACTCTTTTGCTGAGTAGAAATGACGTTCCAGGATCGCCGGACAAACAGGCAGCGGTCTGTCGCTGGGCCTTGTACAGGGAGCAAAGAAACTGATACCAGATGCTGTTACAGAGCAACTAAGTCTTCCCGAGGTAGGGCAGATTGGTTGTGTGGTGACCGATATGAACAAATCGATCGCCTATTGCAAAGATAAATTTGGCTTGTCCCCCTGGCTTTTACTGGATAAGAGGCCTGATCCTTGTATCCAGCAGGGAAGAGAGGTACACCCGGTATTAAGAATAGCTCTGGCATATATGGGCCCCGTCCAGATAGAGCTTATTCAGGTTGTAGAAGGTGAAAGTATCCATCTCAGGCATGTGGAGGAATCCAAAGAGGGGGTGCATCACCTGGGTTTCATGGTCCAGGACATAAACAAGAGACTGGATGCCTGCGAAAACATGGGCATTGGCATACTACAACGAGGGACCATAAGGGAAACCGGCTTTACAGTAGATTACGCGTATTTGGATACTGTTGAGCAGGCAGGTATCATCCTTGAGTTCATACAGTGGCGCTTGGGCCCGATACCCACGCCTGTAAACAGGCTAGTGTTCAACCTGGTGTGCTGGGCGGGCTCCAAGACCCTGTTTAGGGGACGGGTGCTGAGATAGGAGGGAATAATGGAAGAGAAGAAGGGACTTGCAGCTCCCTGTGGCTTATACTGCGGTGTCTGCGGCATATATATCGCACACAGAGATAACAATCTCAAGTTCAAGGAGAGGCTAGCACCGGTCTATGGCGTAGGAGCAGATGATATCAGGTGCAGAGGATGCCTCTCCGATGATCCTTTCGTATACTGTCATACCTGTCCCATCAAGTCTTGTGCGATTGACAAAGGCATCGAGGGATGTCATCAATGCAATGATTTCCCCTGCAAGTTCATTGAGGATTTCCCCCTTCCTGTTGGGAAAAGGGTGATATTGCGTGCGATTCCAACCTGGAGGAAGCTTGGAACTGAGAGATGGATGGAGGAGGAGGAGAAACGCTACTATTGTCCCCATTGTGGCTACAAGCTGTTTAGGGGCGCGCAAAGGTGTCGCAATTGTAAAGAACCAGTTGACCTTGATTGACCTGTGAGCAGCACTCTCAAAAGGCAAACACGGCAAAATGTAGAACCGCGGGGGTTTGGTTCTTGCCTCCTCATTCTTTGGCGGACCCAACACATATTAACGGGCTTGACAGTTGCGGTACAAGCTACTAGAGTTTGGCAAACGACAACGGACAAAGATGACCCCCGTGTTCAGGGATGGGTTCACTACGTTGTCTTTCCAGAGGTATGAGCAAGAAGCATGGAACATATAGAAGGTAGCTTCAGAGGACACAAGGACCTTAATCTCTACTACCAGTCCTGGTTGCCGGCCGGACATCCCAAGGCGAGACTCCTAGTCGTCCACGGCTGGGCTGAGCACAGCGGGCGCTATACGAACCTGGTCAACTACTTCGTCGCCAAAGACTATGCCGTCTGTGGCCTTGACCATCGAGGGCACGGCAGGTCGGAGGGCCTACGGGGCTATGTTGAACGGTTCTCGGACTATGTCACTGACCTGAAAACCTTTTCCGATATAGTACGTGGCGGGCATGGTGATACCAAGATTTTCCTCGTCGGCCATAGTATGGGAGGAGCGATCGCTACTGCCTATACTATCCGGTATCAACGTGAGCTGGCTGGGCTGCTGCTATCTGGGGCAGCTCTGAAGTTACCCTCTGGCCAGTCGCCAGCGCTGATAGTGGCAGCCCGGATGCTCTCCCTGCTGCTGCCGAAAATGGGTATCACTGTCCTTGACGCCTCTGCTATTAGCCAGGACAAGGCCGTCGTGGATGCCTACGTGAATGACCCACTTGTCTACCGAGGCAAGATTCGCGCTCGCTTCGGTGGAGAAATGCTTAAGACACTGCAAGAACTGCCGCGCCAGATGCCGAAGATCAACCTGCCCATCCTGATTATGCACGGAACGGCTGACCGGTTGAGTGACCCACAAGGTAGCCAGATGTTATACGAGCGGGTCGGCTCGAGCGATAAGACCCTGAAGCTCTACGAAGGTTTCTACCACGAGATTTTCAATGAGCCGGGGCATAAACAGGTCTTGGGCGACATGGAAACCTGGCTGGCCACCCGCATCTGATCACACCAGAAGCTTTGCATCGTCTGCAACTGGATATATCGACACCCATACCTGGGTAACTCAGAATGAAGCAATACATTCTTTCCATAGACCAGGGTACCACGGGCACCACCGCGCTTCTGGTTGATCGGCATGGCAATGTGCAGGGGCGTGGCTACGCAGAGATCAGCCAATACTATCCGCAGCCAGGTTGGGTCGAGCAAGAGCCTGCCGACATATGGCAGAAAACTTTGCAGGCGATAGAACAGGCAAAGCGCGGTGCAAGCGCCAGCGACGCGCACATCGCAGCCATCGGGATCGCCAACCAGCGCGAGACCACGCTACTGATCAACAAGGAAACAGGCGAAGCGATAGGGCGTGCTATCGTGTGGCAGTGCCGCCGCACAGCGCCCAGGTGTGACGGACTCACGCGTCAAGGGCTCGCCGAGATGATCCGTGCCAAGACAGGCCTGGTGGTAGACGCATACTTCTCGGGAACCAAGCTAGAGTGGATGTTGAGTAACGTTCAAGGCATCCGTCAACTCGCTGAACAGGGTAAAGTGCTCTTTGCCAATGTTGACACCTGGCTTATCTGGAAGCTCACTGGCGGGGCAGTTCATGCCACCGATATTTCCAATGCGTCGCGCACTATGCTCTTTAATCTCCACACCTTGGCTTGGGATGATGACCTACTCCAGGTATTCGGGATTCCACGAGCCATGCTCCCGAAGGTTCAACCTTCCAGTAGTGTTTTCGGCTATACTACCGGCGGCATTCCAGTTGCTGGCGTGGCTGGTGACCAGCAAGCGGCGCTTTTCGGCCAAGCATGCTTCGAACCTGGGATGGTCAAAGCCACCTTAGGCACTGGTGCGTTCGTGCTGATGAACATTGGAAAGGCCCCCGCAGTTTCGAAACATGGCTTGATAACCACCATTGCCTGGGGCATCGGGGACGCAGTTGAGTATGCGTTGGAGGGGAGCGTCTTTGTTGCGGGAGCTGCCATCCAGTGGCTGCGCGATGAATTGGGGCTGATCGCTGATGCAGCAGAATCGGAGCGCCTGGCAGCGGAAGTAAAGGACACAGGTGGGGTGTACTTCGTGCCGGCCTTCGTGGGGCTAGGGGCACCACACTGGGATATGTACGCCAGGGGTACAATCGTAGGTTTGACCCGGGGCACTAGTAAGTCCCACTTGGTCAGAGCGGCGCTCGAGTCGATCGCCTACCAGGTGTGCGACGTGGTAAGAGCTATGACAGCCGATTCAGGGTTACGACCAACAGAGATACGGTTGGATGGAGGTGCCGCCGCCAATAACCTCCTGGCTCAGTTCCAAGCCGATATGCTTGGTGTGAAGGTATCGCGCCCTCGATCAGTTGAGACTACAGCCCTGGGAGCAGCATATCTCGCTGGGCTGGCGGTGGGGTTTTGGAAAGACCGTGCGGAGATAGCATCGCTTTGGGACGAGGACCAGTTCTTCATACCTGCTGGGGAGCGGGAATGGCGTCAAGCTCTCTACCGTGGCTGGCGTAGGGCTCTAAGGCGATCTAGAAGATGGCTGACGAAAGGCACAGAGCTATAGCACCGGTTGGCCAAGCGATAGAGCCGCAGCTTTAGCCATGCCGCATCCAACCGC
>CAYVES010000011.1:11511-29371 GCA_964449845.1 uncultured Dehalococcoidia bacterium
GAACCCCGAAGTCCGTGTTGTTCCCGGGAGCAAGATGTCCTGCTCTTGAAGATGCCATGCAAATGGGTGTATCGTGTCGGAACAGAAGAAGGCGCTTCTATGGATTTTTTCGATAGATTCAATGCTGAGAAATGCACCTTGTGCGGCGAGTGTTTTCACCAGTGCCCGGTGATGCATTTGCCCCTGGAGGTGGCAAAGGCGGAGATCGTGCGGCTCACAACCGGTCAAGAGACGCGTCACGTGTTGCAGAAATGCACGAGCTGCTTCGCATGTAACCTCATCTGCCCTGAGGGGTGCAATCCTACCCAGGCAATCCTCGATATCTGGCACGAGAAATCAGTGCGCCGAGGCTTGCCCATAAGGGCCATGTACTACATCCCCGATAGCTCTCTCAATTTTAGAACATACGTCCTGGAGAGGCTTCCAGATGATGAAAAGGCTCTCGTCAGGTCCTGGGAAGATACCTCGCCCTGCGATGAAGTGTTCTATCCCGGTTGCAATGTGATTACCGTTCCCTATCTGACGCGGACGAAACTCCTCGACGGCATGAACATCAGGGGATCGCTGAATTTGTGCTGCGGCGAGACTTACTACCGCACCGGACAGTACGAGATGGTGGAGAGGGCCGCCAAACGGCTGGAGGCATGGCAGAAGCAACTGGGTTTCAAGAAGATGATCATTCCCTGCACCGCTGGCCGTAACATGTTCACCAACGTTTTGCCCAAATTCGGTGTAAAGTTCGATTTTGAGATTCAGCACCTGCTGCCCTGCCTGCTGGAGAGGATCGAGAAGGGCGAAATCGAGATCGTCAAGCCTCTGAACATGACAGTCACCATCCAGGAATCCTGCTACGGCAAATTCTTCGGGGACGAGTATATGGATGTTCCGAGAAAGCTATTGGAGAAGGCGGGCGCTACGGTGGTAGAGGAAGACCTCTGTCGCGAGAAAGCCCTGTGTTGCGGTATCGGGGGCGGGTTCAGCTACTCTTCGAGCTACCACCCTTGGGACATCACCCTGGCCACGATAAGGACCTTGCGGCTGGCCAAGAAGACAAAGGCACAGGCATTGGTGGTTTACTGTGCCGGCTGCCTCCAGATGCTCACCGTTGGTCAAATCGTCTATCCCAACCGGATGCCCATCTACCATATACTCGAGCTGCTCCAGATTGCCGCTGGTGAAGAGCCAGAAAGGCGCCATAAGCAAAGGGCACGTTCGATGTTCAAAGGGGTCGCAATCAACCAGTTCCCCAAGGTGATCTCCAGGAAGCGATTCTATACGAAGGATCTGCCCTAGCATTCACCTGCGGAACATCGCAGGAGTCCGAACATGGATTTCGCTGGTTCGAGGAAGACATTTGTGATCTCCGGTGTTAATATTCAATGTTGGACATTCAGTTGTAGTGAGACCTGAAGCGAAAGGGGGTATGCGATGATGGCTGAGCTGAAGGATTTCTTCAATGAGGAGGCCTGCGACCGGTGTGGCGACTGCCTTGCGAAATGCCCTGTTATCCATCTGAGCCAGGCCGAGGCGCAGCGAGAGATCGGTCGCCTCATCGATGGTGAGGAGAGCAAGGCGGTTCTCGACCACTGTTCCTCCTGCTTCGCCTGTAACCATATCTGCACCAAAGGGGCAAATCCCTATGGATTGATATTGTTCCGATGGTTTGAACGCTACCAGAGGAAGGGTCTCCCCGAGAGGGGTCATATGGCCCTCCCCCTTGCGGAAAAGAATTACTTTCAGGTGCTGAAGGAAAAGGCTCCCCCTGATGAGCAAAGAGTCCTTCAGGATTGGCACGATCCCTCCCGCCTGGAGCTAGCCTCGAAGAAACAGGCGCTCTTCGCCGGATGCAATCTCAAGATGATGCCTTACTTCACCTTCAGTTCGCTTTTCGCCGACCTTCCAATTTTCGAGGCCTCTGATCTGTGCTGCGGCGAGGTTTACTTCCGCATGGGCATCCTGGACAAGGCCGAGAGCCATGCGCACTACCTCGAAGAAAGATACCGCGCCTTGAACCCGAAGAGCGTGGTCTACTTCTGCCTTGCTGGTTACAACACGATGCAGAACTTGCTGCCCCAATACTTTGGAGTTAGCTTCGATTTCGACAAGGTCTACCTCCTCGACTACCTATGGCAAAAGATAGAGACAGACGAGATAAAGATCGGACACCGCGCAGAAGGAACAGTCACCGTCCAGGATCCTTGCCACGCCAAGACCCTGGGCTCCCACTTCATGGACATGCCGCGCCAACTGCTTCAGGACATGGGATACAGCATAGTCGAGATGGAGCATAACAGGGAGTTGGCGCTGTGCTGTGGCTTCGGTAACGGGGCTGGCCGCTACAGCCCTATAGATATCATCGCATGGTCTCTGAGGAGACTTGGTGAGGCCAGGAGAACAGGGGCAAAGATGTTGGTCACATATTGCAGCGTTTGCCTACTCTTCCTCTCTGTGGCGCGGAAGCTCTATCCTATGGCACCTCCTGTATATCATATACTTGACTTGCTACAGATGGGCATCGGCGAGCAGCCGGCATTGAGACACTCGGAGCGGGCTAACAAGATGATCAAGTACATGACCTTTGGCCTGCCCCGGATGGTTTCCCCCAGGAGAAGCTGGGTCGAAATCTAGCGCCCCCAGCGATTCGCTGGAGCCGACACACGCTATCGTGCGTCCAAATCGGCGACTCCGATGAGGGTCGGGGCCGGCAATACCTACGCTGTTTGTGGCAGTAGCTATTACTGGCAGCCAAGAGGAACCCTAGATACTGATCGGATACTTACCCCACTTGTGCGCCGCTTCAATCATCCATTTCAACCGCATCGGGTCCACAGCCGAATGGGAATTACATGGCGATAGGATATAGCCTCCCCCTTTGGCCGCATCCTTTATCGCCTTCCTGACCGTATCTTCCACCTCTTCTTTGGTGCCTCTGACCAGGAGATAGGAAATATCCAGATTGCCCACCAGGACCAGCTTGTGTCCCACTTGTTCTCTGACCTTCCCTAGTTCCATGCCAGCCGTGGGCTCCATCGTTATTAGTCCATCAAAGCCCCACTCTACAAACTTGTCGAGCAATGCATAGATATTTCCACAGGAGTGCCAGAGCAATTTCTTCTTCTGGCTATGTACAGCCTCAGAGATACGCCGATAGCTATCTCCGAACAGCTTTTCAATTTGCTCGGGACGCATTAGCGGCCCCGTTTTTTGTCCCAGGTCATCTGCGCCCACCACTACTTCAACGCCAGATTCCATTATCGCATTCAGATGCCTGAGTTGGAGATCAGTCTGAAATTCGATGACTTTTTTTATGAATTTCGGCTTCTGATACACAAACTTACAGAAGTTCTCGAACCCCATTGGTTGCCACGTGTTATCAAACACCCCTGTGCCTGGGGACCCCATGGCCAGTATCCTATCGCCGTAGTTTTCTGCCATCTTCTTATGATGATCTCTGACATTCTTTATGAGTTCGTCATAGAGTGGCTTGTTTCTCTCCACCCAGGAGTACCACTCCTTCTCAGTGGTGCAAAGTCCACGAACAAAGTTCGCATCTGTGTTGCCATTTTCATCCACTCTCAGCTCCCAGGCACGCCCCCATACATCGTGCATGGCCAAACCCTGCTTAAACTTCGGCTCTTCTACCACCTGCATCTGGGAGTATATAGTCCAGTTAGCATCAAAGCCCAGCTTGATTGCGGCTTCCAACCAGTCCGCCAAGGTGCTGTTGATGATCTCGGGCCAGGTAGCGTTCATAATATCCTTGAGCCCGCTCCGCAATTCGGCGTTTCCCAGCATGGCTGCAACATCAGCAGGCTGTTTGCCCAGAATTTGATTGCTGGTGACCTGGCTCAGAATGAAGCCCGCGACCGGAACCTGATCAGGCTCCTCGTGGTTCAGGGCGGTGAGAATGCGTTCCTTGAAGTCCATTATGGAGAGCTCCATTTCTTGATAATGTCAGTGCCCGTAACAGCATCGGGGGCAAATGCGTCGGCTCCTACATTTTTGGCAAACTCCTGAGTGAGCGCTGCCCCACCTATGATGACTTTGACCCTGTCCCTGAGATTCTGTTTCTTCAGTTCTTCTATGACCTCTCCTATTTCCATATCCGTGGAGGTCAGAAGACAGGACATTCCTAGAGCGAGGGGACTATGCTCCTTGACTGCATCAATGAATCTCTCAACTGATACATCGATACCGAGATCGATCATATTGAAGCCTGCGCTTTTCGCGTAGTTTATGAAAATGTTCTTGCCGAGATTATGCAGATCACCTGCCACAGTTCCAACCACAACGGTTCCTGCTGATTCTGTCGCTCCAGCCTCCATCAATGGCGATAGCAGATTCATTACGTCCTTGGCTATTTCACCCGCATATACCAGCTCAGCCAGAAACCACTCTCCCTCTTGAAACCTTTTCCCCACAATCTGTAAGGCACGGGTAACCGCATCGACGGCGTCTTTGACAGCCGCAGAATCGTCTCCCTTGATTACCGAGGTGGCCGCTTCGATCGCAGTGTCCATGTCCAGCTCTAGTAGGCCGTTCCTTAGTTGCTCGAGGACGTCATTTGCCATCATGCGGTCTCCTGATTTGGAAGCTTCCCGGCTTGATAATAGTTGGCCAAGCTGACGCTGTCAACCAGGGCTGAACAACGTTCCAAAGTGGAATGATTCTTGGACACCAAGAGGACGTAGGTGAGCCTCACCGTAATTAGAAGTAGGATTCCCTTTGGCAACGGTGGCCAGCTTGACAAACTCCGACTGTGTGGTATTATGTTCACAACAGCCTGTTATAAGAAGTTTGGTATTCCTCGACCTGCCGGATTCCCCGACCATTCCCCAGGCCATGGATGATCAAGCTCCAGTCAGGTATCGAACAAAGGAGGGCATCCATGGACTACGTGGACAAGACCCTAACCTGCTTGGATTGCGGCGCAGAGTTCACCTTCAGCGCTTCCGAGCAGGAGTTCTTCGCTAGCAAGGGTTTCACCAATGAACCTGGCCGTTGTCCTGACTGCCGAGCAGCCAGAAGACAACAGCGCCTTGGTGGGTACAGTGGCGGAGGCTACCGGCGGAGGCAAATGTACCCGGCTGTCTGCGCCTCTTGCGGCAAAGACTGCGAAGTACCCTTCGAGCCCCGAAACGGTCGACCTGTCTACTGCTCGGACTGCTACGGTGCGGTCAGGCGGTAGCCAGAAGAGAAGAACAGTTAACTACTGATCCTACCAGGATCGCTTTCAGGACTTAGGCTGAGGATACGGGCAGGTGGGAATGGTGCCCAATTCCTCCTCTCGACGATTTCTTGGTTTTCTTGCATGACGTCATTCGCTTTGCTGCCTAGTTTTGGTGCCAAAGGAGGAGACAATGGCGCAGGCAGAACATGGTGATACCGTCAGGGTACACTGCACGGGCAAATTCGCGGATGGCAAGGTATTTGAGGCTTTCGTCGAGGATCAACCTCTGCAATTTACAATAGGCGAGGATCAGGTTGTCACGGATCTTGAACAGGCTGTAGTCGGGATGACTACGGGCGAATCGAAAACCATCAAGATTGTGGCGGACAATGCATATGGCCCATACCGTGATGAACTGATATTTGTGCTAGACCGGACCCGATTCCCAGAGAACTTTCAACCAGAGGTCGGTCAGGATTTACTAATACGTGAAGGGAATGATCGAGGACTCCAAGTGGCTGTGATCCATGTCTCCGAATCCAGCGTGACCCTGGATGCCAACCACCCTCTAGCTGGGGAAGACCTGACTATTGATATCTATCTCGTAGAGGTCGTCTAATCATTTCGTCCATAGTGATATGCCAATTGGGCTTCTGCCTAAAGAAGGGGGCAATTTGAATATCCATGTCGGCAATCTATCGCGTGAAGTCACGGAAGAAGAGTTGCGACAAGCCTTTGAACCATTTGGACAAGTTGCAGCAGTCAGGATCATCACGGACAGGTACAGCGGCGTGTCCAGAGGCTTTGGCTTCGTAGAGATGGCAGACAAGGGCGAAGGTCAAGCTGCCATCGAAGGTCTGAACATGAAGGAGTTGGCAGGGCGTACGCTGGATATCAGTGAGGCCCGCCCTCCCCGCGACGGCAGAAGGGACAACAGGCCCTATGGTGGCGGGGGAGGGGGCAGGCCGGGCCGTGGCGGGGGAGGGGGCAGGTCAGGCGGGGGCAGACGGCGACCGTTTTAAGTTGCCAGGGGCCTCAGCTTGCTTTGTAGAAAAAAGGTCCGCGCGTAATCACGCGTGGACCTTAGCTTTAACAAACTAATCTGGTTACTGCTCCAAGCTCTTTTTTGACAATGGGCAGTTTTCTTGGTTATGGTCTCGATGAACCTAAGCCAGCGTTCCTCTCCAGGCGCAACTTGTTGCCCGTGCAGAATGCAATTACAAAACTGGAATTAAGAGTGAGGTTGGTGAGGGGAAGACGGTGTAATGCTACCCCCTCCTTTTCAGCGGTATGGTCTTGAACTCCTCCACCACCCCCGTTACTGCCTTTTCCACAGGGATCCTCTCTATACTTGAGGCCCCGACAAAACCTACCGCGTCTGTATGTTCATAAAGATACCTGGTATCCTCAGGGGCTGCAAATGGTCCCCCGTGGGCCAGACAAATGATATCCGAATCTATTTCCTTGGTCGCCTCAATCATCTTTTGCACGTTCTCAGCCGCATCCTTCATAGACGAAGCATCATAACCAACCAGGCCGCCAGCGGTTCCTCCTGCATGAGGAACCATGCAATCGACTCCTGCTTCAGCTATTGCCGGTACATCTTTGGGATACCATACGTAAGCCATGGTGAATATATCCATATTGCGCGCTATCCGTATCATCTCAATCTCCCTGGAGAACCCCAGCCCCTCCGCATCCTTTGTCCTGCGCCAGTTCTCATCCGTGCTCCAGCCGTATGTAGGAAAGTTGATTATGCCTGAGTATCCAATGTCGATGAACCTTTTCACCAGTTGAGCCAGGTCCCTCCCAGCGGGCGGTTCAAATGCTTCGATGCCGGCGATTATGGGGGTGTCTCGCACCACATTCCCTATTTCCTCATACATCTCCAAGGTTACCGCATTGGAGTTTTCAACGGGGCCAGTCTGGAACCCTCTTATCCTTGTCTTCCCAGAACTATAGACCATTATCAGATCAGCCCCTCCAAGTTCAGCGCATTTAGCTATGATACCAGCACTGCAACCGGCGGCGATGACCGGCTTTCCCTCCCCGATTGTCCTTTTGAGCCTCTCCAGTATCTCCGTCCTGGTGAATCTTCGGCTCATTCTAGCTGCCTCCCTTTTTGACCACTTTGTCAAAGGTATCGACCACTCTTTCAGCAAACTCATCCTCATTAATATGAGC
Organism: uncultured Dehalococcoidia bacterium; assembly: GCA_964449845.1. Lineage (GTDB taxonomy): Bacteria > Chloroflexota > Dehalococcoidia > SZUA-161 > SZUA-161 > SOKG01. Next base: position 18,866 of record CAYVES010000011.1, read on the forward strand.
GCTGACCTCTACAATATCAACGCTCTCGTTTACAGTGTCCTTGACCACTTGGGCAAATGCTCCATCGGCCTCTGGGTCGTAGAAATGTTGGCCCTCCTTGTCCACTGCTGAAAAACCCCGCAGCGGAATGACCATGGCAACCGGCCCAACTGCCCTGTTTGCTCTCTCAGCTATTATTCTGGCTGCCTTCGCCACCTCTTCTTTGTTTGTTCTTGCCAGCACTGTGTCTGGACCATGAGCGTGCAACTTCCGCTCTTTGAATTCGGGCGGAACAGTCTCCTTTGTTCCCGGGAAGATGAACATGTCCAGGCCGCCGGGAACGATAACCTGGGGAAGTCCTTTCTCACCTGCCAGACTAAGCCTGGCTTCTGCCATTGCCTCCGGCAGGTGAAAAGCCAGCGGTATCATCACCTCAAAGGTTGTCAAGTCTATGATTCCGCTGATTCTGTCCTCCTCCACCAGCTCGTCCAGCACTTGCGTCTTTGAATGAAACACTATGGGGTCATATCCCCTTTTTTCAAGAAGGGGCTTGATCTTCATGACCGCAGGTGTGGTAACGCCGAGAGCAGTTATTCCAACCAGAGGCCTGACTCGCTGTGGCACTTCCGCTTCCGTCATGCCCACGATCGCCCCGGCTGCGCTAGCCAGTGTCCTTTTCATTACCGAGTTGAGGCCCAGTATATCCGCCGGGGTCTGCATCATGGTTATGTCCTTGGTGCCGACGGATTGGGCATTGAACCACGTGGCAACCATGAGCTTGGGCACGCCGATGGGCAATGCTCTCATGGCCGCCGTTCCGATGGCAGTCCCTGTTGAGCCGCCTAGGGAGATTATGCCGTCTAGCTTTCCCGCAGAGTGGAGCTCCTTAACAATCTTCAACAGCCCTTGTATCATTACATTCGTTCCCTCTGTTCTCTCAGCACCTTTCTCTGCTGCCTCGACCAGCTCCTCCAGGCTCCTACCACCAGCGCGGGCGACCTCTTCACGAGTGATATCAGCTTGAGTTTGAGGCTCGCCCATAACGCCCACATCTATGATTATCGTCTTATGCCCTTTCCTCTCTATCTGCTCCTTGACATATTGGGCCTCCTCGCCCTTGGTATCCAGGGTCACCGGAATCACTATCGTCTTTGGCATCTCACTACCCTCACTGCAATTGCATTTAAGGTACACGTTTCAGATACAGCGTGCAACGCGCGACCTAGCGTGGATCGCCTCACCTATCTGCGTGATCTCCTCTTGTGATATTATACTGCGATATGTATACTACCCCAGCAAGTCCATGGGGCGATAACCTGGCACGGCTAGCTCGAAAGGTGATCAATTGTGAGTAAAGAAAAGGTTTCTCTGTTTGGTGCATCAGGTACTATGGGATTCGAGGCCTTTAAGGAGCTATGGAATAGAAGGGATAGGTACGACTGTGAGCGTCTGCGAAAGCCTCTTTCTGCTTGGCTCAAAGCCCGACAATTACGCAGGCGATAGCGGGTGAGAACGGCGGGCCGCCTAGATTATGGACCAGCCCCAATCTAGGGTCCTTTATTTGCCTTTGGTCTGCCTTGCCCTGAAGCTGTTTATACATCTCATACTGCATCCTGAGTCCGCTGGCTCCGACCGGATGCCCGAAGGACTTGAGGCCACCATCGGGCTGAACCGGAAGTCCCCCTGTCAACTCAAAGAACCCCGAGTCGATATCTTCCTTCACCTTGCCCCTGGGGGAGAACTGAAGGTCTTCCATGATCAGTGCCTCGGTGATGGAGAAGCAGTCGTGGACCTCGGCCATGCTTATCTCCTCGCGGGGGTTCTTTATCCCTGCCTCGGCGTAGGCCGCTATTCCGGCTTGGACGGTTTCCTCTATATGGGTGTAATCCCAGTCGCTTCTCACATTTCCCTGTCCGTGGCCGATGCATATCTGGAGTGCCTTGATGTACACCGGGTCGGCCCGGAACTTCTTGGCGTCCTCAGCGCGCACCACTACAGCCGCCGCCGCCCCATCGCTCACCCCACAGCAGTCGAAAATGCCAAGAGGCCAGGCGATGATAGGGGCATTCAGGACTTGCTCCACGGTGATTTTCCTGCGGAGGTGGGCCTTGGGATTCAAAGAGCCGTTATAGTGGCTCTTTGCCGAGATCTTGGCCAGCATTGTCTTCCCCTCCTCGGGGCTGAGGCCATAACGGGCGAAATACCTGGTGGCCAGCATGGCGAATATGCCGGGTGGTGCGATGCTGGGAAACACGTGGACACCGGCGCCCGAGGCTCCCTGCAAGCCGCTCAGACCCTGATCCTTTATCTTCTCAGCCCCTATGGCCAGGGCCACGTCGTACACCCGTGCTGCTACTGCATAGGAGGCATTCCTCAAGGCATCGGACCCAGTGCAGCACATGTTCTCCACCCGAGTCACCGGCTTGTACTGCAGTCTCAACGGCACCGCTGCTGCCATGCCGGCCATACCGGAGTACTCGTAGAAGGTGCCCACCCACGCTGCCTCGATATCGCTGGGTTCGATACCGGCATCCTCATAGGCTTCGTAGGCAGCATCCACCATGAGATCGGTGACGTTCTTGTCCCAGAGCTCACCGAACTTGGTGCAGCCCATGCCCACTATGGCAACCTTGTCCTTTATGCTCTCACCCATGTTGGCCCTCCTCTAACATCTTACGGGTCTGGTCTTCCAGAAGTAGTTGTGGACTCCGCGGTTGAAATAGAGCTTTCTAAAGGTCATCTCGACAGGCATCATCACTTCCACCTGATCCGGGTCACGGTCGGTAAGGTCGAACGCTCCCCGCCCTCCGCCATCGAAGTCGACCACGACGACCGTGTTCGGCGGATCGTTGCTTTCTGCCAGTCTGTCCTGGGTGAAGGTGAAGACCTTGGCCTTCCTGTCCGCAAATGGATAAGGCTCAAACTGGTCCTTAGCCTGACATACCACGCATACCCTCCCCGGCCTGACTTCGTACTGAGGCGTCCCGCAGTTGGTGCATCTCTGTCCGTAGAGCGCCAGCAACTGCCTGCGTTCGCGCCGCAGCTCTGAGATGGACATGGGTGGTCGCTCCGGTCGTCTGGCCGGCTCCAGGGTCATCAGCCCCCGCCACCGAACGTAGGTTTCATAGCTCTTGATCATTCGCTTCGATTCAAGGTGCTTCCTGATGCCTCTCCGCTCTTCCAGCCTCTCAATGCCATCTGTTACCTCCATGACGAAGGCATCCGCCCCGTTACCGTAGCTGGCCAGGAGGATTCTATCACAAGGCTTGGCTTCCTCCAGGGCAGCTACCAGCATCATTGTCGCCAGCGCAGCGCCCGTATTGCCCACGGTCATGAACATAGTATCCTGAATCTGGGAGGGATCAAATCCCGCGCTGGTTGCCACTCGCGCATGCCTCCTTACATCTGTCGGGGCGTCGTAGACCGCCTTAGCAAAATCATTGGGCTCCAGGTTACATTTCTCCATCAGCGCGGAGATAGCTGTGGGAAGGACTCTGGAATACCCTTCGTCGAGGACCATGCGATCCTCCCAGGAGCGGAGGTAGATATCGCCATCAGCCCTCCATACTCCGGAGAATTCGTCTGAGATGTAGTAGCTGTCCTGGATCTCAGCGATGAGATTCTCATCTGCCAATAAGAGGGCGGCAGCGCCATCGCCCAGCGCCTGCTCGAATTGGCCTGCCGGCGCCCCCATGCGGGTATCGGCAACAACCACCAGGACTCTTTTGGCCGAGCCGGCCTTGATTGCATCCAGAGCACACCCTAGGGCGCTGGTTCCTACCCGTAGCGAGCCGGCGAAATCTGCCGTTCGCACCTCTGCGGGCAGGTCCAGGGCGGCGGCTATTATGGCTGCGCCTAGCTTCTCCTTGTAGGGTAGGGTGGTCGAGGCCAGAAACAGGGCATCGATTCCGCTCCGGTCGATCCCTGTCAGGCAGTCAATGGCCGCTTCCACAGCCATGGTTATGCTGTCCTCATCGAAATTGGCTACGGCCCTCTCCCCGGGCATGGCAAATCCTCCCCAAGCCCTCTGGAACTCCTCCCTGCCTATGCGGTGAAAAGGAATATAGGCGCCATATGAAACCACTCCTACCATCGATCGACCTCCTTCTACGCAAATCTACGGACCAGACGACTTTTTCGTATCAGTGAGCCTCTTCACATCCTGTGACTTTTTGATTGCTTGCGATTTGTAACAGGGCGAAATCGACCTCGGATTATTATAGCGCAAAACTGCTGAAACTGCTGCCCTCGCCTTGTTGCTTGCTCTGCCCAGTGTCCGTCGCCGAGCGAAGTCCGGCTGGGATTCCAAGCCTTTACCGCTTCTTAGCCTCTCCTGCACTAGCAAAAGCATAGTTTCACACCATTTTGACAATTGAGACCAACGGTGGTAGTATTCCGTTCACCTTAGCTGTGAAGGTGTGGGATGAGAGACATTGACAAAACAAAAGCGCAACTCATAAATGAATTGGCTGCAATGCGCCAACGAATCAGTGAACTGGAAACGTCACTAGGCGAGCACAACAGGGTGGAGCAAGCGCTGAGGGAATCCGAGGAGCGCTTTCGAGCGCTCATCGAAAACGCGCTAGACGCCATCGTGATCGTGAATACTGACGGAACCATACGCTACCAAAGCTCATCTATGGAGGGTGCGCTGGGACGTAAAGCAGAAGAACGGACTGGCAAGAGCGCTTTTGAGTTTTCTCACCCTGACGATGTGCCAAACGCACTCGAGGCCTTTGGTCAATTGATGAAGAACCCTGGTTCCACTGTACACACCGAGGTACGTGTGCAGCATAAGGACGGCTCGTGGCATACTATTGAAGTCGTGGGGCAGAACCTCTTCGAGAATCCGGCCGTGAGGGGTATCGTTGGCAATTTGCGCGACATCACCGAGCGCAAGCAGGCCGAGGAGGCGCTGCGAGAGAGCGAGGAGCGCTTTCGAGCGCTCATCGAAAACGCTCTGGATGCCATCGTGATCCTCAATAGTGACGTAACCATACGCTACGAAAGCCCATCAATGGAGCGTATGACGGGACGCAAAGCAAAAGTCATGATTGGCAGGGATCCTCTCGAGTTCTCTCATCCTGACGACATTCGAAACGTGATCGAGGCCTTCGCTCAATTGCTCGAAAATCGGATTGCCACTGTGCACACTGAGTTGCGTCTTCGCCACAGAGACGGCTCGTGGCGCACCTTTGAGGTTGTAGGCAATAACCTTCTCGACAATCCGGCAGTAGCAGGTATTGTTCTCAATTTGCGCGACATCACCGAGCGCAAGCAGGCAGAAGAGGAGCTAATACGGCTATCCAACGCTGTAAAGATGTCCACAGATATCATTGTAATTGGTGATTTAGACGCAAAAATTGTAGACGTTAATGAAGCCGGCTTGAAAATGTATGGCGCCAAAGACAGAAGTGATTTGATAGGGAAAAGCTCATTTGATCTTATCGCTCCCGAAGACCGGGAAAGAGCAGTTGCAGGAACCGGGGAGGTGCTGGAGAAAGGGTACGTCAAAGGCCGGGAGTATGACATCATCACTAAGGACGGGAGTAGGCTCCCTGTAGAGATGAATGTGGGGATAATGAAGGACGCAAAAGGCAAACCGGTGGGGTTTGTGGGCGTAAGCAGAGACATCACCGAGCGCAAGCGGGCGGAGGAGGCGCTGCGTGAAAGCGAAGAAAGACTCAGAACTTTCATGGTGTCGGCAACCGACTCCTTCACCCTTTGGGATTCACAGCTGAACCTGGTTGAGATAAATGAGGCTGGGCTGAACTCGTTTCCAGCCGGCACCAAGAAAGGCGATGTCATAGGAAAGAACATCCTGGAGATAGTACCTGATGTTGAGCAGACAGCTAGACATCAGCGCTATCTGGAGGTTATCAAGACCGGAGAACCTTTCTTTGAGGACGACATTGCTTCTGTTCCTGCATTCGGAGATGCATACTTCTCGATGAAGGTTTTCAAGGTGAGCGATGGCCTGGGGATCATAGCGACAGACATCACCGAGCGCAAGAAGGCGGAGGAGGCACTACGAGCAAGCGAGCACAACTACAGACTCCTGTTCGAGAGCACGATCGATGGCACGGTCGTTATTGATGCCGAAACGATGAAAGTGGTTCTTGCCAATCAAACTGCCGCCAAAATGCATGGATTTGCCTCTATGGAGGAGGTGGTTGAGGCGAATCTACTTGACTACATTCATCCAGACGATAGAGATCGGGCTCTCAAGACCATTGCAGAAGATCTGTTTGAAAAAGACCTGCGTCGGACTGAGGAGTTTCGCACTCTCACCAAAGACGGTAGAGAGATGTGGATAGCCGGTGTCGGCACAAGAGTTGAATACCAGGGAAGGTTGGCAGGTTTGATTTCGTTCAGAGACATCACCGAGCAGAAGCGCACGGACGAGAGACTGAGAGAGCTTTACGAACAGGAAAGGGAATCGAGGCAGCGGGTGGAAGCGGAGATGAAGAGAAGAGTAGAATTCACCAGGGCGCTGGCGCACGAGCTGAAGAACCCGCTCACTTCGGTGCTCGCTTCCAGCGACTTGCTGACGTCTGAACTCCACGATGAACCCTTGCTTAGCCTGGCCAGGAACATCGCTCAGGGTGCCTCCAGCCTCAATAGCAGGATCGACGAACTTCTCGACCTGGCACGAGGTGAGGTTGGCATGCTCCAGTTGAAACTGGAGCCGGTCGACCTGCTGCAACTGCTTCGAGACACAGCCGACAGCATGAGGCCACTGGCCTCAAGCCGTGCTCAGTCTCTAAGCCTCGACCTGCCTCCTTCTCTCCCGCCAGTTCGGGCTGATGGGTCTCGCGTGCAGCAGGTTGTTACCAACCTCCTTGGCAATGCCTTCAAATTCACGCCGGTCGCTGGAAGTATTACGCTGCGGGCAAAGGTAAGGGACGCTGCCCTCGTGGTTGAGGTTCGAGATACGGGTCGCGGGATGTCCAAGGAGGAGCAGAAGCAGCTTTTCGAGCCCTATCATCGCTTGCATAGCGAGCCCTCGGGCGGATTGGGGCTGGGGCTTGCTCTCTGCAAGACACTGGTGGAGCTGCACGGTGGACAGATATGGGTGAGAAGCAACGTGGGTAGAGGCTCAACATTTGGCTTTTCATTGCCTTTGGGAGCTGCTGAGGGACGGGCAGTGGAGTTGGAAAAGCCAACCAAGCTGTGGAAAGTGTTGATTATCGAGGACGACCAGGAAATCGTGAGCTCTGTTTCCGTAGCATTTCAGATGCGGTGGCCTGAGGCTCAACTGATATCAAGCAGTCTGGGGGAAGAAGGATTGGAGTTGGTGGAGACAGAAAACCCTGACCTCGTGATCCTCGATCTGGGCCTTCCTGATATAAGCGGGTTCGAGGTGTTGAGAGAGATTCGTCTTTTTTCCTCGGTACCTGTTGTCATCCTTACCGTTCAGGCAGACGAAGCCGATATGGTCAAAGGACTTGAGTGGGGGGCTGATGACTACGTGGTGAAGCCTTTCAGACAGATGGAGTTGCTGGCACGGCTGAAGGTCCAGCTACGCAAACAAATCCCCCCTGGGGAAGAGGCCCCTATCATTTGTGGCTCATTGCATCTGGATCCCTCCACGTACCAACTGACCCACGGAGGAAGAGAGATAAGCCTTACCATCGTCGAGGGTCGTATCATGCAGTACCTCATGCAAAACGCAGGTCATGTGGTAACTCACTCCCGGCTTGCCGAAGCAGTATGGGGTGAGGATCATGCCGGGGCGATTGATAGCCTTAGGGTCTATATCCGATACCTGAGAGAGAAACTTGAAGAGGCCCCCAGCCACCCACAGCTGATCCTCACCAAAGTCGGCATAGGATACTTGCTGGCAAAACCGGCTTAGCGAGTTCACAGGGCCAATTCACATCTACATCTGAGGCCTCCCGGCCTAAGCTTGCTGTACCTCGAAGCTGCTCCTCTCCGCCACGTATTAATGTGGCTCTAATCTCGTTCTTACATAATTCTTATGTGAGCGTAGTAGATTACGCTTGTGGAAGATTGTGCTACATAGGGCAGGTTTGAATAGTATAAGTCAGGTTTTGAGACCAGTGACCGCAACGAGTATCAGACAAACCTCTGCAAGACACAAAGGCGGCTCGGGGGGAGGGATCATGAATACGGCCAAGAGCAGACAAAGACGGGCAGACAACGGTAACACGATAGAGACCCTGCTGACGCTGAGAGAGGCATGCCGACTGCTTAACGTACATGGTAACACCCTGAGACGATGGAGCACAATGGGACTAATAAAGGCATACCGCATTGGTCCTGGCCACCATCGCAGGTTCAAGACAGAGGACGTCGCTGCGCTGGCGGTCGAGCAAACTGGATTTGGCCCTACCGACACCACAAGGTAGGGAAGGAACTACAGTGCTGGCTAGTTTCGCCAGCGGTACGGAAACCCTTGGCGCACATTCTATGTCTAGCCTGGCCCAGAGCAATCAAAGTCAGAAAGGTGAGAATCGAATGCAGTACATCGAAATGAAATTCAGGGCGACCCTGCAGCTGGATGAAAAGTGGGCCAGCAACCATACTACCGAGGAGCTGATAGAGTACATAAAGGAGAGAATTAACAGCAGCCTGGGGTTCAGAGGTCAGATCAAGAGGCTGAGTGTAGTCACGAAATAACTTGCCGTGTTCATTGAAGAGGTCCACACCTTTTTTTTGAGGCTACAAAGAGTTTAAGGAATCTTGATAGGTTCCGGGATGTTGTCGAGGTTGGGTGTGCCAAGCACTTGAAGTATTCTCTTGGCGGTTCTCCTAATGAGTTCCTCAACAGATGCCGTCAACCACATCACTAAGATAGCCGGAGCTGGTCCTATCAAGGACTCTTGCTGAACAAGAACGATATCCCCTCCGCCTGCAATGCCATGTCCAGCACCGCATACTCACGTTTCGCGAACTAGCTCAACAATCCGGCTGTCCACTTCTTTCAAAGCTAGGGGGTATCAGACCCTCGGAAGCTGCTCCCGCACTAGAGCCGAAGAACTCTGGGCACCCTATGCAGGAGAGTCTGCGATTCAGCCCGTACCCTATTGAGTTCCGACCCAATTGACAGTACAATTACGCCAGCAATGAGTGGAGGGGTAGTATGGAAAGTCTGGAGATAACGTATCTGATCCTCTCGCTCCTATTCCTGCTCGTTTGTGCCTTCTTTTCCAGCGCTGAGATCGGCTTCATCAAGTTGCAGCGAATCAGGCTTAAGCAGTTACAGGAAGAAGAGGTTCACGGTGCAGAGCGCGTGGCCAAGATAATGGAACACCCAGAGAGATTCCTCTCCACTGTGCTCACCGGGGTCAGCTTTGCTGAAACAATCGTCGTTTCCCTCGGCACGATCTTCGTCGTTGCCTTGCTGGGCGAGGGTTTGGGAACGCCGATAGCCATCGTGCTCATAGCAATAGTATTGCTCATATTTGCCAAGGTTATCCCCAAAACCATCGCCGCACAGCACGCAGAGCGAATTGCTCTCCTCTATGTGAGGCCAATCGAGATCATAACCAAGATGCTCAATCCCGTAGTCGACGCCTTAAGCTGGATCACCACGACGATTACCCGTACCAGCACTATGCCCAAAGCATTGATAAGCAGGGAGGAGATAAGCACCGTAATCTCCGCAGGCCGGGAGGAGGGTGTGGTCGACGAGCACTCAGCCAAGATGCTGCATAGTGTGGTCAGATTGGGGGAACGCCAGGTGCGCGACATTGTGACACCTCGTACCGAAGCCATCTGGATAGAGTTGGGGACAACAATGGCTGATTTCCTGAAGCTATATGCACAGTCTCCCGCCCAGCGCTACCCGGTTTACGAGGAGACCTACGACAATGTGAAGGGGATGCTCTCCATTTGGGACGTGCTGACAGCCATGGCCCAGGGCACAATGGACCGCAAAGGGTCAGTCACCGACCTCTCTCGTCCTGTTTATTTCGTTCCCGAGACTAAGACAGTCGGTGAGCTATTCAGCGAAATGAGGGAAGAAGGCTACTTCATGGCGGTGGTTGTCGATGAATATGGCGGCTCCTCTGGCATAGTGAGCATCGACCAACTGATTGAGGAGATTGTGGGAGAAGTTAAAGAGGAAATTGTGGGGGCTGGGAAATCGTTTGAGGTGGTCGGGGAGAGCGCGTACAAGATACAGGGCAGCATGCGCATCGACGAGGTGAATGAACAACTGGGACTCGGGCTACCCGAGGGCGATTTCAAGACCATCGGAGGCTTCGCTCTCAACCTCTTCGGTCATCTACCCAAAGAAAGAGAACAGATAGTCTACGAAGATTTGAGGATCGTGGTTGCCCAGGTAAAGGATAACAAGATCGCCCGGCTGCTTGTCACTAGAGAGAGAAAACCCGAGGAATCGGACGATACTGTCGCTGAGCCACCTAGAGGGAAAAAAGGAAACCAAGAGCAAACATAGTTTTGAGAGGGAAACCCATTTATCAGGTCAAAGAGAGGGCTCGACGCCCATCGGGGTCGCAATCTTCACGACGAATGTAACAAGAGCCACCATCTTCATTT
>CAYVES010000012.1:0-28566 GCA_964449845.1 uncultured Dehalococcoidia bacterium
TCTCCTGCTCCTCAACCCGGCCCGTACGCTGCCCCATCATCGTGCGGTAACGTACGTTGTCAGCGATTATCTGCGTCAATCGCTTTTCCTCTACGTCCACCATTTCTGACCTCCTTCCACTATCTAGCCGGCTTTTGGGTGTTTCCAATTCTATGGACTTGCTACTTTTCTGTATGTGACTTCTGTCTCATATCGCATCTCAAGACTTGATCCACTTACCCTTATATCTAAAATTGTATCAACTCCCTGCGCCCAAGTCAATTCTCGCACGCTAGCAGGGGAGCAATGCCCCAAAGAGAGACGACCTGCACTCGAAGCCCTGAGTTAGGCGAAGTGCCTTTAATCAGAATGAACGAGAGATCACGCTTGATCCCAATCAACAGAAAAACAACTAAACGAGACTGTTGAGCGTCGTGGTTGGCCAACCGCCTACAACTGGAGCGTTGAGGGGAAGCCGAAATGGTGCTATAATTGGATTGAGAGCGACCCTCGGTCACCCTCTATTTAGCCACTAGCACCATTAGGAGGAGCCAAGCTATGGATGACGACCCCAGAAAACTGAACATCGAGGTCACAACAAGGTGCAACCTGAATTGCGCCATGTGTATGAGAAGGGTCTGGAAGGAAGACACAGGCGATATGACCCTGGAGACCTATAAGGCATTACTGCCAGCTTTCTCCGAAGTCGAGGCTATTAATTTGATCGGCATCGGTGAGCCACTGATTAACCCGAATATCATTGAAATGATCCGACTCGGCAAAGCACACCTCTCCTCGAATGGCATCTTTAGCCTTACTACTAACGCTACCCTCATCAATAAACAGTTGGCAAAGCAGTTAGTATCCGCGGGAGTGGATGATATCGTCATTTCTATCGACGGCGCCACCCCTGACACCTTCAGCGAGATCAGGAAAGACGCCAGTTTAGGTGAGGTGCTGAGGAACATCGATCTGTTGAATAAGGCTAAAGAAGGGCTCAGCAGCCAACTTCCCCGGATCGGGTTTGAATTTGTCGCCATGAAGAGGAACATCGCTGAGTTGCCGCAACTCGTTGACCTCGCCGCCGAGTGCCATGCAAGCTTTATCATCGTTACCAACTTGTTGCCTCATACTGAGGAGATGAATGAGCAGATCCTCTATGACTTTAACTCCGATCAGGCTATCGAGCTGTTCAATGAAGCCAAGGCCGAAGCCAAACGCCGCAATCTAGACTTGGTACTCGACACCCTGGATGTCGAGAGCTATGCTATCGCAATTTTCGGGGTGCCTCCGCTAAAGGACAAACTGCGCTCTGCGAATCCTACGAGGGCAAACGTACCCGGGTATGATGAGACTATGGGGCAGAAGTTCCAGCTACTCGATGAAATTGTGGCCAAAGCCCGTGAACAGAACGTACTGATGAATTTCAAGAACCTCATGGCGAGAGACAGCACCAATCTCGATCATGTAACCGAGATATTTGCCCAGGCCAGGGAAAGAGCCCAAAAACACAACATAGCCCTGGACCTGCCCCCGCTCATACCTAGAGCCCGAAGGGAGTGCGGCTTCATCAAGGACAGGATTTCTTTTATTAGCTGGGATGGGTATGTCAGGCCCTGCAATAATCTCTATCATTCGTATGGCTGTTATGTCAACAACAGAGGGAAAAGCATCACCAGCGTCAGTTTCGGCAACGTGCTGCAGCAGGACTTCAGAGAGATATGGGACTCGAGGGATTACCGTAGTTTTCGCCGGCAGGTGGATAGGTTTGACTTTGCTCCTTGTGGAGATTGCCCTCATGCCGAAGCTTGCTTTGCGCTGCTTGCGCCCGTGTTCCGCAAGGACTGCTATGAATACACCCTACCCTGTGGGGATTGCCCCTGGGCCAGGGGCATCCTGAAGTGCATGTAGACTGACGTCTTCCGCTAGCCGACCACCGCTAGCTTCCTTCTTTTAGGTTTGACTAAATCCAGAGCGTATCTTATCATATCAGTGGGCTTTTTGAACTGCCCTCTTGCGAAAGGAGCCGACATACATGGATTTTGATTTTACCGAGGAACAGAAAGCACTGCGGAAGGAATTTAAGGAGTTCGCGAAGAGAGAATTACCCCCCGATTGGAAAGGGGGAGGATATGCCGAGGAGTACTGTGACGACGAAGGCTGGGCCGTGGCTCAACAGATATCCAAGAAGCTTGCGGCCAAAGGCTGGCTCACCATGGCCTGGCCCAAAGAGTACGGCGGCATGAGCGCCTCCCCAACGGATTACCTCATCTACCGCGAGGAGATGGCTTACAACATGGTGCCGGGGACCGATATGGGCGTGGGTGGCGTAAGCTGGATCGGACAATCGCTTATACTCTTCGGTAGCGAGGAGCAGAAGAAAAAACACCTCCCTGGTATCGCCGCCGGCGAAACCTACTGGTGTACCGGCTACAGCGAGCCCGAGGCCGGTTCCGACCTGGCCGCCCTCAGCTGCCGGGCGGTGAGGAAAGGTGATGAATATATAATCAACGGGCAGAAGGTGTGGACCAGTGTTGCTCACCGCGCCTCCTGGTGCTGGCTCGCGGTCAGGACCGATCCCAATGCACCCAAACACAAAGGTATCAGCCTCCTCCTTGTGGATCTGAGAACCCCGGGCGTCACCGTCAACCCTCTGATGAATCTCGCCGGGCTTCCAGAGAACTGCGAGATATTCTATGATGACGCTCACGTACCGGCTGACTGCCTGGTGGGTGAGGAGAACCAGGGCTGGCGTTATATTATGACGGCCCTCGCTTTCGAGCGCACCGCCGGCATCGAACACCTGGGCAGAAACCGACTAATGGTAGATGAACTCGTGAAATACGCCAAGGGGACCAAGCGAAACGGCAGGCCACTGAGCGAAGACCCGGTAGTGCGGCACAAACTGGCTGAGCTCGCCATCGAGTGCCAAGTGGGAAGACTGATGTGCTACAATATTGCCTGGATGGAGGACAAAGGCCTTGTCCCGGGCTATGAGGCTTCCATGGCCAAGAACTTCTGCGCCGAGCTGGGCCAGCGCCTTTCCAATATCGGACTTGGAATAATGGGGCTCTACGGCCAACTGCAAGCCAGCCCCAGAGCACCGATAAGAGGAATCCTACACACTGCCTATCTATTCGGTATTGGCGACACCATTGGCGCCGGGACCTCGGAGATCAACCGCAGCGTCATCGCCATCAGGGGGCTGGGGCTGCCTCGCGGCTAAGGACTGCGGCAGAGGGTTCTAGGTTCTGGGTTCTAGGTTAACCTTGCACGTAGAACATAGAACGTAGAACATAGAAGACTTGCACAGCTGAAAGCTTGCTTAGTAGATCACTTGATCCTCAATAAGCTGAGCGATCTCTGCCCTGGTCTTGCCCAAGAGCTCGCCAAATACATACTCATTGTGCTGGCCCAGAAGAGGAGCGGGCCGGCGAACCTCGCACGGCGTCTCGCTAAGCTTAAATGGTATCCCTGCAATAATATCAATCCCAGTCGCCGGGTGCTCAACCTGCAGATAGGTCTCCCTCTCCTCGAAATGAGGATCGCTGAATCGTTCGCTTAAATCCAGGCAAGGAGCTGCTGCCACACCTGCCTTCTGTAAAATATCCATCGCCTCGTAATAAGTCAATTCGATCGTCCAGCCAGACACAAGCCTATCCAGCTCGTCCTGGTTTCTCAATCGGTTAGACCCATCGCCGAACCTTACATCCTCAGCCCACGGCGGGCTCCCGATAGCATCACAGAAGCTTCGCCACTCTTCGTCGGTCTTCACCGCTATGGATATCCACTTGTCATCCCCCTTACACGGGTAATTGTTGTGTGGAGCCATTGCCGGATGGCGGTTCCCCCTAGTCCCCATGACTCTACCGTTCATGAAGTATTCCATGAAAGCCTCACCGATGGCGGAAGCTCCCACTTCTATCTGCGCCATGTCTATATACTGCCCCTTTCCCGTCGTCGCGCGGTAGTAAAGAGCAGCCAGTACCGCAAACGCTCCATGGATAGCAGAGTTAACGTCAAGATACGGCGTTTGCTCCCCCAGCACACGTTCCCCAGGATAGCCTAATAGACTCGAGTAGCCGCAAAGAGCGCCCAGAGACGGGGCATAGGTGACGATATCCGATAGAGGCCCGTACTGCCCTGCAGCCGGCAGCGAGATCATGACGAGCCGCGGGTTAACCTCACGCAGCGACGCGTATTGGAGGCCAAGGTTCCTCAATCCCTTGGGCGAGAAGTTCTCGACAGCTACATCACTAATCTCGACCAGCCCCCTTATCAGCGCTGCACCCCTGGGATCGGACATATCCACCGTAATGCCCAGCTTATTCCGATTCATGCTGTGAAATACAAAGTCTGTCTCCGGCCCTACGGTTGAACGTCCCGGCGTCAGCCTGGCGCTATCCAGCCGCTTATTCGTCTCCACCTTGATGACCTCAGCACCCATATCCGCCAGGATCATACCCAGCAGTGGCCCAGCCCACACCCACGAGAAATCAACCACGCGGTAGCCGTCTAGGGGATAATTTGCCATCTTCGACACTTCTCCCTATGCCTAGGTTAGATAATCCCACCTTGTCGCAGTGTTACCAAATCCTCCTCGGAGTATCCCAGGCGGCCACAGTAGATTTCCTCATTGTGCTCCCCCAAAAGCGGCGCTGGCCGCGTTAGCTGCCACGGCGTCTCCGACAGCTTGTACGGTGCCCCCGGATACTTCAGCCCACCTGCATGAGGCCGATCTATCTCCACGAAATACCCCCGCTCCTCAAAATGGGGATCATGCACAACCTCAGCTATGTCTCGCACTGGGGCAAAGGTAATCTGCCTCTCCCTGCACATCTCAAAGATCTCTTCCTTGGTATGCTCTATCAGCCAGGCTTCCACCAGAGAATCCACCTCATCGGCATACTCCCATGCCATCGCAATTCGATCCCTGAACCTGGGATCACCCATCCACTCTGGATTTCCCATGGCCTCAAGGAATCTCTTCCATTGGTAACCCTGAATAGCGATCAGACACATGTAGCCATCCTTGCAAGGAAGGATGCACCAGGGATAGACGCTGATTGTGCGATGCCCTGCCCTTATGGCCTTTCGACCCTCAAAAACACCCAAATGCACCCCGTGACCGAGATGAATAGTAGCCCAGACATCGGACTCCGATATGTCAACATGCTGCCCTGATCCTGTAGACATCCGCGAAATCAAAGCGCCAAAGGTTGCGGCAGCCGCCATAGAGCCACTCTGGTAGTGACTCTGCGCCAGCGCCGGGGCCAAAGGCTCCCGATTGGGCTCCCCGGTGCGCATGCTCTGTCCACCGAGAGCAGCGGTATTGAGGGCATAACCCTTATAGTCTTTGTAAGGCCCTGTCTGTCCATAGGGGGTGATGGAGGTCACGATTAGACGAGGGTTCAGCTCCTTCAGAGTGGAATAGCCAAGCCCGAGATCTGCCATCTTCTGGGGCGGGCTGTTGTCGACAAAAACGTCAGCCTCTTCGAGCAATTCCTTGAGTATCTTCTGCCCCGCCCGCGCCTTCACATTGAGGGTAATGCCAAGCTTATTGGTATTCAAATAGAGAAAAAGCCCACTTCGTTCGAGATCGGCAATGTCATTGGGAAAAGGCCCGTATCTCCTGGACTCATCACCCGATCCAGGCTCCTCGACCTTGATTACTTCGGCACCGAGATCAGCCATCAGCTTGCTACAATAGGGCGCAGAGATAAAACCTCCGCATTCCACTATCTTCAGGCCCGAAAGCGCCTGTTCGCCCACTTGCTAGACCTCCACCTACATACTTTGCCTGACCATCATAACACGGGAAAGATACGGATGAAGCGGTTTCCCTCGCGACCTTATCCGTTGGGGCGCCATACCACTATATTATGACTGAGTTCCCCCTTTTGGACAACCACCTACGAGGAGATCGTTTAGCAGCCTCAATTATGTCATTCTGAGCCCTCTGGGCGAAGAATCTATTTGTGGAATAGACTCTTCGAGGAGTCCGCCCATGTGAGCCCAAGGTCTGAACAGCGTGAAGTCTGGGTAGGTCGCCCGACGTCGGGCGACCTACCCAGACGTTCGTGGTGAGCCTATAGAACCACGAACAGTTGACCAAAGTCGCGCCAAAACCAGTGTCGGATCGACATCAGTTTGGCGCTAACACCGGTGTCGATTCCAATCCAGTTCTCGTCATCAAAACGACAGAAACTGGACAGAAGATCCAGGGTCTTCCGTCCAGTGACGCCACCCCAATATATCGCTATACATTGGGGCCCCTATTCTGCTCATCTACGGGGGCCAGCGGCGGCATCGCCCTCAACCTCTCCACGATACCCGGCAGCACGGAAAGGGCATAGTCGACATCCTCATCGGTACTATTCGGGCCAACAGTGAAGCGCAAGCTGCCGCGTGCCATCTCCGGAGGCACGCCAATGGCAAGTAGAACATGCGAGGGCTCTTCCGAACCCGAGGCACAAGCGCTGCCACTTGACGCTACCACGCCCAGCAAATCCAGATTGAGCAAGATAGCTTCCCCTTCGACGTTATGGAAAGATATGTTTACATTATTGGGCAGCCGTAGCGTTGGATGTCCGTTGAGATAAGCGTCGTCTATCCGAGACAGTATTCCCTCGATAAGGCGATCACGCAAACTTTGACAGTGCTGGCTGCCCGACTCCCTGTTGTCAGAAGCCAGCCCAAGGGCAACCGCAGTCCCTACAATGCCAGCAACATTCTCCGTCCCCGCCCTGAGGTTACTCTCATGAGCGCCCCCTGTCTGCTGCGGCATGAATCTGGTTCCCTCCCTAAGGTAAAGGAGGCCTGCGCCCTTGGGGCCCTGGAACTTGTGTGCCGACAGACTCAACATATCGACACCAAGCCTATCGACATCCAGCTCAAGCGCTCCGGCACCCTGAATCGCATCGGTATGGAACACAATGTTACCCTGTCCCGCCTTTTCTCTGGCCAGCCTGGCGAACTCAGCAACCGGCTCGATGGTGCCGATCTCGTTATTAGCCAGCATAATGCTGATCAGAATGGTTCTATCCGTAATCGCCTTCTCAAGATCGTCGATACTCACCAGACCAAACTGGTCCACAGGGAGGTAAGTCACCTCGAACCCAAATCCCTCCAGGAAGCGACATGTATTGAGTACAGCGTGGTGCTCGATCGCCGAAGTGATGATATGATCGCCTTTTTCCTTCAAAGCAAAGGCACCCCCCTTAAGTGCAGCATTATCCGACTCGGTGCCACCGCTGGTGAAGATAATCTCACTCGGTTTGCAACCCAATACCTCAGATACGGCTACCCTTGCCTCATCAACTACCTTTCGCGCCTCCTGTGCTATGGTATAAATGCCGGAAGGATTGGCGTAATTCTCGCGGAAATAGGGAAGCATTGCCTCCAGAACACTAGGGTGAACCGGGGTGGTTGCTGCATTATCCATGTATACAGTTCTTCGCTTCATCTTGCTCATCTCCAAAGGAACAACTACCTGATTCCCACTTCGCCAGTGCTAGATAGATCAGCAAGGGTAGTTGCATCGAGTACCTGAGCAATGTTATCCCGCACATGTTCCCTTGTCAACGCCAATGCAACCGCAGGGCGAGAGAACTCCAGTACGCGCACTTGACAGGACAAGCGAGGAATTGCTACAATCTGGCAAAGCCTTTTGTTGTTCTCGCGGCCCCGTAGTGTAGTGGTCTAACATATCGGCCTGTCACGCCGAAGATCGTGGGTTCGAATCCCATCGGGGTCGCTTCTTCCCGAAATCCTGTGACAGCTTCCTCTGCATCTCTTCGTAATTCAGATCGAAAAATGGTCTAAGTTCAGGCTGTGGCTTGACCGCAATAACCTCTCTGTCCTTTATCCACACCTCTTGAAACAGACAACGGGCGATCCCATTTCTTTGCTCTTGATTAGCCTCGTGCCAAGCATCAGCAACATTCGTGAGAAACTGCGCTAGTTTGTCAAGACCCCCATCCCGTTCCTCAAGCGGAGACAGTTGAGCGAGTTCGCTCCGTATAGCGTCGCGTTCCGTCAAGTATTCCTCTCTCGCGATGTCGCCCCAGCCGTACAACTCCTTCAACCTCCCTAATCTCATCTCCAGCCTAGCTCGCTGGCTATCTATGTCATCATACGCAACTTGCAGTTTCCGATGCGCCTCCACAATCTTCTCCCGGTAATCTTCGGGTATGTGAAAGCTTCTGAGATACTCCTCCAACTGGCTCTCGTAGATGTCCAGGTACGCTGATTTCTGAGAGCACTCCCAACCCTTTGCCCGCGTAGAGCAGGCCATGCGCCTTCGGCCATTTACCACCTCTGCGATATTGATGCGCCCTTTGCAGTATGCACAGAACGCCAACCCAGTTAATGAGGAAATCGACCTGCCTTTTGGGACAGTGATAGGTCCCTTCCTATTTCGCTCCCTCGCTTGCTGAACCTGATTCCAAAGCTCTCTGCTGGTGAAAGGTTCATGCTGTGCCTCAATCCAACCCCCATTGCCATCAGGCAGCAGCCCTATGTAGAACTTGTTTGTAACCATACCTCGCACGGTATCACTGGAGAACGGGCGTGAACCCCTGTTCCCAACAGTGCGATATCCAGCGACATTAAGCGCTTGGGCAACTCGACCATCACTTTTTCCTTGCGCTGCCAACTCAAAAGCCATTACAAGTCCAGGGTAGGTATCAGGATGAGGCACAGGTACACCATCCCTCCCTTCCCGCCTGCGCTTCAAGGTGAAGGGGTTAATCAAGCGGAACGGGACCCCTTGCTTCTCCAAGAAGTAAGCCAGGTTGCGCCAGAAATGACTCGCTGCCTCTATGGCATACATCACACCCCGGCAGCCCGTGGCTGTCATCTGACTTCGGGATCGCTCCAGCAGTTCCTCGTATCCCCGCCTGGAGTTGACCACCTTGAACTTGCAGTGGACCACCGCATCCTGAGTCATGGCTACTACTGCATGCTTCTTCTTATGTGGGTCCACTCCCATGATTAGATACCCCGTCGGGATTTGCTCGAGCTTCCTCGCCGTGCTATTCTTCATGTCGATGGCTCCTCCTGCATAGATTTGGTACCTCTCTAGGGCACCCTTCTATTGTAGTCGGAGCCATCACCCTTTCTTTACTAATCCTTATACTAATCCTCGCTTTTGTTCAGTCTAACCCTATCCACAAAGACACCCCCTATAGCCCTAACCCACCCAACTGTGTAGCTGCAATAAATAGAGTCGTATTGCTCATACCTGATTCCCTCCGAGAGTCAGGGTATCGAAATCCAAATCAGGGTGTCGCGCCAGCTACGAAAGGCCGACACCCTGACCCTTGATCAAGGTGTCGCATGTCAGCTTGCTAAAATCTCTCCTGTAGGCTGCTGCATTTGCGCGAAGGCAGTGAGGAGCAAATTCCGAGTCAGCCACTCCCAGGGACATCCCCTCTGTATCACCGACTAAATCTCGGCTGGGTCGATGTACGTCCAAAAGGCAATCTGAAGAAGAAAGTCGAACCCTGGCCGGGTTCGGACTCCACCCAGATCCGGCCGCCATGGGCTTCCACCAGCCTGCGGCATACGAGCAGCCCCAGCCCGATTCCTTTAACTCCATTGAGCCTGGAATCTTCCAGCCGCTGAAAAGGCCCAAAGAGTTTAGCCTGATCCTGGGGTGATATTCCTATCCCCTGATCACCGACGCCGATAAGCAGACGCTCCTTCTCCGGTTTGGCAAAAATCCTTACTTCACTCCCTTGGGGCGAATACTTAACTGCGTTTTCCAAGAGATTATGCAGAATGCGTTCCAGTTTCAATTCGTCGGCGTGGATCTGTGGGAGCTTTCTGGGTAAGTCTATCACAAACTGATGTGATGGGAATTGCTGCCTTATTCTCTCCACTGCGTTTTGCGCGACGTGCTTAACATTAGTTGGCTCAAGATGCAGGGCTAGGCGGTCTGCCTGGGCTCTTGAGAGTTCCAGGAGGTTCGACACCAAGTTAGACAATGATTCTGCTTCCGAAGCCGCGTCTTGGAGAAGCTGTCGTGTTTCCTCAGTGGACAAGCGTTCTCCCTCAGTAAGGACTGTACTTACCGCTCCTATAACCACAGTCAGGGGGCTACGGAGCTCATGGGACACTAGCCCGATAAACTCATCTTTCAACTGGTCCAGCTTCTTACGCTCGGTGACATCGCGGAATATTGCTAACTTTGATACGCTGCCATCAGTATTTCTCACAGGTGCATCAATGAGGTCATACGTCTTCTGGTTCTTGGAGAAATACCATTCCCAACGAACAGTTTTTCCGGCGAAGACCTCATCATTCTTGCACCAAGGACACGGTCCGTTCCGATCGTGGAAATACTCATAGCACTTCTTGCCTTCTACCGGACCGAATTCCTTCCTGAGCGCCGGGTTAACATACACGATGTTATGCGGCAGATTGGCCATGTATACCCCGTCTTCCATCGCTTCAATAATACTGACGAGATTGTCCCTTTGACGAAGTAGCGCCTCCTCGGCCTGCTTGCGCTCGGACAGGTCCCTACCAATTGCGCAAACCCAGGGTTTGCCTTCAGGGCTCTCGATTTGCACCCCGGAATACTCAAAAGGGACATGCCTACCGTCCTTGGAGATAAGAGATAACTCAACTGTCGCTATCCCCTCTTCGAATACTGCTTGCGTGGCGGCCGCTGCCTTCTCGAGGTCTTCTTGACCATAGTAGCTGTCAGGAGCTTTCAACCTCCTTATTTCTTCATCACTGTAGCCAGATATGTCGCGAAAAGCCTTGTTCCATCGCTGAGCTTTGCCATTTTCTGGACTGAAGACGAAAAATGTGTCCGTCAGTGCGTCAATCGCACTGTCGATGAATCGAATCTGCAACCGCAACTGCTCCTCCGCCTCTTCGCGCTTCCTCTCATGTGTTTCTCGCTGCAATCTTGCATGCAGGACCGGGGCAATATGGCCAACGATGGCCTCCAAGGACCTCTGATCCTTCTCGTCGTAATCGGTCTTCTTGTTGGCCACTTCTAGAAGCCCAATGGTGTTGCCTTGATACATAATGGGCACAACCAAAACCCTTTGTATAGAAACATGTCCCTCCGGCACACGCAGGCCTTCATTAGCATAGAGGCTCCTCTTCTCAATCAGGGCTCGACCCCAGATTCCACCCCAGCTTTCTCTGGGGAAGACTATCGTCTTATCCGGGACCTGGCACTTCTCCCAGATGTCTCTGGTCATGGAGGGACAAACCAAAGCCCTATTCTCATCAATGTAGCCAAAGACCCCAAACCTGCTTTCCATGGCCTCGAGAACCACCTGCAAGACCTCTCCGTACATCTCGTCGTCGGGAACAGTAAGGAAGATATTGGAAATTCTGTTCCTAATTGCCAGCTCTCGCTCCGACTTCCGTAATGCCTCCTCAGCCTGCTTGCGCTCAGCGATTCGTCCCGACCGCTCAGAAATAGCGTTGATCAGATTCCTCTCCTCCTTTGAGAAGGGTCCTTCGTCCATTTCCGGTTTATCTTCCAAGTAACAGACCTCCAAAGTCCCAACTCGCTCGCCATGCAGATTGATGTCGCTTGCCTGCTTCCATGCGGTTTCCCTAAAGTTCTCCGTTCTGAATTCCTGACCCTCCAGAAGGATTCGTGCGCAAGTGATTTCTGGATACCGCCAGGCGGAGGGGATGAGGTCAACTATTCCCTTAATTATTTCCGCTAACGAGACTCCCTGCCTTTCAGCAAGAGTGGAAATGGCATAGAGGCAATTCAGTTCCTTGACCCGCTCGCCAAGATCACGCGTCAGCTTCTGCAGAAGCTCCTGCGTTGCATTGTCCACAGCATTGGCCCTATTTGAGCGCTCACGTATTGCCCTCTGACCTTTTCTGAGTTTGGTCACCGCGAACCTCCTCCCAGCCTCTCTGTGGAAAGACAAATTGGCCTCTTACATAGGTAGGCCGTATTTTAGTCTGGACTGGTGGTTGAGTCAAGATTACAATCATATGCCAATGAATTTTGACATCTGTACAATATGAAGCTATTATTCAGCCTGTACTCCGCTCGGAGAGACTTCTGTGAAGCAGTTTCGTATACTGGTAGTCGACGACGACGAACGGATTCTCAATTTCCTTAGAACCAAACTTAAAGCCTTGGCGTATGAGGTGTTGACAGCAAGTAACGGCCTTGAGGCAGTGGAGCAAGCTCAGGCTCAAGAGCCTGACTTGGTAGTGCTCGATGTGATCATGCCGAAGATGGACGGCTTTGAGACGCTCAAGGAGCTGCGCAGCTTCTCCTCGGTGCCGGTCATCATTCTCAGCGCCAAGGGGGCCGACGTTGACAAAGTCAAAGGTCTTGGCCTTGGTGCTGACGACTATCTCCAGAAGCCCTTCAACCCCGATGAACTGGTAGCCAGGATTGAGGCAGTGAGGCGCAGGCTTGAGCCTGCCGAAAGACGCAGAATCCTTGAGCCGTTATCTGTGGGGGACTTGTCTATTGATTTCGAGGGTCGGCGCGTTATCCATAGGGGCAAGGAGGAGCACTTAACCCGGCTCGAGTGGCTTCTGCTCAGCGAGCTTGCCCGCAATGTTGGTCGCCTCATGCTTTATGAGGAGCTCCTGACCCGCGTATGGGGTCCCGAGTATCGCGACGATGTTCAGACTCTTAGAACATGGATTAGTCGTTTGAGATATAAGCTCGAAAATGATCCCAACAATCCCAAGCTGATTCGCACTATGCCCAAGACTGGCTACATCATGGATCTGCCGTTAGCCTGAGTAGCGTCAACTAATTCGCCCCAAAAAGCTGTAGTTAGCTTTCGAGCATTGCTCGGGAACCACCTCTCAAAAAATGTCACAGATTTTTAACTTTTTTTGTCCTCATTTTATGACTTCTTCACCACTAACTGCGTATTATTATCCTAGCGTATGCCCTTCTTACCTGAGCTGCTGGGCCAGTAGCCGCGCAAAGTCGTTTCGCCTGCACTGAATTGGAGAGGGGGACTAGAAGCATGCTTGATGGAAAGCGTATCGCCATTTTGGCTGAAGAGGGCTTCGAGGATGCTGAACTCATTGAACCACTGAGGGCTATGAAGGATGCTGGCGCCAGGGTGGTGATCGTTGGCAGTGGCTCCAGGGAGAACTACCAGGGCAAGAGAGGCAGCGCAACGGTTAAGGTTGATGCTGCTGCTAATGATGTTAACGCCAAGGATTTTGACGCAATTATCGTACCGGGTGGCTACGCCCCGGACAAGATGCGCTTGCATCAACCTATGGTGGATTTGGTAAGGGACGCATTCAGTTCCGGCAAGGTGGTAGGGGCTATTTGCCACGGGCCGCAGCTCCTTATATCGGCCGACATTGTTAGAGGAAGTCGCGTCACCTCCTGGCGCTCTGTGGCAATAGACCTGAGGAATGCCGGGGCAGAATGGGTTGACGAACCCGTTGTTCGGGATGGGAATCTGATCACCGCGCGTAAGCCGGCTGACCTGCCCAGGTTCAACAAAGCGATAATCGAGGCTTTGACAGTTGACCGCAGGTAGCCTCATGAGGAAAGGTGAATAGCCTAGCCCTATACAGAACTGGGTGTTTCGAGCTTAGGGCAAAGGTGACCCAAGGCCGGGGAGCGGAGCTCAAGGCTCGACACTATTAACTAAAAATCTCGAAGCAGGAGGAATGAAAATGGCCAAGGCGATTTGGAATGGCGAAATGCTCGCCGAAAGTACCGAATACCAGGTGGTGGAGGGCAACATCTATTTTCCACCGGAATCGGTTAAATGGGAATATTTCCAGGATGGGGACAAGCAATACACGTGTCCCTGGAAGGGCGAGGCAAAATACCATGATATCGTGGTCAAGGGAAAGGTCAACAAAAACGCCGCCTGGAGCTATCCCGAACCAAAGTCCGCGGCGGAGCACATCAAGGGTTACATCGCTTTCGGTGACGAAGTGACAGTCGAAGATTAACAGGATCGTGAGGGGTGAGAAGATGGTTAGGTTTGTTGGTGTCAATCACCTTGCGATGGCAACGGGAGACATGGATAAGACTATTCGCTTCTGGAGGGATTTGCTTGGAATGCGGCTCGTTGCTGGGCTCGGCCGCAAGGGGTACAGGCATTACTTCTTCCAGATTTCCGACCATGATCTTATAGCCTTTTTCGAGTGGCCAGATGTTGAGCCTGTGTTGCTGAAAGATCATGGAAGGCCAGTCAGTGGCCCTTTCATCTTTGACCACGTCTCATTTGGAGTTGATACCGAAGATGAGCTATGGGAACTGAAGGGCAAACTCGAGGCAGCCGGATTTGACGTGTCAGACGTTATCGACCACGGATTCATACACTCGATATATGCCCACGACCCGAATGGCATACCTATAGAGTTTCCCCATGATGTTGAGGGAATCGACGTCCGGAGGGATCCTCAGATGAGTGATCAATCCCCATCCGAGGTTGCTCTAGAAGGTGCAGAGCCACAAGTTGAAATATGGCCCGAGGTCGATAGGGCTGCTCCTTCCTCTGAGCGGATTGTGTATCCTGGTGCCGGGAGCGAGCTTTTCCATGGCAAGAAGAGAGCACAGCTTTAAGTCTTGGAGAGGTCCTTCCAATCTAATCACCACCTGTTTTTCATATTGCTCTAGCGAAAGGAGACGACTGAAATGGGGACAAGGCAAATAAATCTCTCCGTTAATGATGTACCAATCGAGATAGACTACTTTATCCAGGGATTTATTGACCATGTTATGGGAGGCATATTAGTCAGTCTAGAGGGCACTGGGGAAATAAAGGCGCTGGATGTTTCCATCGAGGGATATGAGGTAAGGATCAATCTAAACGGCGCAGTGGTTCCGATTAATCCCTTCGTCAACAAGATCATCAGGAACACTGTCGCAGGTATGGTGTCATCACTCAAAGGAGTGAGCGAGATAAACAGCATGAGGATCAGTATCACAAGATGACGACAGGTGTCAAGTAGTAGGCTTCGCCATGCAGGATGAGTTGAGCGAATTGCTGCAGACTGCAATATATGAGGAGATTGCCTCCCAGGCGTTCTACTCAGCAGCACAGAGCAAGACCGATGACCCCGGGGCCAAGGCATTGCTGGCAGAGCTAGCAGAGGAGGAGCTACGCCACTCGCAGGTGTTGACGGAACTCAGCAACCGAGACTGGGAAAAGGGTGACTGGCACCGGGAGAAGATCGCTGACCTGAAGATAAGCGAGTACTTGACCGGGGGTGACAATCTGGAGGGGGCGGGTTTGCAGGACACACTAATCTTTGCCATGAAGCGCGAGCAGCATGCCGTGGAGTTCTATTCGCGAATGATGAGCGCCCTGTGGTCGGAGGATGCCAAGCTCCTCTGTGAGAGGTTAGTCCATGAAGAGCTCAAGCATAAGCAGAGATTAGAGATACTCTATGACGACCTCCTCTATGGGGAAGACTGAGGAGCGGCTATCTGTGTCGGGGGAGTCGAGCTAACGGTAGGAGGCGTGAAATGGGGTCGAATCTGAATGTGGTGATTGGAGGTGAGGCGGGGCAAGGCGTGCAGTCGGTGGGAGCCGTCCTGGCCAAGGCCTTTTCCCGGGGAGGATACCATATTTTCGCCGACCAGGATTATGAGTCGAGAGTAAGGGGCGGCCACAATTTCTTCAGGGTGAGGATCAGCGATAGCGAGGTGGAGGCTGTTTGTGAGACAGTGGACATCTTGCTGGCGCTAGATCAGGAAAGCATAGAGCTTCATCGCGGAGAGCTGGCCCGGGGAGGGGTTGCAGTCTTCGATATGGAAAAGGTCAAAGGCCTCGACGGCGGCGGTCTCTTTGGAGTTCCCCTGGAGAGGCTGGCCAAAGAAAAGGCGGGCGACAGCGTGATGGCTAACACAGTTGCCCTGGGTGTAGCTGTAGGTTTGGTCGCCTATGGTTCGGACATAGTGGCCGATGCGCTGCGAGAGCATTTTGGAGCGGCCGAGGCGGGGGAAAGCAATGTGAGGGCGGCAGCAGCAGGTTATGAATATGCTGTAAGCAATTTGGAGGGGAAGGCCATGCAGAGCCTGCGTCCGCTGGGCGATAGAAGGAGAATGCTGATCAACGGCAATGAGGCTATAGCCCTGGGTGCTGTAGCTGCAGGCTGCACGTTCATGGCTGCCTATCCCATGACCCCTGCCACCTCGATAATGGAATACCTAGCGGGCAAGTCAGCTGAGCTAGGCCTGGTGGTGGTGCAACCGGAGGACGAAATCTCAGCGATAAATATGATAATCGGGGCTGCCTTCGCCGGAGCCAGGGCTATAACCGCTACATCAGGTGGCGGCTTCTGCCTTATGGTGGAAGGTTTGAGCTTGGCTGGCATGACTGAGACCCCAATTGTGGTGGTGCTGGGGCAGCGACCCGGCCCTGCCATCGGTCTACCCACCAGGACGGAGCAGGGCGAGCTCGAATTTGCCCTTCACGCTGGTCACGGCGAGTTCCCGCGTGCTGTTCTGGCCCCCGCTACCATTGAAGACGCCTTCTGGTCGACCGTGAAGGCGTTCAATCTGGCGGAGAAGTATCAAGTTCCGGTCATCATCATTACCGATCAGCACTTAGCCAGCTCCTACACCACGGTAGAGAGATTCGACCTTGGCCGGGTGAAGATCGAGAGAGGGCTACTCCTGTCCGAGGAGGAGTGTGACAGGCTCGGGGAATACAAGAGACATCAGATCACTGAATCCGGCATATCCCCCAGGGCATTGCCTCTTGAGGGGAAGCAACTGGTGGTAACCGATTCCGACGAGCATGACGAGGAAGGGCATATGATAGAAGATGCTGAAACAAGGAAACGGATGGTGCTCAAGCGACTACGTAAGCTCGATGGGCTTAAGTTCGAGCTTGGTCCCCCCAAGGTTCACCAGATGCCGCACGCGGAGATAACCCTTGTGGGCTGGGGGAGCACCTATGGAGCGATAAAGGAAGCTGCGGCCCTGTTGCAAAAGGACGGTGTAGCGGCCAATATCCTCCACTTAAACGAGCTATGGCCGTTCCCCGCGGAGACAGTGTCATCTATCCTAGATGGCGGTGGTAAAAGCGTCGTTATCGAGAACAATGCTACCGGGCAATTGGCGCGCCTGATCCGAGCAGAGACCGGAATCGAGGTCAGCAGCAGCGTCCGCAAGTTTGATGGTCGTCCATTTTCGCCAGAATATATCCTCACGGAGGTGAGGAAGGAGGTATCCTAGTCATGGTAACGATAGCTGACTATGCTGGGGGCAAACCCGCTTGGTGCCCTGGATGCGGCAACTTCGGCATCCTCACGGCGGTCAAGCAGGCACTGGTTGCGCTCAGGATCGAACCCTACAGGGTATTGATGGTATCCGGTATCGGGCAAGCAGGTAAGCTTCCTCACTACACCAAATGCCATGTTCTCAACGAGCTTCACGGAAGGACGCTGCCCGCAGCCATCGGTGCGAAGATAGCCAATCCTGAGCTGCTAGTAATTGCTGTAGGTGGGGATGGGGATGGTTATGGCGAGGGAGGGAACCACTTCATCAATGCAGTGCGCCGCAACCATGATATTACTTACCTGGTGCACAATAACCAGGTCTACGGCCTCACCAAAGGACAAGCCTCTCCCACCAGCGACTTCGGTTTTGTGACTAAGACCACCCCCCAGGGGGCAGATATACCGCTAAACCCCGTCGCCCTGGCCATAGCCGCCGACGTCAGCTTCGTCGGTCGCAGTTTCGCCGGAGACATCGAGCACTTGAGCGGACTGATCCGGCTGGGCACCGAACATAGAGGCTTTGCCTTGATCGACGTGCTCCAGCCCTGTGTTGTGTTTAACCACCAGAATACTTATGCCTGGTACCGGGAGAGAGTTTACAAGCTAGAGGAGAATGGCTATGACCCGGGCAATAAAATGGCTGCATTCGAGAAGGCTCAGGAATGGGGTGACAGGATACCGATCGGGGTGATCTATCGGAAGGAGCGGGCTACCTTCGAGGAGCGGCTCCCTGCCCTAACTAGAGGGCCTTTGGCGCGGCGTAGGCTCGACCCGATGCAGGCAGAAAAACTGTTCGATGAGTTTTTGTAGTAGCGCAGGGAGTAGCAATAACTAACAGAATGGAGGTAGGACAGATGATTGCAATTGCCAGCAACATAACAACAAGGAGCAGAAAGGTCGCTGAAGCGTTGAAGCCGCGTCCTGCCGAACTCGTCAGCCAAAAGGCGGCACAAAGGATCAAAAAGGAACGCGCCGAGCTCCTGCAGAGCCTGGTGAGGCAGTGTGCCGCAGCCGGCGCTGATATACTGGACATCAACCTGCAGCAGCGATATGACAGGCCTGAGGTAATGGAGTTCGCCGTTGAGACTCTTCAGGATGTAGCTAGCTGTCAACTTTGCCTGAGTTCGGATAATGCCGCTACCTTGGAGGCCGGACTGCAGGCCTGTAAACGTCCTCCCATAGTCAACTACATTTCCCTGGACAGCAAGAGGCTTGAAGAGACATTGCCCCTGGCAGCCCGGTATGGTGCCGAGGTGATCCTCCTTATTTCCGGCCCCCTGGCACCTAGCAGCGTGGAAGATAATTTGAAATCAACTACAGTGCTGGTGGGAGCTGCCAACGAATCAGGCATCTCAAACGACCGCATTATTGTTGATCCGGGAGTGCTGCATGTTACCAGTGAGGCGGGCCAGCGCCACGCAAAGACACTGAGTGGACTCCTCCCCGCTCTGGCTGAGGCCTTTGACCCACCGGTAAGGACTACCTGCTGGATAAACAACGTCTCCGCGGGTGCTCCCAGGCGGTTGCGTCCAGCGATTAATAACACCTTTCTCGCCATGCTCGCGGCGTTAGGGCTGTCCTCTGCCTTTGTAGACGTTCTCAGCAAAGAAACCATGAGAACAATACGTTTGATAAGAATCTTGAGAAACGAAGCCATCTATTCCGATCGTGATGTAGAACGGGAATATGCGGACTAGCATCAAGGGAAGCAGCCATCCTCTAGCTCAGCTCGAGGGCAGGCCACTTGTTGGTGCAAGTCTGGTAGTAATGCTGGGGCCCCTAAATCGCTACGGAGCCCGCTATTTCCAGACGATGTGGCTACACCTCTGGGAAGCATACTCTTTTATATAGGTTGCGGAGTGGCCTTCAAGGACTGGTGGTTTGCTGAGGGTGGCAGTGAAGGTCCGAGAAAATTGCAGGGATACAAAGCTCTTGATGAAGACCATCGCCGTGCCAGAGCAGTTGAAATGGCAGCGGTACTGTGCTCCTTTCTTCAGAGAGCAGAGCCCACTAGTGTAGTGTCTCTAACGCTTCGTTAGTTCGCCAAACATTTGAAAGCATTTTTTCCATAGCCATCCGGATCAATAGTTTGGAGCCAGTGTCATTGGCTAAATAACGATATTTAGGAAGCACTACACTAGTGGGTGTCACCAGATTTGGGAATCAACTCAAAAGAGGGCGACAGAGATCCTGTCCCTTCTTCCCACAAATTAGACCAAGTACAGGGAGTCTTAGCCTTGCGTCAAATCAAGACTATCTCCGAAGGAGGACAAAAATGGCAAACAGACGCATGAAAGCCGTCGACGCTTTGAAGCTAGCTATTGAAAGGGAGAGGGGAGCTACCGAATTCTACCGCCAAGCAGCCGATGTGGCTGAAGACCCCGATGGTAAACGAATGTTCAATTGGCTGGCCAAAGAGGAGGCAAGACATCTTGCGAAGCTGAGGCAGCAGCTGAAGTCTGTGCTGGACAACAAGTGGCTGGGTTGGAAAAGGGCCACCGCTCCCATCGACAAAACGGAGTTCCCGTCGCCTTCCGAGGCCACGGGCACAATTAGTGCGAGTGCAGGCGAGCGCGACGCCCTGCGACAGGCAATCAAATCGGAGCAGGAGGCTATCGCCTTTTACAAAGAGGCTGAAGACAGCACGCCCGACCTCCGTGGAAAGACAATGTTCGAGTCGCTGGCCAGAGAGGAGGAGGGGCATCTAGCACTATTGGAAGAAGAACTGCAATGGATCACCAAGTCTCGCAAATACTTCACACTGCACAGGTTCTCTCTCCGTGGCCATTAGCGAACCACGGTGGTTTATACCACTCGAGGTATGTGGGCTAGCCTTTGCGATACTGTGGAAGGAGGTGCCACGTGGCAACCCGCGTAGTACATACCCGGCTTTCCCTTGAGGCGTTTCGAGACCCCGAGGACTTCAAGCAACTTGCTGAGGCAGTGTCGGCCAAGATTAAGAGTGAATGTCCTGGAGTTGTCTGAAAGGGCAGTTATGTGACTTTGGGTCGCTTTGATGTGGTCGATATTGTTGAAGCCAATGATCCAAAGCAGATCGAGAAAGCGGCCATGATCATCCGCGCATACGGCCATTCAACAACCGAGACATTAGCGGCGACGCCATGGAAAGAATTCTTGAGCAACCTCTAGCCAATGGGTTGTGGATGCGACCATAGTTGCTAGTTGGCTGGTTACTTGGACAACGAGATGGGAACCTCTCCAGGAAGTGGCCTCGCCAAAGAAGACGTGGACTAGGAGCGGTACGCGACCTTGTCTCATTAAGCGATCATTTCCGGCACTCCAGTGGTGACAAAAGTCACATACAGCGGCAGCGGCGGTACCTAGAATTGTAGGCAAGATGCCACAATAACCGAGGCGGTGAGGGCAAATGTGCCATGCCTAACCGATTGATTAGTGAGACCAGTCCTTATTTGCTGCAGCATGCACATAACCCTGTGGATTGGTATCCCTGGGGTGAGGAAGCTCTCAATCGCGCGGTGGAGGAAGATAAACCTATCCTACTGAGCATTGGCTACTCTTCCTGCCACTGGTGCCACGTGATGGAGCGAGAATCCTTTGATAACCCTGAGATCGCTCGTCTCATGAATGATAATTTCATTAACATCAAGGCCGATCGAGAGGAGCGCCCCGATCTCGACGCAATTCACATGGAAGCGGTACAGGCTATAACAGGCAGCGGCGGCTGGCCGCTTACTGTCTTTCTAACCCCGCAGAGGAAGCCCTTCTACGGCGGAACGTATTTTCCACCGGAGGATCGAGGAGGCCTGCCAGGCTTCCCACGCGTCCTGCAAACCGTGGCGCAGGCATACAAGGACCGCAAGGATGAGGTGGAGTCCGCCGCTGAGCAGATAGTAGCTCACCTTAAACGGTCGCTTGAAGCGACGCGTTCGGCCGAGCCGCTTACCACCAACTTGCTCAAGAATGCCTACAGCGAGCTCAGGTCTACCTTCGATACCCGGAACAGCGGCTTTGGCTCGGCCCCCAAGTTTCCTCAACCCATGACCCTGGAATTCCTACTTCGCTACCACTACCGCACGGGCGACACGGAAGCTCTGTCGATGGTGGAGCACACCCTGCATAAGATGGCATGGGGTGGCATCTACGACCAGATAGGAGGGGGTTTTCACCGTTATAGCGTCGACGCCCACTGGCAGGTTCCACACTTCGAGAAGATGCTTTACGATAACGCACTGCTGAGCCGCCTCTATCTTCACGCATACCAGGCGACGGGTAAGCAACTATACCGGAGTATAGTCGAGGAAACTCTGAACTACGTGCTGAGGAAGATGACTAGCAAAGAGGGCGGATTCTATTCTTCTCAGGATGCCGACAGCGAGGGTGTCGAGGGGAAATACTATATCTGGACACCTGACGAGGTGACGGAGGCATTAGGCAAAGACGTTGGAGAACTTGTCAGTAGGTACTTTGGTGTAACGCAGCGCGGCAACTTCGAGGCCGCAAACATCCTCAGCCGGGCAATTGAAACTGAGGCGCTGGCGTCTGAACTTGGCCTCTCTTCTGCCGAGCTGGAGGCTAGGATAGCCGCAGCGAAAGCCCGGCTGCTGGAAAGGCGCGCACAACGGATGCCACCCCGCCGAGACGAGAAGATTCTAGCAGACTGGAATAGCCTGATGCTCGCCAGCATGGCTGAAGCGGCTTCCGTGCTCGACCGAGTGGACTATCTAGAGGCAGCCATCTCCAACGCCGCTTTCCTAAGACAAGCGTTGCATAATGGCGAGTTCCTGAAGCACTCTTATAAAGACGCACAGGCCAAGATCAATGGTTACCTTTCAGACTACGCCCTCCTTTCCCAAGGGTTGCTTGCGCTGTACGAAGCTACTTTTCAATATCGATGGCTGCATGCCGCCAAAGACCTAGGGCGCGCCATAGTTGACCAGTTCTGGGATGAATCTCAGGGATGCTTTTACGATGCCGGTCAGGGGCAGGAGACGCTAGTAATTCGCCCCAGGAACATTTTCGACAACGCCCTGCCATCAGGGTCTTCAGCGGCAGCACATGTTTTGCTACACCTAGCGAGGTTGACCGACAACAAGGGCTACGAGAGCTTGGCCACAACTGCCATTCGCTCGGTGCAAGGATTGATCGTTCGGTATCCCTCTGGCTTCGGCAACTGGCTATGCGCCCTGGATTTTTATCTGTCTAAGCCAAAGGAAATAGCGGTAGTCGGCCAACCTGAAGATCCAGCAATGATATCCCTGATGAGCGCGATCAACCTGCGCTATTTACCTAACAAGATTCTGGCAGGTGCAAATCCAGATGAATCGTCTCAAATCATAGGTATTCCTCTACTTCAGGACAGAACCATGATTGAGAACAAGCCCACCGCTTACGTATGTGAAGGCAATGTCTGCCAGATACCGGTTACTGATCCCGATGCATTAGCGGATCTCCTTGATTAGAAATGATGCGTTATGATACACCCCAGATTGTCTCGGCAATGCTAGAGCTATCAAAGCGGAGAGTGTGCTTTCTCTGGCTCACGGTGCGGAAGAGCGAGGCCCATGCAAAATGACGTTAACGCTGACATCAAAAGGGTGTTGACCCAATACCGTACCGTTGCCATAGTAGGTGCCTCGGATAATCCCGATCGTCCCAGCCACAGGGTGGCTGAATTTCTAAAGAGCGAGGGTTATCGCATAATATCAGTAACACCTAAAGCTGAGAAAATACTGGGGGAAACCGCTTACCCTGATTTAGCTTCCATCCCAGAGCAAGTAGAGGTTGTTGATGTCTTCCGTCGTCCCGAAGATATCCTGCCTATAGTAGAAGAGGCCATTGCCATCGGAGCCAAAGCGCTATGGATGCAGGAAGGCATAATCAACGAAGAGGCTGCAACCAGGGCAAGAAAAGCAGGCCTCACACTGGTAATGGACCGTTGCATGAGAAAAGAGTCCCTGCGCCGGCTAGGCAGGGAAGGCGAGATTTGAGTCAGGCAAGAACATCGAATTCATTAAACGGAGGTGATCCGATGGCAAAGACGCTAGATAATCTAAGGGCCGCATTCGCCGGCGAGAGCCAGGCAAGCACGAAGTACCTGGCATTTGCGCGCAAGGCGGATCAGGAGGGATATCCTCAGGTGGCCAAGCTGTTCCGCGCCGCGGCAGCGGCGGAGGTAGTGCACGCGCGCAACCACCTAGAGACCATGGAAGAGGTGCATTCCACTGAGGATAACCTGAAAGAAGCCATCGCGGGCGAGAACATGGAGCATGTGAGGATGTATCCCGAGTTCATCGAGCAGGCAAACAAGGAGCAGAAGCCGAGAGCGGAGCGCACCTTCGATTGGGCGCGCAAGGTAGAGATGATTCACGAGTCGCTCTACAAATCGGCGCTCGATGCCCTTCAAGCGGGTGACAAGCTTCAGGTCAAGGAATACTTTGTCTGCCAGGTGTGTGGGTTCACTGCCGAAGGCAAAGCCCCGGATAGGTGCCCGGTCTGTGGCGCAGCTCAAACCGCTTTCTTGAAAGTGGACTAAAGGAGGCGGAGTTAGCCCCGCATCAGCGGCAGCGGTCTTTTTTGGCCTGTCAAAGAGGTCTTCCTTTCCGACATTGCTGGTCGAAATGACGGGCAGAGAATTGAAATACGTCTACCAGTGGCTTCTGGGATGGCATACGACCCTGTGAAGCCAGTAGCCGAGGATTTGGTGCGTGCTGCCGTCGCGCGTGTCTATCAGTTCGCTGTTGCCAGCTTTTTTCGTAACTGGTATCAGCTAACGAACTTTTTGCGTGTCCGGATTGGATGCAAAATGTACCAGCGGAGAGCAAACAGTAAAGAGGGAGAATGGGGGTGACAAGGATGAAAAGGTATGATCTTACTATAGAACGCTGTATGTACCAGAGTTAAAAGCTCAGACCAATGACCCTGTTCACACGCCGTAGTCATAATCTCCCCCAATTTTAATGAAGTCTGCTGAATGTCTTCAGTCTCTACTTCATAAATCGCTAGGTATTTCCCATGCCCTTCAAGTGGTTCGCTAATTTCATATCGGGTTGCTCTTAATATGCCCGGTGTTTCCAGAACATCCTGTACGTGAACAGTTTTATGCCAGTGGTCGAACTCCTCTTCTCTTGCCGGGTCAGTACAGTTAAATTCGCCGACAAAAATCCATTTCTCCATTTTTTTCCACCTCCCAAGCGTATTATACTACCGAAAAGATAGTGTGAAGTTGGACGCAACAGTACTGGTTCTTCTCGGTTGTGGTTGGTGAGAGGGTCTTCAAGCATTATTGAGACGGTACGCTTTGCTCAAAGAAAGGGGTGGCTGACTGCTTGCCACAATAGTATCGCCCTAGCTACAGTGACATGTGTACGAGCGATCCTTTTTCATAGCGGATTTGGGTAGCTAGCAGAGTGGTTGCAAAAATGGAATGTTTTTAGCCCCCGCGAGCAATGTGGCTTCTTCCTTATCTCTCATCGACGGACAGTTTCATCAGCGCTTTTTCACGGGGTAGTTTTAACGATTTCATCCACACCCATGTGAGAAACCCAGACTAGGTCTAACATACTAGATAAACTGAGTTTCTTGCGGTCACTCTATCAGGGCAATCACGTTTACGCATTTAACTAACCTGTAGATGAAAAATCCATCTTGTGTATTGGATAATACCACTCTGAACATAACTTCTCTCGGAATCCATTTCATCAATTCTCCAGATAAGATTCTGCCTCACAATTCATCTTCTTGTGGAGCTAGAACCGGCCGAAGCAAGATGTTATAGATTTGAAATATTCGGTGCCGAAAGTTTATTACTCTGTAATAGCTGAAATGTTATGATTATACTAAAGACACAAGAAGCAACTTGCTACCAGTAACATCACACGATAAAAACTTCAGCGGACAAGAGAGATGATGTCCATTGGGTCCCATACCTAATTCAAGGCAACTGGTGATCAGAACGATAACATCTTTAACTCAACACTTGTTACCCACCTGGACAAATAAATAATCACTGTTCGTGAAAGTAAAAAGGAGTAGCTGCAATGAAGAAGACTATACCTATCGTAGTGATGGTCTTGCTCTTCACATTGGCCTTTGCCATATCAGTTGGTGCCACAAGAGGCAAGCCGGATTTTGCACCCCATATATATACCGATGGAGAAGCTTGGGGTACAAAGGTTACTACTGTATTCCAAAAGGGGCCTAATGGTCACATAGACCAATCATTGGATAAGCTTTTTGTTATCTCTAATGGTGCAGGAGGGCAACTACCAAAGGGTGAAGCAGCACCAGGCAATCCCATGTATACACTTTCATCGAATGCGTCGGCGCCATATGCCTTGGCCGATAAAATTGCTGTGGCTCAGGTGCCCTTCATCAAGAATGAGGGGCAGATCACGGACGGAGACGTTCGATTTTATGCCAAGATGTTGGCGGGAACCCTGTTCGTCACCCAAAAAAACCAACTGGTGTATTCCTTACCATGCTACGATGTGGAGGGAAACCGGGCACGCTGGGCGTTTCGTGAATCCTTTGTAGGGCAGAAAGAGACATCCCCGCAGGGCGACCAGGAAAGCTCGGTCCGGGTGAGCTGGTTCAAGGGCAACCATACAGGCACCTGGAAGAAACA
Source organism: uncultured Dehalococcoidia bacterium (assembly GCA_964449845.1). Taxonomy (GTDB): domain Bacteria; phylum Chloroflexota; class Dehalococcoidia; order SZUA-161; family SZUA-161; genus SOKG01. Next base: position 25,808 of record CAYVES010000012.1, read on the forward strand.
ACTGACTACCTACAGCAGCGTAGTTCTGGGTGAGCTCTATCCGGGCATTCGCGTATCGGTGAAGGCCGCCGGCAACAACATCGAGAAGGTATTCTTTGTCTCGCCTGGTGCTAACCCGGAGGATATCAACATCACTGTTGATGGCGTACAGTCCTTGTCCCTGGATGACCAAAAACAGCTGGTGCTGAAGACAAGGATCGGCAACATCTTTTTTTCTGCACCGGTGGCTTATCAAATGGTCGATGGTAAGCGGCATCCCGTGGAAGTGGCCTACGCGCTCGCGGACGGCCAGTACCGGTTCGAGGTGGGCGAGTACGACAAACGAAAGGAGCTGATCATTGATCCGCTCATGGCTTCGACCTACCTCGGCGGCCGCAATCCCGACATCCCCATCTTCTCCGGAGCCTATGACGACGACTTCATCCATAGCATCGTGACCACGGAAGACTCGATCTACGTGGCCGGCGTCACCCAGTCGCCGGATTTTCCGATCGTCCTGGGGTACGACGAAAGTTATGTGGGCACCGCACCGGACGGGTTCGTCACCCGGATGAGCAGCGATCTCTCAACGGTGCTCGCGTCCACCTATATCGGCACACCGAGCTTCGACCGGGTGGCGGCGATCGCTGCGGACGTGAACGGAGAGATCGTCGCAGCAGGCCAGGCGGGGGGCGGCTTTCCCGTCACCGAAGGCGCCTTCACCTGGAGCGGTACAGCAGGATCCGGGGGCGGCTTCGTCGCCAGGCTCAGCGCGGATCTGTCGACGCTGGTGGCCTCCTCGGTAGTGACGCCCTCCGATTATCCCAGGGAGTTGACTATCGGCAATAGCGGCGTCTACTTCGGCGGGGGTACCAACTATCCGGATATGCCCGTCACCCCCGACGCCTACGATCCGACCTGCGGCAGAGACGGCCGGTGCGATCCAAGCGGTTCCTTCCATATCCCTCAGTATTACGGCTTTGCCGGAAAACTATCGGGAGACCTGACCACGCTGGAGGCCCTGACCTACCTTGACCACGGAAAGCGCGTGTCCGGCATTTCCGTCGCCCCGGACGGCAATGTGTTCATCACCGACGGCGAGGACAACGAGATCACCGGCTACCTGGCCCGCTTCGATGGGGACCTCACCACGCGCATGTCCTACCTCACATACTATCCCGGCAGCCACAGCGGCAGCAGCCGGACCTACTTCAACGCCGTTGCCGCGGGTGACGGCTACGTCGTCGCGGCCGGCCAGACCTACATGAACGATCTGCCCGCCACCGAGGGGGCTTTCGACACCACCTGCGGGACCGACGGCGTCTGCGACGGAATCGGCCCGCTCCTGGTGCCGCAGCCCGACGGGTTCGTGGCGAAATACAGCTATGACCTCAGGGACACGCTGGCCCTGACCTATCTGGGCGGCTCCGATGGCGAGTCGATACGCGCCATCGCCCTGGACCCGGACGGAACGATCTATGTCGCGGGTGAGACCACGTCTCCCGATTTCCCCACCACCGATAACGCCGCCGACCCGGACTGCGGCACCGACGGTCTGTGCAATCCGGCCGGCATTTACTCGCCGACCCCCGACGGGTTCGCCGCGCGGTTGTCCCCCGACCTCTCCACGCTTGAGTACGGGACCTATCTGGGCGGCTCTGACGATGATCAGCCCAACGCCATCGCCCTCGGCGCCGCGGGCCAGACCTATGTGGCGGGATTCACCCGGTCGAACGATTTCCCGACCACCGCCGACGCCTTTGACCAAACCTACGCCGGCGGCACCTCGGACGCCTTCATCAGCGCATACGCCATGGAGGTCGGTTTCTACAACAAGCCGCCTGTCGCCGATGCCGGCAGTGACCGGATCGTCAGGGCAGGCAAGTTCGTATTTCTGGACGGCCGCAGCGCCAGCGACCCGGATGGGACCATCGTCGAGTACAGCTGGCGGCAAACCTACGGCGAGACCGTGTGGATTCTGAACCCCACCGGCCGAGTGGGCTTCTTCATCGCGCCCACACCGGGCTCGGGCAGTTTCTACGAGATTCTACTCTTCGAGCTGGAGGTGACCGACGACCTGGGCGCGAAAGCGACGGATGAGGTCAGAGTCATTGTGGTGCGGTAATCCGTACTTCTCTGGCTTGGAGCGCTGGGTATTCTGCCGTATCCGGCGCTTCCGACACCCTTTCTTTTCGAGGTCAATAAGTGGTGACAGCTCCAGGAGGTGAAAATTGAAAACGTATCGGTCACGTCTGATGGGGTACTGGGATTATGCCAGATTAGCGTTCCTTTATCAAATTGAGTTCTTAATAACAATATAGCCCTACAATAAAAAGGGTCCGCACGATTTCACGTATGGACCTCACGATTGAGAATTACCCAGTTAAATAAAGACTAGCGCACGTTTCTCCACGCATCTATAGGCTTACCAAGACGTTCACCTCACATAGACATCACAGATGCATCACACAAATCTTGCAATTTCACCATAATAGCGCAATAATAGGCTAAAGAGGGCTTGAAAAGTGACACCCAGACTCCTCTGAAAAGTCAGCGGTCGTCAGGTTCAAAAACGAGCTCTTGAGCCGAAAAACATTACCCAACCTTTTAATCAGGGTGTCAGTGGTTTCAATCCACCACCGGTCGTGACCACACAAAAGTCTATAATGTTCAATCCAGCACAAAAATAGGCTGGGCCGTATTGGAAAAAATGATGGACGCACGCTCAGGCCACCTCTAGAAAACGCCCAGATTTTGATCTCAGGTCCTCGTTTTTAGCT
>CAYVES010000013.1:0-12755 GCA_964449845.1 uncultured Dehalococcoidia bacterium
TTGACGCCGAGCAAGCCATTAGAGACCTTCAGCAAGAGTTTGGTTTGGCCGAAGTGAGGAGCTATATTCTCAATCGAGGTCTGGAATACTACAATAATCAAGCGCCCTCCCTAGTGTCGGACTCCACAAGCAGCAGGTGAATCGACTCAATCGCCGGGACAGACAACGTGAGAAATGATCTATTCCATCCTCCGAGGGTCTTCGCTGGCGTGCATTCACAGATCACCACCTTCGCCTCATCGAAGGTGGTGATCCTCCCTGTCCCCTACGACAGCACCACAGAGTATAAGAGCGGTACCAGGGAGGGGCCCCGGGCGATCATCGACGCCTCACAATACCTCGAGCTATACGACACCGAACTGGATAGAGAGATCAGCGAAGTAGGGATTCATACCCTCCCTGAAGTGCAACCCCTGATGAGCGGACCTGAACCGATGTTGGAACGGGTCTACCAAATAGCAAGCGACCTGCTTGATAAAGGCAAACTTCTGGCGATGTTGGGCGGCGAGCATTCCCTTACTCTAGGCGTGGTTAGGGCCTTTCGGGAGAAATACCCTGAGCTCTCAGTGCTACACTTGGATGCTCACGCCGATCTACGCGACCAGTATCAGGGGACAAAATACAGCCATGCCTGCGTCATGCGCCGGGTTTGGGAGCTCTGCCCCGTTGTCCACGTGGGCGTCCGCAGCATGAGCCGGGAGGAACACGAGTTTCTGGTACAGCGCAAAATCGAGCCGTCTTATGCCGAAGCCTTAGCCAGCCCGGACTCTGTAGCCCGGGTTGTCTCCGCCCTCTCCCCACAGGTATATGTCTCGATCGACCTCGATGTATTCGATCCCTCAATCATGTCGGCGGTGGGTACCCCCGAACCCGGGGGCTTGAGCTGGCAACAAGTGTTGGAGCTGCTGCGCGCAGTGGCCGACAGCAAACAAATCGTTGGCTTCGACCTAATGGAACTCTGCCCCCGAGAAGGTCCAAGCTCCTGCGCCTTCCTTGCTGCCAAACTGGCCTACAAACTTGTGGGGTATGCCACATCCACAAGCTGAAGCTCCATCGCATTGGTTCTTGAGGTATGTGGAAGAAGCCCGAGGAACGATACTACTAGCCCAGGCCTCGCTTCAGTCAACCAGCTCATTAAGCCCCGTGTAGCTGTCACTCTGACGCCGGAGTTGATAATCAAGCTCCCCTATGACCACCTCAGCCGTGGAGAACACCGTCGCCTCAGCAAGATGACCCCCTCGGCACATATCCTGTCGCGAAAGCTGGATGTGTATGTGGATGATCGGGCTGTCATTCTGCTGGGCCACCGAGCCCTGAGCACAGACAATCTCCAGTGGACCGGAATAGTCCACACTGTAGTATTTCCCAGGGAGCTCCGTCAGGAAATTGAGACGGGCGCTCTGCACGGAGCCAATAATACCGACAACGACGCCAGAGGTGATTTTATGCTCCCGGCAATAGGAGGCTATCTCGCCGAGCAACTCCTGCCCCGGTTTGACTCTGAATACATGCACCTTGTTGAACAACTGCTTTAGTCCTTTCCAGCCCCACCAGCACCATCTCAGCACGAAGACGGCTAGACGTCCGCTTCTACTTTGAACGTAAAAGTGTAGACGCATTCCCGCCCCTGAACCTTGATGCATTTACCTAAAGGCGGGGTCATTTCATACTCTATACCTAAGCCTTCAAGCCAGCCACTGCAGCGCGCGAAGACACCACACTCAAATTGATCAGCGACACCAGCACGTGTAGCGTTCTCATGGGCAAAACAGCGCTTGACATGTACTTGACACGTATTGGCATCAACCTTGATGACGTCATAATCAAGAAGGTCAGGGCCCAGAAGGCCGATGAAGAGTTCCTGTGCCAGGAGACAGTCGTCGACGCTCTTGACCGGCGGCAACTGCAAAGCGCGAAGGACACGCAGGGCTTCAACCTTGCCGACCTCGTGAGCGGCAGCTTGATTCATGCGGTTCCCGGCCTCCATGCCGTACTCCAAGGCTACGGCCATAAACCAGCGGGCATCGTGCGATATCCAGCATCTGACGATGAGTGCCTCCCGTTCCGCAGGCGACAGCCGGCGCAACAGCTCATTGGCCTGTTGCCTGAACTTAGGCTGTAGGTTTTCCTGATTATTCATCGAGTTCCCCTCTAGGTTGTCTCCTTACTTTCGCCGCGCAACAGCCCATAACGGGTTTCGCTCTGCCGAAGTTGGCGGCCACGGTTTTCACGCACATGGTGCGTGCTGTATCTCTTCTAGAATGTAGCATCCGCTACGATGACTGTCAACCTTAGTGCAGCCGCTGGATGGTCAGAAGTCTGGCTGTTTCACCCTCTAGACGTCTGACTGTCTAGCTGTCTAGATGTCTGAGCCCCATTTGGGACAGATGCTCTCCGCGGGCGAACGATGAAAGAGATCTCGTCTTGCTGAAAGAAGTGTCCTAGGTGGGTTCCGGTTGCCAGGGCGATAAGCAGCCAGAGCAACGTGTACTTATTCGGGCTGTCCGCATAATGTACATCCAGGGGCGTCCCCCTATTCTGGACCAGAGGCTTCGCTGTAGTCGTTCTGCATCAGACCAGCATTTACAAGCTCGTCAGGCAAAGGCTGGTTGTACCTTCGAAAGGTCGTCGCTAGCTTCCGCGCCTTCTTCAGCTTCTCCTTGGGTGACATTGGCTCGAACCTGAGATTGAACGCTTGGAGCTCGATGGCATCCCAGTCGATAGGCTTTCGCTTTCTTTTGGCTTTGGCCATCTCCTTTGCTCCCGGTGCGAGTCTGGATAGCATTAGCATACTTTTGATTTGGTATGCATGCTATAGCTATTTCGGCCAATTGTGGACGGAAAATCGTACTGAAGTCGCTAAGAACGGACGGGTGGAGCGCTGAATTCTGGTCATTTAGATTTTGAATCTGCTCCTGAAATGAAGTTTGATCCGTTCGCCCTGAGCCCCTCGATTAACTCGGGACACGCCTGTCGAAGGGCCATTCATGGTTCGAGTCCGACAGGTCGGCCGTCCTACGGCCCAGGCTCACCACGAACGGTATCGGCACATCATCTTTGATCATCCGTTGTTGAGCACTCGCCCACGCGATTTTGTTTAGGATTTCAAGCTTGGAGTTTCAGGTTTGCATCTGGGAGAGGAAACGGCTTCCCTCCGCTCGTGGGAGGGTGGGAAATACCAACCTTGTGAACCCTTCGTCAATCCCCTATAATCTAGGGAAGACACTGACTGCGTGTAAGTCCATGGTGGGCTGATGAACAAGGCTGATAGCAGCACCCAACGTGCGCCCCTGGTGGTGGAGTTCCCTGATCCACCCTGCGCCTCCTCGGCCTTTGAGCTGCTCAGGGATAAGCCCTTCAGCTTCTTCCTCGACAGCGGCATGGACCCCCAGAAGCTGGGTCGCTACTCCTTCATGGGCAGCGACCCCTTTCTGGTGATGAGAAGCCGCGGCAAAGAGATCGCCCTGCTCAGCCCCGAGGGCCAGAAGGTCGTCTTCGGCAATCCTTTCGACGTGCTGGGGGAACTGCTCCAGGAATACAGGCTCGATGGGAATCCCACGACGCTGCCCTTCACCGGGGGAGCGGTGGGCTACCTGAGCTATGACCTGGGCCATTTCATCGAGAAGCTGCCCTCCACAGCGGTGGACGATCTTCAGCTACCCGAGTGCTATCTTGCCTTTTACGATGCAGTCACCGTCTTCGACCACCTTGAGGGCAGGGCTTATGTCGCTGCCACCGGCTTCCCGGAAAGAGGGAGCAGCAGGAAAGCCAGGGCCGAGGCTCGCCTCGAAGAGCTGCGGCGAACGCTGGCTGATGCACCCCGCCTGGAGGACTATGAGGACGAGGACTTTGACCAGCCTGTTAGCGGCCCGGTCGGCCTGCGCTCCAACTTCAGCCGCGAGGGCTACGTCGAGGCGGTGGAGACCGCCAGGGAATATATCGGGGCTGGCGACATATTCCAGGTCAATCTTTCCCAACGATTCGAGGCCGATATGCCTTTGCCCGCCTACGAACTCTACCGCCGACTGCGGCGGATCAACCCCGCCCCCTTTGCCAGCTATCTCAACTTCGATGGCGTGACCGTGGTCAGCGCCTCTCCCGAAAGGTTCCTGCGCGTCCGCAACGACCTGGTGGAGACCCGGCCTATAAAGGGCACCAGGCCCCGCGGCAAAGACCCGGCGTCCGATGAGGCACTGGCCCAGGAGCTGGTGCGCAGCATTAAGGACCGGGCCGAGCATGTGATGATCGTTGACCTGGAGAGGAACGATCTGGGGCGAGTTTGCCGCTATGGGACGGTGAGGGTCAGCGAAATGATGGCCTTGGAGAAGTACGCCACTGTGTTTCACCTCACCTCAACCGTTGAGGGAGGGCTTCAGCGGGGTAAGGGCGTCGTCGACCTGCTCAAGGCGACCTTCCCCGGCGGCTCGATTACCGGTGCCCCCAAGGTGAGAGCTATGGAGATCATCGACGAGCTTGAGCCCACCAGGAGAAGCGTCTACACCGGGTCCATCGGTTACCTCGGCTTCGACGGAGGGCTCGACCTCAACATCGTCATCCGCACCATCCTGGTCAAGGAAGGGAGGGCCTATTTTCAGGTGGGTGGGGCGGTGGTCTACGATTCCGACCCGGAGGGCGAATACACAGAGACGCTGGACAAGGCCAAGGCCCTGATCCATGCCCTGAGCATGGTCCCAGAGCTGGTGACGGAGGGTACAAGATGATCGTGCTCATAGATAACTACGACTCCTTTGTCTACAACCTGGCGCAGTATATCGGGGAGCTGGGCTGGGAGCCCGTGGTCTACCGCAACGACGCCATCGGTCCGGACGAGATCGAAGAGATTTCCCCGAGCCATATAGTCATCTCGCCAGGCCCCGGCACCCCGCTGGATGCCGGCGTCTCCAACGATGTGGTGCGTCACTTCAGCGGCAAAATCCCTATCCTCGGCGTCTGTCTCGGGCACCAATGCATTGGTTATGTCAACGGCGGGACGATCGGGAGAGCAGACCCCCCCATGCACGGCAAGACCTCTCTTATCCACCACGATGGCAGAACCATCTACTCCGGCCTGCCCGATCCCTTCCCCGGGGGGCGCTACCACTCGTTGATCATTGAGCCAGGCTCATTCTCAGATTGCCTGGAGGTGTCAGCGTGGACGGATGACGGGGTGATCATGGGGGTGCGCCACAAGGAATACGTGGTGGAGGGAATCCAGTTTCACCCCGAATCGATCCTGACCGACGTCGGGCATGACGTCCTCAGGAAATTCCTCAGCTTCTCTGAGCCGGCATGGAGCAAATAGTATACCTGAACGGTGCCCTGCTCCCCAGAGGCCAGGCCAAAATCTCTGCTTTTGACCACGGCTTCCTCTACGGCTACGCGCTTTTTGAGACCATGCGTGCTTACTCAGGGCACGTCTTTCGCCTCCAGAAGCATCTCGACCGTCTCACACGCTCAGCGGAACTCATTGGCTTGCCCCTGGGCGCTTTCGACCTGGAAAAAGCCTGCTATGACACGCTCAGAGCCAATTACCTGGGTGATGCCCGCATCAGGTTGACCGTCTCCATAGGAGAAGGGGAAAGCGTCCCCGACCCTCCACCTCGCCCCAGGCCCACGGTGCTTATCGTGGCCACCAGCTACACCCCTCCTTCCCTTGAGAAGTATCGAAATGGCTTCAAGGCAGTTGTGTCCTCAATGCGGCAGAACAGCCGGTCTCCTCTTTCCCGCCTGAAATCGGCCAATTACCTGAACAATGTGCTCGCCAGGAAGGAGGCCAAGGCGGCGGGAGCCGATGAAGCCCTCCTGCTCAACGAGCGAGGCTTTCTTTGCGAGGGAAGCACCAGCAACGTCTTTCTGGTAACAGAGACCGGCCTTATCACGCCAGATGAAGAAAGCGGCTGCCTGCCGGGGGTTACGCGCCAGGCTGTTATAGAGCTGGCTTCAGAATTGAGCATAGATGTTGCGCAGCGAGAAGTCCGGATAGAGGAGCTTCTACAAGCCGACGAAGCCTTCGTCACCAACTCCCTTCTGGAGCTTATGCCCCTCGCACAGGTCGATGGCAAACCCATCGGCGGGGAGGGTGAAAAGGAGAAAAGGCACGAAGTAACCGAGAGACTGATGATAGGCTATGGAGAGGTGGTGGCGAGGGAAACGAAGCCCTTACCATAGGTCAGAAACTCTCTTATCCGCTCCCAGATCAGCTCTTCGACTTGAATCGCGGGAAGCGAAGCATCAACTGCCATCCACCTTTCGCCACCAGCGGCAGCCATCTTCAGGTAGCCATCCCGCACCCTCTGGTGGAAGGTGAAATCCTCACGCTCGAAGCTGTCCCATTTCCGCTTTTTGCGTCCCAGTCCCTGCTCGGCATCCAAGTCCAGCAGCACCGTAAGGTCGGGCACCACGCCGCCGGTAGCAAAGTCGTTTAGAGACTCGAGGAGGCCTAAATCTATCCCCCGCCCATAGCCTTGATAGGCAATTGTGGAAGCGGCGAAGCGGTCACAGATTACGATATAACCTCTTGCCAAAGCGGGACGGATGACCTTAGTCACCAACTGACTTCGTGAAGCGAGGAAAAGAAATAGCTCTGAAGGTAAGGTAACGTCTCTGCCCCACTTGACCCAGCGGCGCAGCTTGTTGCCGAGCATAGTGCCTCCGGGCTCGTGGCTAAACACTACATCAAAGCCAAGTTTGCGGAGCCGGCTATTCAGCGCCTTGGCCTGTGTGGACTTTCCACTGCCCTCGCCGCCCTCGAAGACAATGAATGCAGGATTTCTCATTTCAACCCCTGCTGAGGAAGTGGGCTGGGCTCATCGCTGTGATGGGCCCATGATATGGTCTCCAAACCTGCCTGTCAAGCCTCCCTCGGGTTTTTTGCCCATAAATGCTCCCCAATAAGAACCCTGCCAATAATGCCTGCGCCTAGACGTAGGAAATCCAAGTGAATAGATGCTCCCCCTACCCCCGATCCCCGCCATCACCCGGGAAAATACGTACCCGGCGCCGCGGCGCCTTTCCCGCGCTCCTCGTCACCAGGTTATATTTCTCCGCCAATTGATGCTGCAGGCGGCGAATGAAGGCATTTTGCGGGCTTAGCTCCACCGTTTGCCCGGAGCGCTTAATCTCCTCAATGGCCTCCTCCGTCTCCATAAGCGCCAGGGCCACAGAGTCTGAGTGCTCCTCAACCCGATAGATATTGGCCAGGCCTTGTTCCATTTGGGACGCCTTGTCGCTCCTAACCACATAGATGGGGATCCCCTTGAGCTCGGCATCCCTGAGGACTTGCGATTTCCTGCGGTAGTGGCTCTTCGAGGTCATGAGCAGATCGGCTTCCCCAAGATCGTTGACCACATTTACGGGTAGCCTCATCCTGCTGATGCTCTCCTCCAGTCGAACCCGATTGATGCCGAATGGCAAGATGTTCTTGGGTCCATCTCCCTTAGCTGCTTTCCCCGCAGCCGACGGCTCGGGAGCAGCAAAGGGCAGCACCTTTTCGCTCTTAACCCCCCCGTCTTCGAACCAGCGCACCTCCAACGGGATAAGGTGTCCCCTTAAGGTAGCATCAACCACAGCAGCGACGTCAGGGTGAATGGCGACCCGCTCCCAGCTTTGAATCTCCACCACCACGTCGAAGGGCGGTGGTGCCTTGCGCTCCAGGATCGACTTCTGGGTTCCCCGTCGCCTTGCTTCCTCGTCGCCCAGGGTAACCGTCTGGATGCCGCCGATGAGGTCGGAAAGGGTGGGGTTCATCATCAGATTGTCCAGGGTATTGCCGTGCGCAGTACCCACAAGCTGCACCCCCCGTTCCGCAATGGTGCGCGCCGCCTGAGCTTCAAGCTCAGTGCCGATCTCATCGATTACTATTACCTCAGGCATGTGATTCTCCACCGCCTCGATCATCACCGCGTGCTGCCTGGCAGGAGTGGAGACCTGCATTCGTCGCGCACGTCCAATTGCGGGATGGGGGATATCGCCGTCGCCGCCGATCTCGTTTGATGTATCGACAATGATCACCCGCTTACCGAGGTCATCGGCGAGAACACGCGCCACCTCACGCAGCATGGTAGTCTTGCCCACCCCGGGCCGCCCCAAAAGAAGGATGCTTTGCCCTGACTCGACCAAATCCCTGATAAGAGCGATACTGCCAAAGACAGCCCTCCCAACTCGACAGGAGAGCCCCACAATTCGCCCCTCGCGATTGCGAATGGCCGAGATGCGATGAAGGGTGCGTTCGATGCCGGCACGGTTGTCGTCGCCAAACGCGTCGATATGCCGCACCACGTACTCTATATCCTCAGGGGTCACCTCTTTGGAAGTTAGAATCACCTCCCTACCAAGATAACGCGCCTCCGGCTGACGTCCCAGATCCATAACTGCCTCCAGGAACTCTGCGCGGTTCCCTAACTGGTTCAGCGGTTCGGAGATATGAGGAGGAAGCACCTCGAGGAGCGCATCCAAGTCATCGGTGATCACCCTCTGCATGATCTGCAACCACCCCCTAGGCTGACAAGGGCACAAGCTGTGGCTCACGAACCCGGACTACGAGCTGTTTGCTCAAACAGCCGTATTCCGCCACCTGATGGAAACCCCGTTCTTCGAGAATACGCCTCAACTGCTGCTGAAATTCAGGTACAAGGCAGTATACAGGATCTCTGCCGCTCAGGGCAGACAAGCAGTAGTCCACCAGACGCCCTAACTCGGTTGCCCCCAAATCAGTCACCATATCGAATTGCCCGGCCAGCCTTTCAGGCCTGATTCGCAACGAGGCTGTAATCTCGCCTCCATTTTCAAAGACTAGCTCCCTAACAGCGACTCTATCCCTGCTCTGATGCCATTCCTCAAAGGTCATCCCCTCCACGCTGCGAACCTGAAGGGGCACCGTAGCGCTATATAGCCGAAACAGCCCATACTCGTCAGCGCTGCCCTTAGGCCTCAGGACAACCGGTGGGTCTGGTGACTCCACCCGTGGCTGCTCCCCCAAGCGGTAGAGAAACTCGGTGAGGTACTGGCTGAAGCCAGCTTGTCTTGCCATGTCGACCGTGTAACTGTTGGACTCGATACGCAGGAAGATTCGTCCTGCCCCGACTTCATCGCCAGCAGAGCCCAGTCTCTCCAGCAGGCCAAGGCAGCACTCCTCATGGCCTGAGGCCAGAAGGAGGCGCTCTACCTCCCAGGCGCTCGGCCCGCGGCAGCTCCGCACACAGACCAGGCCCTGAATGAGCCCACGGTGAACATAAACGAAGCTACGCTGTTTGTCCCCTGAAACCAGACAGCCCTTGAGCAAAGGGAAGACCGACCCCAGTTCCCATCCCTTCTCGCTAAGCCTATCTCGCACCCTCGCTTCGTTGACTGGGGACTTCCCCAAGAACAGAAGCAGTGCAGCGACGTCAGCTAGACGAAGGGAACGAATCATCTCACTTATGCCGCCTTTGCTTCGACCTTACCGTCGACGAGGGTCAAAAAGTAGTCATGGAACCGGAGATCGGTAGTGAGCTCAGGGTGGAAGGCTGTGGCCACCAGGTTTTTCTCCCTGGCAGCAACTGGCCGCCCATCGGGCAGCCAGGCCAGTATCTCCACGCTCTTCCCCGCCCTAACGATCCAAGGAGCGCGAATGAAAACAGCATGGAATGGAGATTGACCCAAGGCCGGCACGTCGAGGTCGGACTCAAAGCTGTCCACCTGACGGCCAAAGGCGTTGCGCCTCACCTCGATATGCATCGCGCCCAGGGGTCGTTGATCCAGCCCAAAAACCCTTTTCGCCAGCAGGATCATGCCGGCACAAGTCCCAAAAACAGGGAGGCCGTCGGCAATGAGCCTATTTAACTCGTCCACCAGGTGATACTCCGTCATGAGCTTGCCGATAGTAGTGCTCTCGCCGCCGGGTATCACCAGCCCGCCGAGCCCCTCGAGCTCACCAGGTAAGCGTACGGGGAACGCTTCCACCCCCAATCGGCGCAGGGCAGCGATGTGCTCCACAAAGCCACCCTGCAACGCCAGAACGCCGACCTTCTTCATCTTCTTTAGCCACTGATCCCGTGCTGTCTTCTTTGGGCACGTTTATAGATTCCTTCTCTTGTCCCTACTATGGTAACTATAATGAAATCATCTTCCACCAAATAGAGTATGCGATATTCGGGTTTCCTGCCGAAATGATAGGAGCGCTCCCCCTTAAGAGCACCAACTAAACAATCACCAACTTTGAGCGGATTGCTTTGAATTAGTGCTAGATGTTTGTACGCTATTTCCCGCTGAACAACTCTTGGTAGTCTTTTCAAGTCACGCATTGCTGCTGGCGATAGCTCAAGCCTATACTTGACAGCCATACAGCCATTCCTAGCTGAGTTCCCTTTGAAGTTCTTCGATAGTCACAAACTTCTCCCCCGCCTCTTTGGCTTGCAATGCTTCACTTGTCCTTTCATCTACATAGTCAACGAACCATGGCTTTTCTCGAATCTTCAGGAACTCAACAAAAGTCAGCACCTCATCAAGTTCTTTTTCAGATAAGCTATTGACTCTGTCCAGTAGGATTTCCTTGCTTCTTTTTCGATAACCCATTTTGTCGGCTCCTCTTTGGTAGGGAATAGCGATCCCTATGTGCCTCTCGTCTCACAAGCTGAGTGCTCCGCCATCCGCCCCAAACCCAGCCTACCAACCCCTAGGCGCCAGCAATTCCCCTTCGGGGATCGTCCTCACATCCAGCCCGGGCATGGCCGCACCCAGCCCCTTGGAGGCCTCGGCGATGGCCCCCGCGTCCCTATAGTGGGTTGTGGCTTTAACGATAGCCTTGGCCATGGCTTCGGGGTCGGCCGATTTAAATATGCCGGAGCCAACGAAGACACCGTCAGCCCCTAGCTGCATCATCAGCGCTGCATCGGCGGGAGTGGCCACGCCCCCGGCAGCGAAATTGACCACGGGCAATTTCCCGGTTCGGTGCACCTCCTGCACCAGCTCGAAAGGAGCACCAAGAGTCTTCGCCTCGGCCATCAGCTCATCGGCAGGCATGCTCTGCAGCTTCCGAATACCATCCATCACTGCCCTCATGTGCCTCACTGCCTCGACGATGTTCCCCGTCCCCGCCTCGCCCTTGGTCCGGATCATCGCCGCCCCCTCACCAATCCTGCGCAGCGCCTCCCCGAGGTCACGGCAGCCACAGACGAAGGGAACCTTGAATTCATGCTTATATATGTGATGGCTCTCATCGGCAGGGGTAAGAACCTCGGACTCATCGATGTAATCCACTCCCAGTTCCTGGAGCACTTGCGCTTCAACGAAGTGTCCAATGCGGCACTTGGCCATTACCGGTATAGTCACCGCCTCCATGATCGCCAGGATCACCGTGGGGTCTGCCATCCGGGCCACGCCACCGCCAGCACGAATGTCCGCCGGGACCCGCTCCAGCGCCATGACCGCACAAGCCCCTGCCTCCTCAGCTATCTTGGCGTGCTCCGGGGTGGTCACATCCATAATCACGCCCCCCTTCAACATCTGGGCGAGCCCTGTCTTAACCGTCCATGTACCTTTCTCCATCCTGCCTCCTCCTCTCCGAGACCGAAACCTGCTTATTTATGTCATGATCTTATATTCTACACTTGCCCTTCCTAATTGGCAAGCACGCCTATACCCCCGACTTCGAACGGGCCCGACTCAATTCGAGCAAGCGATCCCGCTCGATAACCCCGACAACCCTCTCCCCGGACACTACCAGTAATAGGCCGATGCCCCCTTCTTGCATTCTCTCCAGTACAGTGAGCCCATCGTCACCAGGATAAACCACCGCCAGCTTCTCTGCCGGGGTCATAGCCTCAGCCACCGGGGTGGTGTGCCAGCGCCGCTTCGGGACCAGCTTTGTATCCTGCAGAGTGACGATCCCGCTGACCCTACCCCACTCACCAACCAGCAGACACCTACGCCCAGCAGGCAGGAGATACTCGTTAACCAACGTCTCAATAGTCAGCTGCTCAGGCACCATCTGGCAGTCGCCGGTCATCAGCTCCTGGGCGGTGAGACCCTGGAGACTGTCACGCAGTACCGCCTGCCGGTAGCTCGCCCGGGCGGCAACGAAGAGGAACCCCCCCAGAAGGGCCAGCCAAAGGCCATTAATCCAATAGACAAGGGCCCCGATGGCCAGCCCACTTAGGATGAGCAAACAGCCGAAAGCCTGCCCGCTGAGAGTGGCGATGCGGGTCGCCTTCCTGTAGCTTCCACTGCGCCACCATATGATAGAACGAAGCACCCTGCCTCCGTCCAGAGGGAATCCAGGCAGCATGTTGAACGCAGCCAGCGCTAGATTAACCCAGCAAAGGTAAGCACTCATGGCAGCCAAGGGTTCCAAGTTGTTCCTGCTCAGCAGCCAAATAAGGGCAAAAACGCCCGCTAGCGCTATGCTTGCCAGGGGGCCTGCAACCGCCATAAGCAGCTCAGTGCTGGCTTCGGGTGCTTCTCGCGATATCCTAGCTGCACCACCGAAGATGAATAGGGTTATACTCTTCACCTCGATGCCCTTTCTAACAGCAACCAGGCTGTGTGCCAGCTCATGAGCTATTAACGAGGCGAAGAAGAGCAAGCTCGTGCAAAGCCCGGCAATCCAGTAGACCGGAGTCGCCCAATCGGGATAGAGCCACGGGAAAACGTACCGCCCCAAGGTGGCAGTTATCAGGAAGAAGATTATGAACCAGGAATAGTTTATCCCAATGGGGATACCCATAATCTTGCCCAAAGTGAAAGAACTCTTCATAAGCATCCGACTATGAGGCGACTGT
>CAYVES010000013.1:12855-17417 GCA_964449845.1 uncultured Dehalococcoidia bacterium
CCTTTGTAGCGCTGAACATCCACCCCCTTACCCCCCAACTTGGCCAGCAGGGCATCCTTTTCCTTGTCCGTATAGACCCAGTGTTGCTCCTTGCCCTTCTTGATGCGGTAGAGAGGAGGTTGAGCTATGAACAGATGCCCGTTCTCGATGAGCTCCACCATGTAGCGGTAGAAAAAGGTGAGCAGCAGCGTACGGATGTGGGAGCCGTCAACGTCGGCGTCGGTCATTATGATGACGCGATGGTAGCGCAGCTTGGAGACATCGAACTCGGCGCCGTTGCCCGCGCCCACAGCGGTAATCAGAGCGCGGATCTCGTCGTGAGACAGCATTTTTTCGGGGCGAGCCTTCTCCACGTTCAAGATCTTGCCCTTAAGCGGCAATATCGCCTGAAAGCGCCGATCCCTCCCCTGCTTCGCCGAACCACCGGCGGAGTCCCCTTCAACGATGTATAGCTCGCACTCAGCGGGATCCTTCTCCGAGCAGTCGGCAAGCTTGCCTGGTAGGGTAGAAGTATCATACAGCCCTTTTCTGGTAACCAGATCACGAGCCTTGCGCGCCGCCTCGCGGGCCCGGGCAGCTATAAGGCATTTTTCAATGAGCCTCTTGCCCTCGCCGGGGTGTTCCTCAAGGTAATACGCCAGGCCCTCGGCGAACACCGATTCCACCTGGCTCTTGACATCCAGGTTGCCCAGCCTCGCCTTGGTCTGCCCCTCGAACTGAGGATCGGTAAGTTTGACACTTATTATCGCCGTCAACCCCTCCCTGACATCATCGCCGGTAAGGTTGGCTTCACTCTCCTTGAGGAGCTTGTACTTTCGGGCATAGTCATTGAGGACGCGTGTAAGCGCCGAGCGAAAGCCGGTGAGGTGGGTGCCGCCATCCGCGGTGTTGATGCAATTGGCAAAGCTCAAGGTGGACTCGGTGAAACTGTCGTTGTACTGAAGGGCAACCTCCACCGAAGTGCTGTTGACCATCTTGGAGATGTAGACCGGCATTTGCTGCAGTACAGTCCGCTTCCGGTTGAGGTGACGCACAAAACTGACGATGCCGCCTTCAAAGTAGAGGGTCTTTTCCTCACCGGTGCGTTCGTCTCTAAACCAGATCTCCACCCCTTTATTTAGATACGCCATCTCGCGGAATGACTGTGCCAGCACATCGAAGCTATAGTCAATCTCGCCGAAAATCTGCTCATCGGCAAGAAAGCTCATCAGGGTGCCGCTGCCCTCGGCATTGCCGACCTTCTTCACCGGCTCCTTGGGGACGCCACGTTCATACTCCTGGCGGTAGAGCTTGCCGTTCCGCCTCACATCCACCCTCGCCCAGGAAGAGAGAGCGTTTACCACCGAGCCGCCCACGCCGTGCAGCCCACCGGAGACCCTGTAGCTGCCACTTCCGAATTTCCCCCCAGCGTGAAGCGTGGTCATCACCGTCTCCACGGCTGAGACGTTTGTGGTGGGATGGATTCCCACCGGAATGCCCCTGCCATTATCGGCTACGCTAACCACGCAATCCTCATGGATAATGACTTCGATCTTATCGCAGTAGCCTGCCATCGCCTCGTCGATGCTATTGTCCACAATCTCGTTGACAAGGTGATGAAGCCCCCGTCGGTCGGTGCTGCCGATATACATGCTGGGGCGCATACGCACCGCTTCAATGCCGCCAAGCACCTGGATATCTGCAGCGGTATAGCTATTATTCTTCTCTGCCATTTATCTCCTGGCTTCGAGGCATGGATATTACCGACATTGCGTTCGCGCGTGTTTCAGTGTCCGAGAAGGGCGTTAACAGAGTGTGTCCAACGACAGCGCCTTTGGTCAAGGGAGAGAAGGATTTAGAAGGGACAATCAGTGTCTTATCATAGAGGGTATTAAACAGTTTAGTACAGACTAGCGTCTTACTAGTGTGCATAATCTATTTTATCATATTTCGACACCGATGTGAACTCAACTTGCCGACTTTTTCCCGAATCGACGCCATGCTTTTTTCGCAGACTGCTTGTGGATTCCTGCTTTCGCAGGAATGACAGGAGAAGACGCTCCATGGGCAGCCAATGTCATCCCCGCTTGCGCGGGGATCCAGAGTGGTGGGTTTCGCTGCCCTGCACCCACCCTACCATTCTTCTCTCCAAATCACCGTCGATATTCAGAACCGCTCCTGGATTCACGCGAGCCTCACCTCGCCGGAGGAGTCAGCGCTCAATATGGCAGAGAAGTCGTAACCCCTCCGCCTGATCTCGTCCGCGCCACCCTGTTGGCGGTCAAGGAGCACCACCACCTTTACCACCCGGCAGCCCTCCGCCTCCACCGCCTCTATCGCCCGCAGCACCGAGCCGCCGGTAGTGATGACATCGTCAACTATGGCTACCCGAGAGCCCGCTTTCAGCGGCCCCTCGATGCGCTTCTGCGTCCCATGCTCCTTGACCTCCCCCCTGACGATGAAAGCAGGGATAGGCTTCCCCTCCAGGTGGCTGACCACCGCCACCGCCGCTACGATCGGGTCGGCACCCACGGTCATTCCGCCCACAGCCTCCGCCCCCGCTGCCGCCACTATATGGAGGATTTTCCTTCCGATTAGATAGGCGCCCTCCGGCCAGAGTGTTGCCATCCTGCCATCAAAATAGTAAGAGGTCTTGAGTCCCGAGGAGAGGGTAAAATCCCCGTGAAGGACCGCATGTTCCTTGAAAACCTCGAGCAGCCTGTCATCGTCTTCCGACGTCAATTCTCGCGCCCTCCTTACGTTGAGATCGTTAGACCTAACATGACGTTATTGTATTCCGTGTCATTGCGAGCCCTTCGCCACGTGTCATTCTGAGCGCAGCGAAGAATCTCATGGAACCTCAGGACAGGCTCCGCGAAGCAATCTCGTTCCTTTCCTCTTGTCCATGGGATTGCTTCGTCGCCTCTTCGATGGCTCAGGGCTCCTCGCAATGACACCTCGCGTTATAACGGCAAATTACAAATACAGCTTATGCTCCGCTATGTACCTTTCAACAGGCTCGGGTACCAGGTATCGGATGGAAAGCCCCTGGCCAACCTGCCTCCTGATCTCGGTACCGCTGATATCGATCTGGGGGACGTCAACTATCATGATACGCTCCGAGGCACCGGGGATGCTGGATTCCAGCGAGCGCAAATCGAAGTCAGCGTAGCCTGGCCGCCTCACCCCCACCACCTGACACATCTCAACCAGGCCCCCGCGGTCTTTCCACGAGGGAAGCTCAGCCAGGGCGTCAAACCCCACAATGAGATACAGTGCAGCTCGACCTCCCAGACCGACCTTCAGCTCAATAATTGTGTCTATGCTATAAGTCGGTCCCGGGCGCTCAAGTTCAATCGTCGAGACCTTGAAATAGGGGTTTGAAGCGGTGGCCAGCATCGCCATCTGCAGCCTGTGCTCCCCCGCGCTGATGTTCCTCTCCCCTTTCAGCCATGGCTGCCCAGCGGGTACGAAGAGGACCTCCTCAAGCTCCAGCTTCTGCCTTACCTCTTCAGCTATGATCAGATGTCCCAGATGAATAGGGTCGAATGTGCCCCCCAAAACCCCTATCTTAGATTCAGCCATGCTTCCTCCCACGATGCGCAGCCGTCCCGGGAGATAGAGGGCGTGGCCGAAAAACCTTGAACTCAGCCTCCTCCCTTTTCATAGAGGGGACGGTGTCAGCCTGAGAGACTAGCTCCAAAGTTCTCTTCATAAGCTCCTCAACCCCCTCACCAGTTGCTGCCGAGATGAAATGCAGTGGAACCCCAAGCTCCTTGAACTCTCGCCTGAGCCCAGGCACACGGTCCCGCACCTCGGGCAGATCGACCTTGTTTACAGCGATGATACGCGGCTTGTCCTTCAGGGCAGCCTCATACGACACAAGCTCTTCTTCAAGCGTCCTCACGTCAGAAAGTGGAGTTTGGGAGCTACCATCGACGAGATGGATAAGAATCTTGGTGCGCTCAATATGACGCAGAAAGTCGAATCCCAGCCCCAGCCCACGGTGCGCCCCTTCTATGAGTCCCGGGATATCGGCCAGCACAAAGCTCCGGTACCCTAATTCCACAACGCCGAGAACAGGCTCAAGGGTAGTAAAAGGGTAGTCCGCCACCTTTGGTTTGGCCTTTGATACTGTACGCAACAGTGTGGACTTGCCCGCATTGGGATAGCCGACGATGCCCACGTCCGCAATCAGCTTGAGATCGAGAAGCAACCATGTTTCCTCGCCAGGTTCGCCCTCCTCCGCGATGCGTGGAGCCTGGTTGGTTGAGGAAGCAAAGTGAGCGTTTCCGAAACCTCCCCTGCCTCCCTTGGCAACCAATACCCGCTGCCCCTCATTAACTATATCAGCAACCAGAATCTTGCTTCCATCCTCCTGTTTACGCCGAACGACTATGCCCAACGGGACCTTAACCAGCAGATCCTCTCCTCTCCTTCCCACCTTATCCTGCCCGCTTCCGTTAGCCCCCTTTTGTGCCCTGAACTGCTTTCGATATCTGAAGCCTCGTAGAGTAGCTATACTTGCTTCGCCTACCAAGTAAACGCTTCCTCCACCCCCCCCGTGTGGGCGAGGGGGTGGG
>CAYVES010000013.1:17428-27575 GCA_964449845.1 uncultured Dehalococcoidia bacterium
CCCCCAAAAGGCACTAATTTCTCCCAACGAAAACTGACTACACCACTACCTCCATCACCACCCTTGACATAAACCTCAACTCGATCTATCAATTATCAACCCCACGAATATTATTACCTTCTTCTGCTTAATTATAATCTATGTTGAAGAGTACAGTAAAATAAATAATCATAAGCCTGTGGGAAGTGTGGAAACGCTATTGCTCAGCGTTGCCGGATTTGGTGGAGTTGCTGAGGAGAAAATCGGGGGGTTGTGGAGTTATCCATCGTTCAAGGAAGCCTGGTCGGAAAAAAGGGGCTTTGAAAAAAGAAGACATAACTAAAACGGAGATATCCACAAACGGAGGGAGATATCCACAGAAAACAAGGGTTTTTCCACAAAATTATGTCACCTTAGCGTTATGTCTGGTGTTGGAGGGTTAGGCTGCTTTGTTATAGAGCTGCTCTCTGATCTCAAGCAGGTCGCGGAGCAAAGCAGCATCGGTGTTGATGTCACCATTAATCTTCTGGTATCCGTGGAGGATAGTGCTGTGGTCTCTACCTCCCAGCTCCTTGCCGATCTGGGTCCAGGAGCATTGCAATTCCTCCCTCAGAAGGTACATCGCCATCTGGCGTGCCATGGAGAGAGGTTTGTCGCGTCTCTTCCCCTGAAGCGTCTCCGAAGGGAGGCCGTAAAAGGCTGACACCGCGTTCAGAATTACGGTAGTGCTGAGGTTGCGTCTATGGGCATCGGTAGTTATCTCCGCCAGAGCTTTAGTTGCGAGCTCGGGAGTCAGTGACTCCTTGATAAGTCTGGAGAAGGCCAGGACGCGGTTGAGCGCTCCCTCAAGCTCTCTGATATTCTTCTGGACGCGACGGGCGATTAGGTCCAGTACGTCGGGGGGCACTGCTGTCTTCTGCTCCTCTGCCTTCCTCTGGAGGAGGGCGATCCTGGTTTCCAGGTCCGGCGGCTGCATATCAACGATTAGTCCCCACTCGAAGCGGGAGCGCAATCGATCTTCAAGAAGGGTCAGCGACTTCGGGGGGCGATCACAGCTAATGACGATCTGTCTACTTGCGTTGTGCAGGTGGTTGAAGGTATGAAAAAGACCTTCTTGAGTTTGCTCTTTGCCGGCGATGAACTGTATGTCGTCGAGGAGCAGGACATCTACACTGCGATACTTGTTCCTGAAGTCCTCGCTCCTGCCCTCCTTAATGGCGCTGATGAACTCGTTGGTGAACTGCTCAGCGGTTACATACATGACCCGCGGGCAGGATCGGCATGCCACCCAGCCGATGGCGTGCAGGAGGTGAGTTTTCCCCAGCCCCACGCCGCTATAAATGAATAGAGGATTATAGCTGCCGCCAGGGTCATTGGCCACTCTTTGACCCGCGGCGTGTGCCAGGCGATTGCAGGTGCCTACCAAGAATGTGTCGAAAGTGTACCTGCGATTGAACTGTGGCGGGCTGGCTCGTTGAGCGAGTTGCTGAGTGGAGAGGGAGGGAGGTGAGGGGCGCAATTGCCCGTCCTCATTACCCATATGGACCTGAAACTGTACCTTTAAACTGCGCCCGGTAATGCCGCTTAAGGTTTTCTCGATCAAAGGGTTTAGCCGTTTTTCCAACGACTCGGTGACGAAACTGCTTGGCACCCCGACGATGAAATTCCCATCCCGTTGGGCCAACCCCACCGTATTCCTTAACCAAGTTCGATAGTTAGCGGGGCTTACTTTGACCTGTAGCTCTTCGAGTGCTGCCTGCCAGACCTCTGCCGCTGATCTCGCCTTCATGGCATCCCCCGTTGCTATAGCTTAACAAAGCAGCCGCAGCACCGATGAGCGGTGTTTTAGCGCACAAGCAAGAACAATCTCAGGTTGTTCTTACATGAACATTAGGAGAAAAGGACACTACTCACGGGAAAACGCACTTCGCCCGTGTCGCATCTCCCAACTGAGATGCATCGCCGTGGGGAAACTCTGGGGAGACCAGATTATCGCTTTCTTGAATAAGGCAAGCAAGAAGATAACTGCTTGGGGGACGTGGGTACCCGGATAGCAGCAGGGGGGGCTGGGGTCAAGATGTTTTGCGGGCATTTTGGGGAAAACAAAAAATTTGGCCTAAAGGCTATTTTTGCTTCTGGCGGACAGCAAAGGATAGGATAAGGCTGAAGGTGGCACCAAGACCGGTCACAGCCCCAAGGGGCTTTTTGGAGCGCGTGCGCGCCCCCGGTTACCTCCCTAGACACTATTCCTCGAATTTCTTGAAAACAAGGCAGGCGTTCTGGCCCCCGAAGCCGAAGCTGTTGGATAGAGCCGCTTTGACATCTTTGTGTCTGGCTACATTGGGTACATAGTCCAGGTCGCAATCGGGGTCGGGGTACTCGTAATTTATAGTGGGATGGATAATGGCCTCGGTGATTGCTTTAATGCACGCGATGCTTTCTACCACCCCCGACGCGCCCAAAAGGTGCCCGATCATCGATTTGGTGGAGCTTATGGGCAAATGATAGGCGTAATCTCCGAAGAGCTTCTTGATTGCCAGGGTCTCGATGGAGTCGTTGATCAGTGTTGAGGTGCCGTGGGCGTTGATATAGTCGATCTCGTTGGGTTTGAGGTTGGCGTCTTCAATAGCCCAACGCATTGCCCGGACAGCCCCGGAGCCATCGCTATCGGGAGCCGTCACATGGTAGGCGTCTGAGGAGATACCGACGCCAGCAACCTCGGCGTAGATTGGAGCGCCGCGGCGCTGGGCGTGCTCTAAGCTCTCCAGGATCAGGACCCCAGCCCCCTCTGAGGGAACGAAGCCATCTCGCTTGGCGTCGAAAGGGCGGCTGGCTTTGGTCGGCTCGTCATTCCTGGTGGTTAAGGCCTTCATGACGCAGAACCCGGCTATCCCTGTGGGAGATATCGCTGCCTCGGTGCCCCCAGCCACCATGACGTCTGCCTTGTTCTGTCTTATGGCCTCTGCTGCGTCACCGATGGCCTGGGTTGCGGCAGCGCAGGCGGTGGTTATGGTGGAGGAAAATCCCTTGAGCCCGAAGATGAGGCTGATCTGCCCCGCTGCCATGTTGGGCAGGACTATGGGCATGAAAAAGGGGGTCAGCCTCATTCCCCCCCTTTCCAGGACAATGCGATGTCCCGCCTCGGCTTCGGGAAAGCCACCGATGCCATTGCCGACGAGCACGCCCATGCGCTCCGCGTTCTCGCGGCTAAGGTTGAGCCCGGCGTCTTCGATGGCCATCCTGGCGGAGGCGACGATGAAGTGGCTGAACCGAGCCATCCTTCGTGTCTCTTTGTACTCCATGTAGTCGTGGGGATCGAAACCCTTCACCTCGCCGGCTATCTGGCAGGTCAGCCCAGTAACGTCGCAAAGAGTGATGTGGGCGATGCCCGACTTGCCCTCGACCAGTGCCTGCCAGTATTCATCGACGGTCAGCCCCAGAGGCGTTATCGCTCCCATCCCGGTAACTACCACGCGGCGCCTTTCCCTCTTCCCCTTGCCTGTTCTCTTTGGGCGTGGCTTGGGCGAAGGCTCGCCCGTTTCTTCTTTGGCGATACTGCCAAGCAGATCGTTGATTTGCTTATCAACCACTGTGGTGACCGCTTCTGTTTGTTGCCCTGCTCTCGATCTTGGCTGCCTCATCATAACCCCCTCGTTAGCTGCATCGCCTGTTTCCTGCCTCTTCATTGTGGATAGAGCTCTGGACGCAAGCCCTTTACGTTTTCTATTACCTCGCCGACGAGGAACAGCGAGCCGGTGGCGCAGATAAGGTCCCTCTTTCCTGCTTTCGCCTGCGCCTTCGCTACGGCCTGGGCAACGCCTTCTGCTACCTCGGCTCTTAGCCCCTGGCGAGCGAACTCGCCAGCCAACGCCTCGGGGATGGTAGCCCGGGGGTGGCGAGATCGTGTCGCAATAACGCTATCAGCCAACGGCACAAGCTCAGCTACGATCCCAGACACATCCTTGTCGGCTGACGTCCCTATTATAAGTATTAATTGGTCAAAGTGGAAGTGCTGCTCAAGGGCTTCTTTGAGCTTCCTCGCTGAATAACTGCTATGGGCGCCATCGACGACCAACATGGGCCTGCGTCTGATAATTTGGAGGCGACCCGGCCAATAGGTATGGGCCAATCCGGCCTCTATGCTCTCCTTGGGGACATCCAGAGTCTCCAAAGTGGCAACCGCTGTGGCAGCGTTCTGCAACTGATAGGCGCCAAGGAGGGGTATGTTAAGGCGGTAAGAGCCTCTCATCCCTTTGACCTCCAGGGATTGCTGTGAAAGGTTGGAGCTAATTCGCTGCCAGGAGATATCGATTCCCACAGTGATCAGCCTGGCCCCTCTTTGGAGGCAGGTCTCCCTGATGACCGTGGCTGCCTCTTCGGCTTGTGGCGAGCTGACCACAGGGATTCCTGGCTTGATAATGCCAGCCTTTTCAGCGGCGATCTGTGCCACAGTATTGCCCAGTACCTCCCGGTGATCAAGGCTTATCGAGGTGATCACGCAAACCTCAGGACTTACCACATTGGTGGCGTCCAGTCTCCCCCCCAGTCCCGTCTCCAGCACCTGGAACTCGACGCCTTGCTGCTGAAAGTGAAGGAAAGCGGCGACGGTTAGTAGCTCGAAGGTGGTAAGTTCCCCATAGGTGCGGTCACGATCCATTTCTTCAGCATGGGGTCGAAGTCTGGCTACAACATCTGCCAGTTCTCGCTTGAGAATCGGTTTTCCGTCCACGTTAATCCGCTCGCGGAGGGTAAGGAGATGGGGGGAGGTGTAGAGGCCGGTTCTATGACCCGCTGTGCGAAGGCCCGCAGCGATCATGGCTGCGGTACTGCCCTTGCCCTTGGAGCCAGCGATGTGAACGGACCTAGCGCTGAGATGGGGGTCGCCTAACCGATGGAGCAGGTCTTCCATCCGCCTGAGGTCGAACCTGTGGGCATAGGCGTAGCCCGGCCACCTCTCATAGTCGGTACGTTCCAGCAGAAAATCAACGGCTGCGGGGTAGTTCATCACACCAAATTGCGGCTATTATATCATTGAGGACGAAGTCCTAACAAGCCTGCTGCTGGTGGCGAAGCCTGCTGCGTTGTATTATACTTAACCCTGCTAAGATGGTAGTGAAGGGGGAGAAGCATGAAGGGGAAAGACCTGCTCTCTATAGGCGACCTTGCGCCAGACGATGCCTGGCGCATCATCAACAGCGCTGTCGAGATGAAGCGGCAGGGCATTAGCTCCAGCCTTGCGGGGCAGACTTTGGCCTTGGTCTTTGAGAAGCCTTCTTTGCGCACCAGGGTAAGCTTCGATGTCGCCATGCATCAGCTTGGGGGACATACCATCTATCTTCCCCAGAGCGAAGTTGGCTTGGGGGGTAGAGAGTCTATCCCGGACGTGGCTCGGACTCTTAGTCGTTATGTCAACATTATTGCCGCTCGCACCTTCTCTCACGCCACCCTGGAGTTGCTGGCAGAGCATGCGACTGTACCAGTTATCAACGCCCTCTCGGACAAGGAGCACCCCTGCCAGGCCCTCGCCGATCTTCTGACTATCTACGAGAAGAAGGCTAAACTAAAGGGCTTGACTCTCGCCTTCATCGGCGACGGCAACAATGTGGCCAATAGCCTTTTGCTTGCCTCCGCCCTGGTGGGAATGCACTTCAAGGTCGCCTCTCCCAGGGGCTATGAGGTTTCCGATGAGGTTGTGGGCCTGGGGCGCGATCTCGCGCCGGACAGCAGAATCCACCGTGTTGAGCAGCCTAAGGTTGCGGCTGAGGGTGCCGACGTGGTCTACACCGACGTGTGGACGAGCATGGGGCAAGAGGCAGAGGCAGAGGAGCGGCGCAAGGATTTCGCTGGCTATCAGGTCAATGCCGGGCTACTGTCGCTGGCGGCAAACGACGCCATTTTGATGCACCCGCTGCCGGCACACCATGATGAGGAGATTGCCCCGGGGCTGATCGACTCACCCCAGTCGGTGGTCTTCGACCAGGCGGAGAACAGGCTTCACGTTCAGAAGGCGATCCTGGACGATCTCCACCGCAGCCCCGACCGTGCTGAGGATTGGTGCAACAAGGGCGTGGCTCTGGGGAATCAGAACCGGCTTGAGGAGGCCCTGGACTGCCTTGAGGAGGCGTTGCTGCTGAAGCCCGACTATGCCGAGGCGTGGTACAACAAAGGGGTGGCTCTGGAGAAGCTGGGGCAGTGGAAACAAGCACTCGCCGCCTATGAGCGCGCCCGCGAACTGGGGAGAGGTAAGCCGTGACCAGACCTATAGTCGCTATCGTCGGCCGAGCGAACGTAGGCAAGTCAACGCTGTTCAACCGTCTGGTCGGCGAGCGCCTCGCTATCGTCGAGGACCTTCCGGGCACCACCCGCGACAGGGTCTACGCCGACATCTCCTGGGGGGATCACGAGCTAACCCTGATCGACACCGGCGGGCTCGAGCCCAGGCCCGACTCCAGCCTGCGGCAAAAGGTGAAGTATCAGGCTGAAGTGGCCATTGAGGAGGCGGAGGCTATCATCTTTATGGTGGATGTTCTCGATGGGGTGACTGTTCCCGATTCTGAGGTCGCTGAGGCGCTCAGGCGCTCGCAGAAGCCGATGATTCTGGCGGTGAATAAGGCAGATAACGACCAGCGTCGGGATCAGGCGTTTCAGTTCCACGAGCTGGGCATTGGCGAGCCGATGGCGATCAGCGCGTATCACGGTACTGGCGTGGCAGACATGATGGATGAGGTCGCCGCCAGGTTGCCCGTCCCTACCCCGCTAGAGGAGGAGCCGGGGATGTTGAAGATCGCCATCGTGGGCCGCCCCAACGTAGGGAAGTCCATGCTGCTCAATGCCATCCTCGGCCAGGAGAGGGCGATTGTGAGCGAGACCCCGGGGACCACCCGTGACGCCATAGATACCGTCTTCAAGTACGATGACGAGTCTGTGCTGTTCATCGATACCGCCGGGATTCGCCGCCGCGGTCGGGTTGAGGGGGGAATCGAACGCTACAGCGTCATGCGCGCTCTTCGCGCCATCTCAAGGGCGGATGTCGCCATATTGGTAACCGAGGCTCCCGAGGTGATCACGGCGCAGGACGCCCACATCGCTGGCTATATCCATCAGGCGCTAAAGGGAATGGTGCTGGCGGTGAATAAGTGGGACCTTGCTGGTGAGCTGGGAATAGAAGCGGCCGCGTGTACCACAGAGATCCTGCAGAGGCTCAAATTCTTTCCCGGCATACCCATATTGTTCGTTTCAGCCCTGTTCGGAGAGGGTATTGACCTGGTATTGCCAGCGGCGGAGAAGGTTTCGCTGGATAGGCAGAAGCGCCTTCCCACAGCCTTGCTGAACGAAGAGATCGGTCGCATGCTGGCTGCTCATTCGCCCCCCTCGGTGCAGGGGAGACAGCTCAAGGTCTCCTACGTCACCCAGGCCGAGGTCAACCCGCCAACCTTCGTTTTCTTTGTCAACGATCCCAAGCTGCTCCACTTCTCCTATCAGCGGTACCTGGAGAACAAGCTTCGGGACGCTTTCGGCTTCGGCGGCACCCCGCTGAAGCTTGTCTTCAAGCGAAAGGGCAAGGGATGATCGAGTTCGCTGCCGTGGTCGTTGGCAGTTACCTGATTGGCTCTATTCCCTGCGGGCTGGTGCTGGGCAAGCTTCGCGGTGTGGATCTCAGGCAATATGGCAGTGGCAAGACCGGCAGCGCTAACGTACTGCGCACCCTTGGCCCCAGGTATGCTGCTGTAGCCCTCATCGCCGACATGCTCAAGGGCGTGATTGCCGTTGTCCTTGCCACGTACATCCTGGGCACTCCGGTTGGAGAGATGGCTGCTGGCTTTGCCGCCATCGCCGGGCACAACTGGTCGGTGTTCATCAGGTTTCAGGGTGGACGTGGCGTCGCCACTTCAGTGGGCGGCCTTTTTGTGATGGCACCGGTGGTTGCCGCCTCCGGATTTGCCATCTTTGCTATTGTCGCTGCTGTGTCTCGCTATGTCTCCCTGGGTTCCATGATGGGTGGCCTGAGTGCGCTGGCGATGATAGCCGCTTATGTGGCTCTGGACAAGGCTCCGGTACAGTACCTCATCTATGTCGCGGTCGCTGCTGCCTTGATTGTTCTGCAGCATCGGGATAATATAGCCAGGCTGTTGTCGGGCTCGGAGAGCAAGCTGGGGCAGAAGGGTGAGAGGAGACAAACGGGGTGAGGCGCGAGACGGAAGAGGTCGCCGTTGTCGGGACCACAGAGTGGGGCACAACGCTGGGGATAATGCTCAGCCGTAAGGGAATCAAGGTCAGCCTTTGGGCGCGAACCGACGAGGAGGCAGAGAGGCTGACTCGGGAGAGGGAGAACACTGTGCGCCTCCCCGGCTTCCCGTTTCCCGAAGAGCTTAGCGCCACCGCTTCGCTAGATGAAGCGCTCCACAAAGTAGCCCTTGTCATCCTCGCGGTGCCCTCACAGGACATGCGGCATAACGTCAGACTGGTTAGGGAATATCTCGATAGCTCTGTGCTTATCCTGAGCGCGGCCAAGGGGCTTGAGCTTGATAGCGCCAAGCGAATGTCACAGGTGGTCTCCGAAGAGCTTGACCACCGTTTTCATGGAAATATCTGTGTCCTTTCCGGACCTAACCTGTCCAAGGAGATCGCGCGCGGTCTGCCGGCGACGACCGTGGTTGCTGCCCGTGATGCCTCGGTGGCGGCGAGGGTGCAGAAGATGATGGCTTCACCCCTGTTTCGTGTTTATGTCAATACCGATGTCGTCGGTGTGGAGTTGGGCGGCGTGCTCAAGAACATAATTGCGCTGGCCGCGGGGATGGTCGATGGCCTGGGCTATGGAGATAATACCAAGGCTGGCCTGATAACGCGGGGGCTTGCCGAGATCACCCGCCTGGGGGTGGCAGCAGGAGCCAGTCCGCTGACCTTCGCCGGCTTGGCTGGCCTGGGGGATCTGGTGGCCACCTGCGCCAGCCCACTGAGCCGCAACCGCTTTGTCGGCCAGGAGCTTGCCAGGGGACGCCCTCTGGGTCAGATAACGGCTTCCATGACGGGCATTGCTGAGGGTGTTACCACCACTGTTGCCGCCCTCAAGCTGGCTGGCGAGCTCAAAGTGGAGATGCCGATTGCTCAGCAGGTATACCGGGTGCTCTATGAAGGCCTTGATGTCCGCCAGGGGATAGCAGAGCTCATGGGGCGGGAGTTGAAACACGAGTTCGCCGACACCTTAAGTAGTGCCATTGAGCGTCTATAGTGCTAAAATAATAAGCGTTCAAGCCGTCAGCTCTCAGCAAAACCCAGAAGCTGCGACCCTGTTCGAGTTTTTGGGGTTCTAGGTTCTAAGTTCAACGTTAACCCAGAACCCAGAACCCAGAACCCAGAACCCAGAACCTAGAACATTTCTAAAGCTGAAAGCTGAACGCTTGCAAAAAAGGACAAGGAGGTCAAGAGAAAAGATGGGAGACAGATTAAAGGGCAAAGTGGCTGTGGTCACTGGCGGTGGCCGGGGCATCGGCAGGGCTGAGGCTCTCTTGTTTGCCGAGGAAGGAGCCAAGGTGGTGGTTAACGACCTGGGAAGCGAGCCCGATGGTTCAGGGAAGTCAACCTCACCCGCAGACGATGTAGTCAA
This sequence comes from uncultured Dehalococcoidia bacterium, assembly GCA_964449845.1. Lineage (GTDB taxonomy): Bacteria > Chloroflexota > Dehalococcoidia > SZUA-161 > SZUA-161 > SOKG01. Next base: position 27,012 of record CAYVES010000013.1, read on the forward strand.
GGAAATCAAGGACAAAGGGGGAGAAGCGGTTGCCAACCACGATACTGTGGCTACAACCGAGGGTGGGGAGAATATCATCAAGACCGCTATCGATGCCTTTGGCAGGTTGGATATCCTGGTGAACAACGCTGGCCTTTACAGAGATCGGATGATCTACAATATGAGCCCGGAGGAATGGGACATTGTTTTGAAGGTTGACCTATACGGACTCTACAATTGCACCAAACCCGCGTGCGTGATATTTAGGCAGCAAAGAAGTGGGCGCATCATAAACACCTCATCCGAAGCGGGTCTGGGGAACTTGGGTCAAGCCAACTACAGCGCTGCCAAAGAGGGAGTCATCGGTTTCACCAGGACCGTGGCCCGGGACATGGGCAGATACGGGGTAACCTGCAATGCTGTTCGGCCACGCGCTGCGACCAGAATTACGGTATCCCCGGAGTTGAAGGCTGCTATTGAAAAGGCAAAGGCCGAAGGCACCGCACTGCCTCCGGGGGCGGATGTGATTGCCTCCCTGCCGCAGCCTGAGGAAATGGTCCCATTTGTTATATACCTTGCAACCGA
>CAYVES010000014.1:0-22055 GCA_964449845.1 uncultured Dehalococcoidia bacterium
GGTTGTAGACCCAGGCGTGGTATAAAGCGTCCCCTTGCTGCCCGCAAGCTGCCCATCGGCAAGGGCCTTGACGTCCGTATTTCTAGACGAGTCTATCTGCGCCCCGTTGATGGTATAGTCCACCACGTTAGCAGCAGAGGCATCGCCCTCAATTAAGTCAGCAGCTTCAAGTGTTATCATCTAAACCCCCATGAAAGCTAGTATTCTTGCATTGTTGTCCGCACCAGCGGAGGATGTCGCCCACTTTGTGCCGCTGGCCTGAGTCGAGTCCGCCGTAAGCACCTGTCCATCAGTGCCAACAGCCAGTCTTGTGGGCATATTGTCGGCGGTGGCAACGATTATGTCCCCCTTGGCATCGAATAGGCTCTCAAGCACGTAGCCGCTGTGGGGGTCAGCGGCGGCATAATGGCCTTCAAGCTCGTCGCGTACAGCGTTCTTCGATGGAGCTACATCTGTCACGCCATTCCAACCTGTTCCATCATAAGGGGTATCGGATACGCAGGCGGCCTTGGCCTCAGCATCAGTATACTTGGCATGGTGGTCTGACGCCCCTATGCCGTCCAAGTCGGCGTGGTCGGCGACAGCAGCTTTGACCCAAGCTGATCCGGTATCCCTATAGAGTATGTGTTCGTCGGTGGCCCAGAAGAACCTATTGGCTGTACCTGCCGCCGGGCGATTAGCCACAATATCGCAGAGGATCAGGCCACAGACCTCGTTATCACCTGTTTTGGCGTGGTGGGCAGAAGCGTCAGCGGCATGGGCTGATATATCCACGCCGTCGACACTAACACCAGGGTTCGCCCCCAAATTGCCTGTCAGAGTATCGCCCTGCTTGAGAAGCGTGGCATCGCTGACCTTGGAATTTAGCTCAGCAAATGTAGCGCCGGTATGATAGCCACCACCAAGCCCGTGAATGGCTGGATGGTGAGCGCCAGCGACCGCTGCGTGGGTAGAAATTTTAGAGTCCATCGTGGACTCAAGATCGGTCTTGTGGTCGCCGTCAACCGTATCAGCATCCTTCCCCGTAAGCGTCGCCGGGATTCGAGCAAGAGGAACTAGGGCGCTTGCGTCAAGATCACAGTAGCCGCTCGCCTGTCCTCTGTTTTCCTGCTTTTCAAGTGTGGCGTCAGAGACTTTTGAATTGAGATTGGCGTAACTATCGGCGCTATGATCTTCACCAGCCAGGTCGTGAACCTGATTGTGGTGATCATTCGCGCCAGTGCCATCCAAGTCCGTATGGTCTGCTACCGCCACCTTCACCCAACTTGTCCCATTATCCCGATAAAGAATATGCTCATCCGTGGTCCAATAGAACCTTCCCTCAACGCCAGCGGCTGGTCTAGCAGCGAGTGTGCCAGCCAACATAGGATAAGCTCTAGGATCAAGGGCCGAGTCTATTTCGTCGCAGGCACCATCAGTGTGGGTATTCTCATGCGCGCCTGGAGCTGGCGGCTCTTGGGGCACACCCCAGAGCCCCACCAAAATGCAGTCATCCGGATTGCCTGGATCAAGCGATAGAAGCACTACTGAGCGACCAACAACCAGATCAGCACTATTAATTGCAGCAGATACTGCTACATTATCAAGCCACACGCTTAGACTACCAATGACCTGGACACTTGCTTTGTAAGTGTTGCTGTCGAAGGCTTTGAGTATGCCCTTTCGAATCATTACACCCTCCCTAGAACGGCAGTTAAGGAGTAGATGCCTTTAGCTGGCACATAATGGTGGTTAAGACCTAGAATCCTTCGCTTAGCCGAGCTTAGCCCCGCACGTGAATCTGTGATTTCGACCACGTCATATAACTCCTGGCCGCAGTTTAGCGGCACTATGATATACCCTGAGATGGCTCTGATAGCCGCCTCCCTCAGCATGGCATCGCCTCTTTGATGAGCCTTAGTTGTCGTATCAAGGTTAATGTCATGCGCTTGGGCAAGTTTGTCCAAGACCAACTCAACCTCATCCCAGTCCCAGTCCTCGGTAAATACGCTATCTCCGAAGGCCTGCGCTCTATTGACCTGCTTCACATACTGCCTGTAGACCGCTTCCTGGATTACATGATCTGTGCCATACGTATAATCCGTGCTATCTGAGGTTTGCGGATGTTTAAGATAGCCGTAATGCCCCCTGAAGAATAAGACATCCTCAACCATTGCCAGAAGCCTAAGCACTGCCGTCTTGCCGCTTTCTCTGGGGTAGATTGCAAATGTTGGATACTGGGCTGTAATCGCCGAACTGCTGCTGAAGGATGAGAACTCGAGTCCCGCCCGGGCAAAGATGAAGTTTAGCAGTTGGAATATGTTTCTATCCCCAGATGCCCATGAGAATTGTCGCCTAGCCTTCCACTCTTCAAGCAATCCCCAACCATCCACAGCATGAACAATGAACTCGGCATGACCACCGTATGATGTGTATTCCCAGCCCGTTATCCAGTGAGCAAGCCCTGTTGAGTGCTCAGGCGATGATTCCGCCGTCGTGTGATACCCTGGTGAGAATCTAATCTCTGAGCCAAGCTTTATTGCTTCGTAGGTATCACCTGACTGGCCCCGATGTATCGGGGCAAAACGCCCATCATCGTTGCGTAGGACAAGGGTGAGGGTGCCTAGATGCTCCTGGGTGTTGGTTGTTATTTGGAGTACGTCGTCGGAGACGTCGACGAAGACGGCGGAGTAGGAGGCACGCCACACGCCATCAGGCCGTGTTAGCCAGACGTGGGGGCTCTTATGGCAGATGGCCAAGCCGTAGTCGCTGGATAGGTTGAAGGGGACGGGCTCACGCCACAGGTTGCCGATGAAGTCGGCGGTTGCCAGGCTGTGTGTCCAGTAAGGGCGGCTGTAGGACTCGCTGCCAGAGTAGGCCTCGACGAAGAAGGCTCTGAAGACGTCGGGCATACCAAGGGTGGGAAACTTAAAGGCGATATCGCTGTCTGACTCTGCGATCATGAGTTCTCTTAACGATGACCAGTTCCCCACGGCTGCGCAGTAGCCATCCCCCAGGACGCAGGTACAGACGATGGGCTTCAGGGTAGTGGCTTGTGTGCCTGTGAGTACGATGTTCCAGTCGCCCATGTAGGTGACTGCGAGGCCGGTGATTGAGTTCATCGAGTTTGTCCAGGCAGTCGCTGCTTCCCAGGTATTGTCCTGCTCAAAATCAAAATCGTGAAGCCGCACATGCCGTAATGCGTCAACTGGCTTCAGCCGAACCCTGGCCTTGGTTACCGTTTGGCTCGGTGTTACAGCGTGCTCTGTGTACGCATCCTGTGCGGCGTCGCCCTCATAGACATCATGCCATGCCCCGCCATAATAAACATCTATATCGATCTGCGCCCCAGCTCCAATGTTAGAGGCATAATAACGAACCTTAGAGCAAAGCAATGAAGCATGAGTAAACTCAATGAAGGAAGACCACGTGTTTTTTGCCACATTTGCATCATAGCCAAACGTACCTGTGTTATCATCGTAGGTTTGCGCTTCATCAATCCATTCGCCATCCGGGTCATTATGGCCTGTGGGGGATACCCAAGAGGGGGCGGCGGTGGAGTCGTAACGGCGGCGATAGATGTCGACACCATCCGAGTAGAGGATGATGGCCTCGGTGGCGCTCTTAGCGCATGCTGCAAGTCTGAACGTTGTATCGCCTGAGATATCGCCCATGTCTTGCCAGCCTGTGAACGATGCGCCGTTGTCGGCGCTGCAGTTCATGTAAAGATGGCCGTCGGTGGCATCGATGCGGAACGCCCACACGTTGGCGCTGTAGGCACACAGAGCAACGGCGTAGGCGTCGACGCCTAGAGGTATCCAGGCGCTATAGGTCGAGCCACTGTCGGGGTTGGTGACTCGCTCGTAATAGAGGGCGTTTGTTCCGGATGCGACGCGCAACCTTAACAGGGAGCCGTCGCCTGGCATACAGACAGCGTGGAAGTAGTCGTCCTCGCTGCCTTCATAGAGGCGAGTCCAGGATAGGCGGGTGATGCCGCCTATCTTCTCAAAGACCTCGACCTTCGGATGTGGGCGGGCTGAGGTGGACTTCTGCGCTGCGGTTAGGGTGGATGACAGTGTCCTCATCTAGAGCTTTTGGGCCCCGACATGTCGGGGTCCCTACCTCCTTACCAGAAGACGTGGCCTAGAATAATGCCGATCGCTTGGGCTATGAGCAGCCATACAAGGGGATGGTTGCGCTCGCTGTCTCGGATGATGTATGTCCAGGGACGGCCTCCCATTCTCGACCACAGGGCCCGGTATAGTCGTTCGATCATTGGACCAGGATGGCGAGCTGGTTGGGCAAAGGCTTTCCCGCCTTTCGGTGGATGGCGGCGAGCCTCTCGACTTCCTTCAGCTTCTCCTCTGGTGATATCGGCTGGTGCAGCAGCTCCTCGACCTGGCGCTCGATGGCTGCCCAGCGATCTTCCCCGGTTCTGGCTCTTGTCATGTAGTTTGCTCTCCTCTGTCAGCCCTTCCAGGGCGAGGCAAACCTCGCCCCTACGGGCCAGTAACGATTGATTTGGAGACCGGCGTTGTGGCGGGAGTATAGAGTTGTCTTACTCTGACCCTATTGGTGCGCCCCAGGCGCCTAAGTTCCTTGCGAAATCGATCCAGTAGCTGGCTGCCTTGCTCTTGGTATGCTCCGTCGGTGTCAGCTCCACCAACATTGACTCGATTGATGGCGTAGTTGGCCCACTCCAGCAGGGCGTAGGCCGCTGCTCCCAGCGCGATCAGGTCTTCGTGCTGCGTGGGTATGGTGGAACTGGAGGCGTCCAGGGTATGGAGCTTGCCGTAGTAGATCCGCGCATCGCTGCCGTCTGGGACGATATCTGAGAGGATGGTGAGGGTATCTTGCCAGAGAGCGAAGCGCTGATACGTCGGTGGATAGGTGCCGATGGGATACTCCGCGGCCTCGATCATCACTCTGTTGGAAAGCTGGGAGACGTCAACCTCACGGCTGCCGGCGGTGGTTGCGATGTCTGCCGTGTCCTCCGCGGGCAGTGCCTGGGAAAACTGGCTGACGGCGTGGGCGATATGACGGTCGAGCTCGTCGTTTGTCCAGCGATAGTTAGTGGCGTCCTCGTCGTGGAGGTCTCTTCGAACGATTGCTCGCATTTCTGATAGGTTCATGATGGCTCCTTTCCGCTCTCAGGGCACGGTGTGCGGTGCCGCTAAGGTGGTTAGGGTTTCCGGGACGGGCTTATCTGCCTTTCGATAGTGGCTGGCAAGGTGCCCAGCTGCGCCGGCGATCTGTTCCTCGGTGGCATCGACCCTCTGCCCCCGGTAGCCGCTTGGCGATAGCGCGGCTACGGCGGCGGGCAACGGTCCCAGTCAACTGTCTTCTCTATATCGAGCTTGCCTTCAAGGGCTCTGAATATGGCCCTGGTGTGGTGGGGAAGCTTCCATGTTTCGGGGTCGAGGGGATCCCCCACAATGGCGAATGCCTCTTTGGGCAAGCCCTCTTTCGTTTGGGGCAGGCCTTGTTTCATCTTGCCATTGCTCATTGTTGCCTCCTTACGCTGCGTGGGTGGAAGAGAGAGCTCGTCTCCCCACCCACGCTCTTGGCTGGGCGTCCCTAAGCAGCGCCCACCCCGCCCACCCTCCTACCTTTAACCGGGTCACTCTAGATCTCGGTCTTGCCGAGTTGGAGGTAGACGACAATGGAGATGTTGTCGATGGCAGTGGGCGTGGCGCTGGTGTCCTTAACGGATACTCCGATCTTATCGTCCTTGCTCACTGACATCGTGCCCTTGTCAAATCTCTCCGCCTTCTCCGTGTCTGTGCCCATGGTGACTTTGGCATTTCCCTCGGTGCTGCCGATGGTGACTGCGACCTCTGCGCTTTCCGCGGCTGCCGTCTCAAAGGTGACGTCGATGCCTCTGATCTCGCCATCTTGGATGGCGTTGTAGGACGTGAGAGCGTCCAGCCCTGCGACTACGATGTCATTGAGGGCGTCCTTGGTATAGGCGACTGTGGCGTCGACGGCGAAGTGAAGGGCAACGATTCCTGACATTTCGACTGCCATGTTTGGGGCCTCCTTTCGTTCGATTGGGGCGTGGCAGTGCCAAGCCCCTGCTTAGTCACGGACGCCGATGAGCTCGGCGAGCTTCAGGCTGTTGAACAGGGCAAGTGAACAATACCACTTCACCCGCGTTCTGGCGGCGTCCTTGCTCTCCAGGCTGCCGACTCTCTCTACCTGCAATCCACCGGGGCCGGTTAGTCCGCACATTGCGCCTTCCCCAAACTGCAGGGCGTAGATCGATGAGCAGTCGGTGGAGCTGCCCACCGTCTGTTCATCGAAGATCCAGTCGTTTACGCCGATGGGGATGCCGTCGTAGAGGCTGACGAAGTTGCCGAACTGGTCCTGCTTCATCTCTATCGAGCCAAGGTTCCGCTGCAGGGATGTGAGCTTGCGCCGGCTGCGCCTACTCATCAGGAGCATGTTGGGCTTGCCGCCTTTGACCAGGTCGATGAGCTCATCCAGCTTGGTCAGGGTGAGCGTCCCGCCGTTAGCGCCCATGCTGATTTGTTGGTCCCCGCTGCACAGCTTGGCTAGGCCGTCGAAGGACTTGGCATCGACGGAGGTGTCGCCGTTGATGAAGGTGTCATCGAACTTCTGCTGCACCGCCTTTCCCTTGAGCTGGATCACCGCGGCCTCCAGGTCCTGGATGTTGCTGCGGGTGGCTGCCAGGAAGTTGTCCACGTCAGCGTCCCCGCCGAGGATCTTCAGCGTGGCGGTTACCTGGGTGAAGGTGGGCGTGGACTCCTGCCAGGTGTCGCCAACATCGTAGAAGCTGACTGTGGCCGCTTCGTTCTCCTGGTTGTAGGTAATGCCATTGCCCACGATCTCGATAAACGGCAGTGCCTGGAGCACTGGGCTGTCGTAGATTATGGTTTCAATGACTCCCTGCAGCAGAATGTCGTTGGATAGTTTGGATGCTTCTGCTAGTGTAAGTGCCATCTTCTTTTCTCCTCAGTTCTATTGATTTGTTGTTGCTGCATCTCGATGTCATTGCGAGGCACGAAGTTATGTTTGCTGCCTCGCCAGGGCGTAGGCGATCTTCTCCCCTGGGGGGAGCGCTGACAGGTCGGGCAGCGTCCGCGGCGGCGCCCCTGCGGGTACACTCCTTGCCGCCACATCACTCTCAAACTGCTGCCTGACCCTCGCTACTATGCCCTGCGCCAGTTCCAGGGAGGCGTCGATTTCTTCCACTGTCTCCCCTTTGAGCAGCTCCTCGGGGACCTCAGGCGTCGAGGCCATGACTGCGGCGCGGTATTTGGCTACTGCGCCTGCCAGTGAGTCCTTGAGGGCAGTCAGTTCTGTATCCCTGGAGGCGACACCCTCCTCGAGCTGCGCTATTCTCCCTCGCAGCTCTTCGTTCACCGCTTTCCAGTCCATCTCTGTCTCCTCGTTACCCGGAACCTCTACCTCTCCCTCCGCGTCCTTGGTTTCCTCGGTCATGTTTCACCTCCTTTCGCTTTAGCCTTTTATGCCAATGCGGTGCAATAGTAGAACATTAGTTCTTCTACTGTCAATAGGAAAATGTCGCTTTGAAGGGAAGATGAGACTGGCGGCGCCACGACGAGCGCTCCCCCAAGTAGCGGACCCCTGAGCCTCTTCAGGTATTGGTCAATAAGAAGGCGGCCTTTCGGCCGCCTTCTTGCTTTCTAAATCGTAAGCCGATTGTAAGCTCGCTGTAATTCCCTCTTTATATCCTTAATCTGCTCTTTAATCGTATGTGCGTATAGTTGAATAGCAGTACTGCGTAGAGGTAGCATCGGTGGCAAATAGGGGGCAGAGTACTTCTCAGGTTGGGGTTGAATAAACTTGACAAAAGAGTATTTATTACTTAGAGTACACGTTGTGTTAGCGAGTACGGTGTTGCTCTTTGTGGAGCGACGTAAATGACATTCGTACTTCTGGCGTTGATTGGCTATTTGATTGGGAGCATCCCCTGCTCCTATCTGTCCATGCGCTACTTCTCCGGGGCCGATATCCGTACACTGGGTACGGGCAACGCCACGGTGACGGCTGTGCTGATGCACGGGGGGAGAGGCCCTGCCTCAGTGGCCCTGGTGGGCGAGATGGCCAAGGGCGCACTTTGTATTCTCATCGCCCATATCATGGTGGGCGAGGTTTGGGCCAGCTTCGTTATCCTGGTCGCTGCCGTCTTCGGCTGCAGTTGGAGCATCTGGCTAAAGGGTGCTGGTGGCCAAGGGCTGACCATCGCGATGTCAGGCTTGGTCCTGCTCGAGGTCTTGGCCGTGCTAATCATGGCGGCCTTCTATCTTCTGCCGCTGGCAGCCACTAAGCGTCATTTGTTGAGCAATCGGATGTTCCGTGTATCTGTCCCTGTAGTGCTGGGGTTATGGTACGGCTCCTGGGAATATGGTCTCGCCGGAGGCTTACTCGTGTTGCCATCCTTCATCAAGCAGTGGGCTACGGGCGATGATGTGCTCGAGGCGAGAAAGGCAGACGGCGTGGGACAAAGCAGCGGAGCTTCGTAGATGCTTTACCAGCAGTTAATCTCTTTCTTGCTGGTCGGTGTTCTGTTCAATCTTCTGTTGAACCTCAGGGCCCTTAGGAAAGCTAGGGCTGACGGTGAACTGCCTGATCCCCCACCCCTAATCTCCGTGCTCATCCCAGCGAGGAACGAGGAGGCCAACATCGGGACCTGCCTTGAGTCTTTGCGACGGCAGGAGTATCCCAATCTTGAGATACTCGTGCTCGATGATGCGTCGACCGATGGTACCGCTGATATCGTAGCTGGGACCGCTACCGAAGACTGCCGGGTGAGGCTGCTGCGGGGGCAACCACTGCCCTCAGGGTGGGCAGGCAAGCCCTTTGCCTGTCACCAGCTAGCCCAGGAAGCTCGAGGCTCCTGGCTGTTGTTTACCGATGCCGATACGGTGCATGCTCCCTCGGTTCTACGCCACGTTTTGTGTGCTGCCCTTGGCTCCGGGGCTGCGTTTATCTCTGGCTTTCCCCATCAGCGAACCACCTCGATGTGGCAGAAGATGGCTATCCCTATTCTTTTCTACTTCATGCTTCTATGTTGGATGCCACTCTGGTGGCTGCAGCGCTCGCGGCGCACCCTGCCATCGGTGGCCATCGGGCAGTTCATGTTCTTCTCGGCCCAGGAGTATCGAAGCATCGGCGGACATGAGGCCGTGAAGTCGCGCATATTGGAGGACGTCTGGCTGGGGAGAGAGATGGCGCGGCACCACTACCGCCAGCTGACGCTCGATCTGTCACCGTTAGTCTCCTGCCAGATGTACCGGGAGTTCGGCACCATGTGGGATGGCATCACCAGATGGCTCTATGTGGTAGCTTCGCTATCCATCTTCGCTTTGATCGGGCTAATGGGCGTGGTGCTGCTCCTGTTTCTAGCGCCCTTCTTATGGTTGGCTCACGGCTTGCTGCTGGCACAGCCTGCCTTCGGCTGGCAGGTGCTGGTCATGCTCCAGGTAGCTATTTTGTATCTGGCGCGGTTTCTGGCGGGCCGCCGCTTCTCTCAGCCCAAGTCATCTGTCATTCTGCATCCCATCGGTATGAGTTTCCTGCTGCTGATTGGCTTCTATGCCAGCTACCGGCATCTGAGGGGCGCTGGCATCAGATGGAAGGGGCGGGTGTACGGTCCCGAGTCTCAGGTAGGCTAGCGGAATCTTATTCCTGGTGAACGTCAGCTATTCTTATCTGGCCGAAGAGCCCCATATGGTCATCTTTTATGACTGCTGCTCCCCTTAGGCCCTGTATACCCCGGGCAAACTCCAGTGCCTTCGGGATATCGCTTGCTGAGCTAACCCGGTTGCCTATTGCTGTCGCTGCGGCGTCCGCCAGGGAGGTCGATGGGGAGAATACGATGACCGCATCAGCTACGCCGAAACTCAGGGAATGCCCCACCGCCCCCGACGAGGTGCAAACGCCCAGGGGGGTTTCTTCAGGCTGGATGGCGAAGGCAATTCTTCCGGTGAGGGTGGATTCTCCAGCGTACACCCCTATAAACCTTTCCTTTGTGGTCTTTAAGAAGATATCTCCCCCATTTTCCACAATGACCTCGTCGGAAAAAGAGAGGAGTTCTCTCCCTACCCTTTCAGCTATGGCGCCGGCCACTGCTGCCATAGGCCCTACGCTCGCCTGCTGGGCAGCATCAGCCATTTCTCTCACCAGGGACGGGGCGTTTCTCCCGACCCGTAGAGGTTCAAGGGAGATGGCAAAATGGGGATGTGATATGATGTATTGCTCTAGCTCAGCGCGGCATTTTCGGGTCGCCGCTAGCGCCTTGGCCTTCAGGTCACGTCCGGCTCTGATGAGCAGATCGGTTTCCTTAACTTCTACTGAAAAGGAAACGAGGTCCTTATCACTGACCCAGTGTCTATAGGTTCTCGGCTCATACATTCCTAGAGACGCACTTCCATAGCCCTGACCGGACATGGCTTGATACAGAGTTCGCAGGCTATGCACTTGGTGTGCTGGAAGTCAACCCGCCTGGTTACAGGGTCGACAACAAAGGCGTCAACGGGACAAATGGTGACACAGGCGCCGCAATGGGTGCACCTGTCCTCATTGCGAAACACATCCTGGGCCAATGATTGCAGTTCTACTCCTGCCTCGGTCAGAAAGCGAACCGCTTCATCATAATCCTTCTTCTTGCCGCTGAGCTCAAGTACCATGAGGCCTTCCTCCTTGGGGGTGACCGAGGCCTTCAGAATATTGAACTGGAGGTCATAGTCCTTGACAAGTCGATATATTATCGGTTTATCGACAAGACTGTGTGGGAATCGTAGGACAACCTTTCTTGCGTTAGTCACGTCATAGCTCCTTCCGCTCAGCCTTCCTTCTCAAAGGGACGTTCCTCCATAGGCTTGAAGACTGTCCCTGACTCGACGCCAGGCAGCGGTGCCACAGGCTCGGTGAGGTAGAATTCCCCCTTCCCAATCCAATCCTTGAGGGTGTTGGCGATTTCAACCGCTCTGGAATAGCTCGAAAGCGAGGCGGTGGGCACCTCCCTCCGCTGAACTCTGATCTTGCCGCTCTTGAGTTGAGCGTAGTTCACCTCTCCCAGAATATCTGGTGTTCGTTGAGGGTAAGCCTCGAAGTAGTCCACGATGGGGGCGAAGATCTCATCGTCGGCAACCGCGGTGTAACTGAGTATCTCCTCAGAGAGCACCGGTATGGGGACGCCGATACCGACGGTAAGATTGACTCCGTAGCCGATGAAGCTTGTCCCAACAAGCCAGCGCGGGTTCATCTGCTTCAAGTCCCCTATCACCGCTAACGTCCCTGCGCTCCGCCGGGGCACACCTTTGTCAGTGCGCAAAACACTGGGGTTGTGCTGTGTGCCGTGCCAGGCTACGTAACCAGTGCCTCCCCCGAGGAAGATCCTGGTGCCTATGCCAATGGTCTTATAATACGGGTCGTTGAACAGCGGCGAGAGTTGACCTGCGGTGGAGTAGTTCGCATTGCCCAGGTGGGGCTTGAGCACCCCCATATATGTATAGATCGTTCGATCTCCGAGGTTAACCGCTACATTGTAGTTTTGGTAAGCGTTTCTGATATCAAAGAGTATCGCCTCATTCATGCTTTGTAGGTTGATCCAGGTTTCGACTTTTTTCCTGGGGTAGCAATCGGTTCCATAGGCGTTGATCACCAGCCTGACATCCTTGCCAGCTACCAGGTCCTCGATTACGTGGCCGCCGCCATAGTTGAATTCGCCCGGATGAACCCTGTTTCTAGGGTCATCATCGGCAATGGCCGTTGCGCCGAGGAAGATATCCACCGCCGCGATGCCGGTGTAGGCCGGCACGTCGTTCAGGTAAACCTGGCCTCCGCCGGCCTTTATCCGCGGCTGGGAATGCCCCAGATTGAAGAAAGCGCCCGATGAACACATGGGGCCGAATGTGCCGGTGGTCACCACATCAACCTCTTTGGCGGCCTTGGCTACTCCCTTCTTTTTGACCAGGTCGATAACCTCTTCAGCGGTAACTACCACTGCCTGGCCCTTGGCGATCCTCTCGTTGATTTCGGCGATGCTTTTCGTCATTATGCGCTCCGCTGTCGGAAGATCAAAGGGGTGATGTCGGACGCTATGCATATTGCGTCAAATATGGAAGCTTGTCAACCCTATCCAAGGCGAGCCGCTTAGGAACGCTGGGTCTTCCTCCCTTCGGGTAGGCCAACCTGTAGTGGACGGTTGTCCCCGGCGACGGCCAGGCGATTGCCCTCCTCGACGTTTCATCCTGGGCGTCAGGTTTTCTTCACTTCACTTCACCTATCCTCCAAACTTGGTACGAAAGTACTGCTCCAGTCTTGACATCTGTTGACGAAAGTACCAATAATAGGGTTGCAGGGATAGTACGAAGGTAATAGCCCGGTACATCGGTAGGCTAGTACGAAAGTAATCGCAAGCTTTCGTTTGGGAATCAAGGGTGCTGAGGGGGTGCGGCTAGGTTGGTGACATTATGAGGGCACTGCTGTCAAGGATGCGACTGGAAGCTAAATCTGACGATTTTCAAGCTAGTATCGTATTCTGGCTTGTTCTGTACTTGTGCCTAAATGTTGTAGATGCTTTCTTAACAAACAGAGCCTGCGCCATGTTGGAGTCAGCAGGACTCGAGGGGAAAATGGCTGAAGCTAACCCAATCCTGCAACCTCTGGCTGGATCGTGGATACTCATGGCGAAAGGTTTTCTTGCTCTGGTTCTCATGGTGGCAGCCAACAGATTCGCCAAGATACCCATGAGGAGAATGCTTATCTGGGCTTGCCTGGCATTAACGCTAGTCTGTATCTGGAATGCTGGATCAATAGGGCTGATATAGGCGACAGGAGAGCATTTGCTCATCTGACCGCAGCCATATCAATTTCGGGGCTACTAGTCCAATAGTGAATTGCCTTCCATATCTGCAGGTTGAGATATTTGGAAGCAGCGGAGTACAGTGGGTGCGATGTCTATCACCCTGGGGTGGGGAGCAGTCACACGTCGATTGGCAAGGAAGATTCCTGGGACGCACGCTGCGTCGACTATGTGATCCCCACTCCATCTTTTCTGATTATCCTCTAGGATTCTTGGTGGTGCGCCGCCGATGGCGGTTTGCCAGGAGGCTCGATAGCCAGGTTCAAATCCAACGACTAAGTCAGGTGCGTCGTCCGCATATGGGCCATGGAACAGGTCCTCTCTTGGGTAGACATTCCTGACAACATGTCCCCCTGTCTTCGGATCAGTTAAGCTGGTGAGAGCACCAGCAATCCTCCCTTTTAATTGCCCCGCCTCATCACCGGGGGCGACAACCCCTCTTGCTTCTCTTCCGCGAAGATTAAGGTAGATGCTGGAAAAACCTACGGCATATGCCCTTGTTCTTTCCCAAAGCACGTTCTTGAACAACGGGTCTCCCTGGTCGTCTCGCGCAGGCTTTCTCAAGACCATCAATCCGTTCTCAACGAGCCAGGAATTCAGGTGTACCGCTCTTCTAAAAGATGTGAACCCGTGATCCGAGACGATGAGAATGACCGTCTGCTCATCGACCGATTCGAGCACCCTCCGCAAGATGGTATCAACACGTCTATAGTAATCTTCAATGACATTCTGGTACTTCCCGGCGTACTCTTTGTCGTAGGCTGGGTGCTCTACTTCTCTCGTTCTCCAGTAGATATGCTGGATTCTGTCGGTCGTGTCAAACACAAAAGCCAGTAGCCCGTCCCTAAAGCGTTCAAGCTCATACCAGAGCATCTTTTCTCTTTCTATCATTATGTTGTTGCACAGGCTCAAAAATGCCTCATCATCAAGACAACCGTCGCTTAGAGCATTGGTATCCTCGGGTATGCCCAGGGTGCTGTAGCCGCCGATGCTGTGCGCCAAATCGGTCGCATATTCCTCCGGATATGAAATGGGGAAAGCGGGCTTTTCAGGGTCCACTTGAATGGGCGATAGGTAGAGTCCTAGTTCAGGCTTTACTGAATCAAGGTAAAGCCTGCAACTGCCTGATACACGCCTGAGAGGCCCGAGGCCAAATCTCAGCGGTATCCAATCACTCCACTCTCTTTCCTTAATAGTGTAGCTGTTGCCATCAATTGTTATTGTGGCTGCGGGAGCTTCCTCAGCAATGCTGATTTCCATAGGAACCTGGGACTTGTCGGGCCCTTGAATCATCGTCCTGATCCTCTCGCCACTAAATGAGACAGGGATGACATCCCCCTTCCTGTCGGCATCCTCTGCAACTGAGCCGGTGGTGTAGAAGGCATATCTCCCCACACTGCCCGTCAAGTCAAATACTCCCAATCCAGAAAGCATGTGACCGCAAATCTGTTCTGGAGGGAAGGTAACAGGCCATCGGACAACGGTTGTGGGGATGCGTGAGCGAGAGGTGATTTCCCAGAAGGCGGTGCCTTTGCGCACCGGGAGAAAGGTTGAGGCGCGGCGGCGGAGGAGGTTTCTCGGGTTGACTTTCACTATCGAGTGTATGGGGAGATAGGTTTCGCGGCTTGCGGTGATGAAATCGAAAATGCCGTGGTAACCGGGGTTGCTACCAGTGGCGATGGTCGACCAGGCTACCGGGCTTTGTGGAGGACTAGTTGTAGCTAAACGCCTGTAGGCGCCTTTTTGTTTGATGCTGGAGAAGGCCGGCAACTCTCCAGCATCCATCAGCTTCTCCAGGATATTGGGGTCGAGGCCATCCACACCGAGTACGATTACTCTGTTAGCTCCCGAGATCGCCACTCTTGTCCTCTCCGCTCCCGTCGCCCTCCGGCAAATAACCCGGCGCTGCTTGCTCATCGGTTTCAATGGGTTCAGCCTTGGACCCTCCCAGAAGCTTAGCGATTAGGGCGGCAAAGAACATCCTCACAGGTCGTATCATTAAGCCAAGGAAGGCGACACCCATGGCAATCAAGGGGGCAATCACAGCCCAGACAGCGCCAGAGGAGCCAGCGGCGGCAGCGGGAATATCCATGTACGCGTGGGCTGGGTGGGGGAGGAATAACGTCACTGGTATGGTCAGGACCAGTATCCTCAACAACATGTGTTTTCGCATAGCAGCACTACCTCCTTTGATCTTGCCCAACCTTACCATTGTATTTTCTGGGCAGCCCCAGGTCGCTAAGGTTCAAATCCGCCCAACTGCTCACTTAGCAGAGCCCTCAGCTCGCTCGCTTTTTCGGGCTCACTTTCAATAATATTGTTCAGTTCCCCCGGGTCATCGCGTATGTTATAAAGCTCGTCTCGACCGTCGGAGGTCCAGATATACTTGAAGTCTCCATCCCGCACAGTTTTGAGCCTGTGAGCATACTTTGACGTATCAAACCCAGGGTTTACCTTCCTCAAATTCTCGAGAATAGTGGCGAAAATCCCGTATTCCGCGAATGCAGGCGTTGACTCGGGATTCTTGAGAATGCTCAGCAGACTATGCCCGCGAATCGGCTGTTCGCCATAGCGGTAAAAGCGGATGACATCAGTTATGGTGGGGAAGAGGTCAGTTAGTTGCACTTGCTCATCAACCCGCGCTCCAGCGTCAAACAGCTCGGGGTATCTGATTATCAAGGGGACGTGCAACAATGTATCGTAGACGCATAGCTGATGGCCTATCAGGTTGTGGTCACCGATATTCTCACCGTGATCGGCACAGATTATCAGGACTGTGTCGTCCAGGATATCCAGCTCTCTAAGGTAGTCAAGCAACTGTCCTATCCTGTAGTCAAGATATGCTATTTCCCCGTCATACAGAGCGTTGAGAATTGCAAAATCTTCCTCGCTCATGTACACCGCTTCGCCTATGTAGGTTGCGGACTCTTGATTAACCCCCTGTGCCCTGGACAAACTTACGTTATCGGGCAAGTAGGGGGCGGAATACTGCCGAGGGGCATGATAGGGAGTATGTGCCTCCATATAGTTTATGAAGATAAAGAATGGTTTCTCCGACTGATGAGCATCTGCTATCCACGCCTTGACCACCTCGTTGGTTTTCTGTGCTCCGTCATCCATAACTATTTCACGCGTGGCTCCTTCATTTCCATGAAAAAGTTGGTCAATGTATTGCTCTAATCTCAGGAACTCCGCCAGCTCTATGTCCGTTTCCCTATCTCCCTCTGCCTGGCCAAAAGGTGTGATTATGAAGGTGTCAAAACCCTGGTCCAAATTGGTTTCCGGAGCGACGAAGGGATTGTTGCTATATCCAAAGGTTTGATAGCCAAGGTAACGTAGCAGTTCCGCGATGGTCTCAAAATCGTCTTCCAGCCAGCGGTGTTCTGCGGTCGTGCCGTGGTCAGTGGGGAAGGTACTGGTGAACATTGAAGCATGTGAGGGAAGGGTCCACGGGGCTTGAGCAACGGCGTTCTCGAACAGAATCCCCTCGCTCGCTATGCTATCGATGTTTGGTGTGGTGTTGCGCTGGTAGCCATAACAGGAGAGATGGTCTGCCCGCACGGTATCCATGACGATCAGGAGAATATTTGGCATCCCCTCCCGCGGCGT
This sequence comes from uncultured Dehalococcoidia bacterium, assembly GCA_964449845.1. Lineage (GTDB taxonomy): Bacteria > Chloroflexota > Dehalococcoidia > SZUA-161 > SZUA-161 > SOKG01. Next base: position 16,445 of record CAYVES010000014.1, read on the forward strand.
TGAGACCGCCGGCGTTTCGTTCCCACTGGTATGTGAAGCTGCCTCTGCTTCGTTCTCCGTGCCACCATCGAGGTTGAAAGGCCCAACCAGCGAAATGGCGATAGCAGCAGCAGCCACAACCCCAACCAGCGTCCAACCTGCCTGCCTCATCCTCAGGCGCTCATACTTATGCAATATGAAACGGGATAAGCGGTACAGGCCAATGGCAAGGAGGCTCACGACGAGCAGTAGACCCAATGTGGAGAGCAAGCTCGTAGGTTTCCAAAACCGTTCTTCAGACAAGACAGTCGAATTGATCCATAACGCACCGTAGAGTAAGACGGATACCCAGACTACCGATGAGACACAGGCGGCAGCTAGGGTGTCATTCCTTATTCCTCTTCTCAGAACGTACACACTTAGCCCGCCGAGCGCCAGCCCGCTGAATATGCTGATTACGGTGAACTCAAGAATCTGAACCCAATTGTCGCCGTCTGGGAGAAATACGTATACCGCTAACGCGACAAAGATGGCGACGAATATTCCCGACAATAGTGGTCTCTCCACGCGATATTTCCCCACGTGGATGAGGCCTATTCCGACAGCTGCTATGGCCGCCATGAGTACAAATCCTGTTGCGCCATACAACGCCAGCGAGTACAGAGATAGGTAGAAGATGTCAGAAGGTGGAAGTGGGTGAGGTCCGTGCCAGAGGATGACGGCAAAACCATCCCAGGCACCGGCGAGGATCCCGCCTACTAGTCCTACTAAGCCGGCTACACCAATGGCCAATCCGACTCCCCGTTTCTTCTGATAGTCGGATTATGCCACCATTGTGGCTCCGCGGTCAAGGGCCACTCTCCTAGACCGCCTGCTGGCGATAGCCAGTGGTAGGGAGACGGGGGAAGAGAATGAACTCTGAGTCAGCGTGTAGGGGCAGCCTGGAGCATCTCCGCCGGCCCTGATCAGCGTTCCTCTCGGTTGTTGTTGGTAAGGGCGATTTGAGGAAAGTTGCAACTGAAGGCAGTTGGGGAACCGGAAAGCAGTGATATGCGGGCAAAGGCCGCTATGCCAAGCCAAGGGCAGAGCGTTCCATGTAACTACACCAGTAGCGCCCAAGCGTAGGAATCCTGTCCAAATCTACGTCGAGATGTTCGTGATTCCAAGTACAATTAAAACGGCTGAGAACATCCATTCCCAGCAAGCTGGGGATTTCCCTAACCCGGCCCTCTGGTACATACAACACATCTAAATGCTCTCCGTGCAGTTCGACTATGTCATTCATCTCCGTTATAAGTATGAGTTCAACGTCAGGGACCTCATAAGATTGAATACCCCCACCAACTCCTCCCATCAGAGGTCCTTTCTTTAACGCCACCCCACCAAAAAAAGGAACTTCTATTCCGCCTGGCGACATCTTATATTCTATATCCAGTTTCTCGGCATCTCCGGCGTTGACCATCGTCTTTTCAGCTCCGGTATCAATTAGGAAAGCTAACGATGGCAGTTGGCCCTTTACCAGGTGAGCTTTGAAGGCAACAAAAGCAGGAATTACTGATTTTGTTCCGGAGATCAGGCCCTTACACACAAAAGAACCTACAAGAGGAGTAGTTCGTTTTCAGCAGGGATGTATCGAATGTATGCCTCGTTAGGTGTATCAAAACCTCGAACTTCTTTCCTTATTTCTTCCATATTGTCACTGCTAAACGCGATGTTCTGGTTCACAACAACTACTACTCTCCCCTCATACTTCTCCCTGATTTGTTCGAAGTTTTGGTCTAACCAGTTATGGTTTGCCCAATACTTTTGGTAGCTATCCCATGTCTCTTTTTTGCTTAGTGCTTCTTGGATAGTCACGTCTGGGAACAAAGCGTCCACCATGCTATTTCCCCCCTTTCAATCCACCACCGACAGCTTTTGTAAAAAACGATAACACGTGTCTTAGCTTGAGTCTATAGTACTTGCATGGTTCTATAGTACCATCGGCCGCTATCTTACTTGGCACTCATGCTTCACTTCGGGTGCAGTATCCTCCCCGCCATTAGGAGACAAAAAAGCACCCACGGTTTGACTTCACAGCCACCTCCCATTGCTTTAGTCCCGTGAGTGAGTCTTCTTCTGAAGAATAACATATGTTGCTTTGGATGCCAAACGTAGTCACGAAGAAGCTGCCACTGCTGAGATCTTTCAACACTTATTATACAGTGCTGTCAATAGCAAACCTACGGACTGCTTCTTACGAAGGGATTAGCCAAGGCAGTCCACAGGTCCACAGTCCTGACAGTCCATTTAGCTTCGATAAGTGGGTGCAGGACACAGTTCATCAATTCTTGGACTGAAACGTGCAAACAGCAAATTCCCGGCGGCCCCACTTAATTCAACCTCTATGTTAGGATTAAGAGTTTCGCAGAAGTCGAGGGTGGTTCGTAGTGTCCAAACAAGCGACAGCCAATTTAGGGCTGACGCACGCTATCAACTAAAACTGAACGGTGCCAGATTTGCCTATCTGACCCTAGCCCTGTCACTGATATCCGCCATTGGATCGTTTATCTATTTTCTCTTCCTCCTGCAACCAGCGTTCGAACTCGGCCTCGGGGTTCTCGATGCCCAGCTCGTCCATCGCCCTCCGTCGCGAATGGACTCCGCTGCCGATCAGTATCTCCTCATCCCGCACCAGGCGCTCCCTGTCCTGCGGCAGTACCGGGCCCCAGATGATCCGGGAGCGGTAGTCGCCAAAGCTTTCCCCTGTCATCCGCTCCAGGACCCTGAGGATCAGGTCGTTGCGACGCCTGTACACTGCCGTCCTGATCAATCGCTTGCGCCTGACCTTCTGTAGCAGGGGATGAAGCTCCATCTCCAGAGCGATCCCGGAGAGGCCGCGCTGGTTATCGCCGAAGGCGGTCCGCGGTGACTCGGAGAGGTCGTGCAGCGTGCGGTAGAGCAGGTCTATGTAGTCCACGTGTAGCTTTACCCCTCCTCCCTGAAGCAGGTCCAGCAGGTATGCCCTTGCCTGCTCCGGGATCTCCCACACCGCTCCCGGCTGCACCGCTATGTCCTGGGCGCTCTCGATGTTCTCCAGGACAGCGATGGGGTTTCCCGACAGCTCGAGAATCGAGGAAAGTTGCGACAGCGCCCGGTTTAGTTCCCGCGCCGGCTCCTTAAGCGCCGGGATGTCGGAGACCCCCCAGAACTTCTTCGGCTCCCTGAGATTGGGGAAGATGATGAAGGGAATGAAACCGTAGGGATTGGCCTTTCGTTCGAACAGCAGGTCATCGATCCAGAGTTCGAACTTGCTGTCTGTCCACACCTCGATGATGGTTGATTGGGGTTTGCTGGGGGTAGAGGCGACCCGTCGGGTTGCCCCTACGTTGTAGAGGAGGGGGATCTCATCGGCTGAGAGCCGGTAACGGCTGGCAACTCGCCATACCCGGCTGACGTCATCTCCCAGCCACCAGACGAATATCCCCTGCACATCGGGCGCTGATAGCCGAACGCGCTTCTCCTGGGAATCCCAGGTTACCTTGAAGCAGCCGTCCCCCAAGATTGCGGCATCGATCTCGGTATCGAAGTCCAGCTGGTCCAGGTTGTTTGTTTCGTATACCTTATATATAGCCTCCTCTGCCTTACGTGCCTTCTCCTTGTCCTCGGCGGAGACTGCGTCGATGGCGAAGCTGAGCCCGCTCATCAGGTAGCTCGTCACCTTGTCAACAAAGACTCTGGCGTAGTTGAAGGTGAGCCGGCGCTGCCTGGGCCGGGGATGACCGGGCCACTGTACCCCGTTATAGAAATCGAGATTCTCGCGGTAGGCCTTGAGGCGGTCGAGATCCATGCGGCCTATCTGCTGGGGCAGGGTGAGGTTGGCGGTCGCCGATGCGGGTTGAGAAATGTTGTTCACTGGGTGTCCTCCTTTCGATCTGAGCTCAAGCTTGATGCCCTGATGATTCGTTGCACGGTGCGTTTGCTCACGCCGAAGCTTCTCGCCAGCTCGGCCACGCTTTTGCCAGCCAGCCCTCTTTGCCTTAGAAGCTCCTTATCTCGCAATCTCGTGGCTGTCCGTTTCCCTCCTGTCTGCTCGTCGTAGCGGCAGCGGGGCAGGGGGCAGTGGAGGCAGGATGGAAAAAGGTCGCAGCCTTGGTCGCAGTAGTCGAAATAGTCGGGCAGCCGATCGGCCATTGGCTCAACGTCTTCTCCCTCAGAATGACAGGCTTTATTACTCATGGTCAACCTTCTCCTGAAATCCCCCTCAGTCCCCCTTTACTGAAGGGGGATTTAGGGGGATTCATGGCTGCTCCCCTCTCAGGCGTCCGTGGGCCGATCGGGGTGTGTAGCGTGCCGCCTCGACCAGCAAGGCGAGGCTTGCCAGAAAGTCATCGTGGCCGACGGCTGGATCGACATAGAAGTTCATCGTCTGATTGGGCCTGAAGTTGCTCCTGGCTTTCGCCATCTGAAACCAGAACTCGCGCCATTCCTCCGACCCATCATGGGCGTACATCTTGACCCGCCCTGAGTTTATCGCTGCCAGGAGGTCGAAGCCCAGTTTGGATTTGGACGCCTGGGTGAAGGTAAAGGGGTTCACCACCGACTTCCCCAGGGCATTGCAGAGAAAGCTGGCAACTCCCGCGCCCACCCCGGTGGCGTCCACCACCGCCCTCCTTACCTGCCACACGTTCTTGAGTAGGTCGACAAGCTGGGGGTAGAGGGTGGGGTGGGGCTTGCCCGTCCACCAGTAGTGCTCCACGACCCTCACCCTGGGATAGAGCAGCCCCACGTCGGGCTGCCTATCACGGCTGAAGTCAAGCTCTCCTATGGTGACCACCGTGGAGTCCCGCCTGGGCTTCAGGGCGCGCAGCGCTGCGTCCTCCCCCTCCTCTGCCTCCCCGGCCAGGTCTATCCCAGCGACATAGACCCCTGCCCCGTCAGGATGGCGGCGTCGGCTGTGCGTCCCCTGTAGCTGAGCCATCTGACCCGGGTTCAAGAACCCTCCACCACCATGTATCGGCTTGAGACAGTACTGCGTCTGAAACAGGGGATGGCTTTCCCCTAGCCGCTCCCTCTCCCCCTCGACGTAGTGAAGGTACTCCGGGTTGTGCCTGGCTACCTCCTCCCAGGTGCAGCGGAAATGCCGTTTGATCCCGTCCTTCCTCTCCAGTTCGAGATTGAGCTCCTTCACCTCTTCGAGCAGCGTGGAATCATCCCAGGTAGTGCCGTAGTGAACCGTGGTCACGTTTGTCGCCGCCCCCATCGGCCTGAATTCCTTAGCGTACTTCTCTTTGGACACATCCTGCGACTCGTCCACCTCCAGGAGTATGTGTGCTGTATTCCCCACCACATTCGCCGATTCGTCGGCGGAGAGGAAAATCTGCCTGGCGTTCCCCAGCCTCACGATATAGTTCATCTCCGTTCTCCAGACCCCTGCATAGCCCCAGTCGTTCAGTCTCTCCTTGAGGCGCATCATGGAGATAACTGTCTGCGGCTTGAAGGTTGGGGAGCATTTTATCGCGTTGCCTCCCCGGGCGATAAACAGGGTGAGCATCAGCACCTCGAGCTGTGCTGAAAGCTCGTTCTTGCCCCCCTGCCGCGCGATCTCCACCGAAAAGGTCAAACCCTTTCGGTTGAGTACGCTATCGGCAAC
>CAYVES010000014.1:22155-24735 GCA_964449845.1 uncultured Dehalococcoidia bacterium
GCCAGGCCCCGTAGAACATTGCCTATGGCAGTGCTCAGGGCCTTTTTCTGATCGGCGCTGATCCTATAGCGGGTCGTCACCAGGCGGGCCAGGGCCTTGGTTGCCTCCATGATCAGCTTCACGTTCTCCGGGTCGTTTTCCAGGAGGGACTTGATCTTTACCCTGAGCAGGGCGATCTCGTCATCAATGCCCTCGACCCCGTGGGCCAGCTCGAAATCCAGCAACTCGGCCTCATCCAGCGCCCTGGAGTAGAAGCCTCGTTTAGCGCTATTTCGCTTGGCTTTGGGGTCGCCTTTTGCCTTTCTTGCCACCGGGCTTGCCATATTCCTTCTGCCTCGCTGCAATCGCTCCCAGAATCAAGGCATGCGCTGCCAGCTCCCACTTCTGGGTTTCAACGGCCAGTCTCAAAAGCCTCACGGGCCCCCTCCCAGTATCTAGAGACCTCTCGGGATATGGGGATATTAGTACATATGTTCTACTATGTCAAGGGGGTTTTGTCGCCAAAACGCCCCCTCCCTCTAGCTCCCTCCCCTGGCGGAGGGAGGATTGCTGATTCCTCTCCCTTGACGGGAGTCCTTCGACCAGAGATGTTAGGGCCTGTCCTGAGCGGTAGGGTGGGTGCAGCGCAGCGAAACTCACCGTTTCGATCCGGGTTTGGGAAGGTGGGTTCCATTTCATTTGACCTATCCTAGGTCGCCCAGATGGCGATGTCATTGCGAGGACCCCGATTCATCGGGGGACGAAGCAATCTCAGGGGTGGTGGGTGGCACGGGAATAGGAGATTGCTTCGCTTAGCTCGCAATGACAAAGCAGTAGGGTGCGTGCAGCGTAGCCAAACCCACCGTGTCGACGGCAGTCCAGTAAGCTGCGTTCGATGGCCTTTCCGCCTGACCGACCCTACAAAGTCTTCTTACTAATCTTTAACGAAATTGCATTTCGTGGACAGGGGGGCTTGACAAGCTGGCGAAAAAGTGGTAAAAGCTTTACAGTCCGTTGCATGGCAACAGGGACTTATCGGTTTGCTTGAGTTGCATACATAGGGAATAGAGCAGTCCGTTAGTCCATGAGGGGTGGTGATAGGCGCCGCAAAAGCGGGCTCAAAGCGTAATATTGGCGACTTTTGGCGAACTCTGTTAACAAAACCCTTAATCTCTTATCAAAACTTGAGCAAAACTATTGACAAGCGGGCTGAAAGGTGTTTACAATGAACCAGCGTGCCTGCTTTTTCCAAGTGGCAAACTCCAGTTTGCGCGAAACGTTTTAAGGAAACGTTAGTAATATACGACTGTGAACCCCTGTACTCTTGACAAGGAGAGCTGGCTGTGTTTATACTGCGGCAAGCTTTCAATGGCTGTGGTTGTGCTATGTCAGCCAAGGAAATATAAATCAAAGTTTTAAGGAGGTGCAAATGTGACAAAAGGCCGATCTAGGATAAAGAAGAGAAAGGCTTGAGCATGTTTTCCCTGTGCGGAAATACAATGGTAAAGGAGAGGGCAAATGAGTAGAAGGAACAAGTGGCCAGCCAAGGCGCTCAATCTACTGGTCGCTTTGGCGATGGTCATTTCTTTGTGTGCGGTCTTTGCGCCCGCAGTGGCTGCTCAAAGCTATAACCCCGATTGTAATCCGGTCGAGGAGTGGACCCCGTGCCACCAGGAGGTGTTCCTCAACACCTATATTAAGGACGCCAACGGCGATTTCACGGCCGAGGACACTTTCAGTGTGTGCCAGAGTTTCTACGTGAACGCCGTTGTGGTCAACACCGGCAACGGCACTGCAGATGCGCCCATTACAGCTACAATCAACCTGGGCGGCCTGGATGTCTCTCGGGTTCTCTGTGCCGGCAATGATGCGACCCAGACATCGGATGAGCCGCTTGCCAAGGGCGAGATGGTCGACTTCTGGTGGCTGGTTCACTGCGATGCGGGCACCGGCTGGCAGACGATAACGGTCGACGTGATGGATGGTGGTGAGGCCTGCCCTGCTAGCGGCCAGATCGACGTCTACCAGACAGTTTCCGCGCCGGACAGGTGCGTCGAAATCGAGATCATCGAGGCACCCGGCTTGAACTCGGCGCTGCCCCAGACGGTTGTCCCCTGCACCAACTTCGGCATCAAGGCCAACATAACCAATAACTGCTCTTATGAGCTGGTCGATGTTAACGGCACCATAAGGTGGGGCCAGGGCTACGATGCTGGAACGGATGAATTCGCCGTCGAGGACACGGCTGCTGATGGGCTGTTCGCCAGCATTGTCTACAACGATCCGCTTGAGTGGTGCGTCGGCGACCTCGCGCCCGGCGAGTGGGCGACCGTAGGCTGGACGCTTCACTGCGACGCTCCCGGCGATATCGAGGTCCTGGTGCAGGCCAAGGACGAGGCCTGCGGTCCCAGCGGCAACAGCCTGCATGAGAGGACCGTCTACATCAACGACCCGTGGACTGTGCACCAGCTGGGCGCGGGTGAGGTGGAACTTGACATCACGTGGCCCCCTGATGGTTACGAGGTCTGCCAGAGCTGTACCATTCACGGCCTCAACGCGTTCACCGTTGATGCTACGGTCACCAACAATAGTGATCTCAAC
>CAYVES010000015.1:0-24325 GCA_964449845.1 uncultured Dehalococcoidia bacterium
CGAGCAATATACGGTGGGTTTCTCTTCGTTCCACCTACCCTACGGGGCAATATACGCGTGCTGCCCCAAGATTGGGAGGATTGGTTAAGATAATCATAGTATCGTAAGCTCGGACAACTGTTGACAGCGATTGTCGTAGTGCTATACTGTGGCCTTACTAGCGTTGGAGGTGTGCGGATGCTGGGATTGCTGATTAGACTCGAGTACAAGAGACAGGCGTTGAGGAGAAGGGTGCTGGGCAGCTCTTCTGAACAAGGACATACCTACTTCGCCATTGCTGGGGCACTGTTCTTGTTGATGATCGTTCCCCCAATCACTGGAATCGAGTTGCTTGGTATAATCCCTCTGCTGATTGCATCAGTACTCATCCTGCCCCTAGCTCCTATTTTCCTGTAGGTGCCGACTCCGTTTCAAGCTGTGCCCATACCTCGCCAGTCAAGGACCGTTTTGACGTATTTCCCTCAATGCGTCAGCTGAATCTGCGGAGCAGACGTACGGTGGTGACGTGCCGGCAGAACCCACCAATCACCAGCAATATGCGGTGGGTTTCTCTTCGTTCCACCCACCCTACGCGGCTTGGCCCTCATGACTCTGACGAGCCCCGTTCTCCCTGTCATTGCGAGCATGCAGTCTGGATGTTATAATTCTAGGCGACGAAAGGAGGGCAAATGGCAGGGATCACATCGTATGGCGCCTACATCCCACTACAAAGGATAGACCGCAAGACCATCTCTTCCGCCACAGGATGGTCAACCTCAGCAGCCTCTTTGCCCGGAGAGAAGGCGGTAGCCAATTATGATGAGGACAGCCTCACTATGGCGGTGGCCGCTGCCATAGACTGTCTCGACGGGCTTGAGAGGGAGAAGATCGACGGCCTGTACTTCGCCACCACCACTCCACCCTACCGGGAAAGGCAAAATGCAGGAATAATCGCCACTGCCCTCGACCTGCGCCCCGATATTCGGACATGTGACTTCAGCGATTCTATCAAGGCGGGAACCGGTGCCTTGCTCGCTGCCTGTGACGCGGCAAAGGCAGGCTCAGATAGCAATGTCATGGTGTGTGCCTCCGATTGCCGTTTGGGGAAGGCTGGCAGTCCTCAAGAGGTGATCTTTGGAGAGGGCGCTGCCGCCGTAGTTCTGGGGGATAGCGATGTTATCGCCAGCCTGGAGGGCTCCTACTCCCTTTCCTATGATTTCATGGACCAGTGGAGGGCGGATGGGGATAGGTACAACCGCATGTGGGAAGACAGGTGGATCAGAGACGAGGCCTATACCAAGTTCATCCCCGAGGCTATTTCAGGGCTGCTGAAGAAATACGGGCTGGAGATCAAGGACTTCGCCAAGGTTATCTATCCCTGCATCTACCTCAGAGAGCACGGCGCGATAGCGAGAAGACTGCAACTCGATCCTGCTCAAATTCAGCAGGAGCTGCTCACCACCGTGGGCGATACCGGCACTCCTCATTCTCTGATGATGCTCGTCGCCGCCCTGGAGGATGCCAAGCCGGGAGATAAGATCCTGGTTGCCAGCTACGGCAACGGAAGTGACGCCTTATTCTTCCAGGTGACGGAGCAAATCGAGAAGGTCAGGGATAGAAGGGGGATTAAGAAGCACCTGGCTTCGAGGAAAGAGCTGACCAGCTACGAGAGGTATTCGTCCTTCCACGATGTAATACCTATGGAGATGGGGGTCCGTGGAGAGGTCGGTGCATCTATGGTATCGCTGATGTGGAGGGACAGAAAGACGATCCTGGGTCTTATTGGGGCAAAGTGCAAGCGCTGCGGCACCCCGCAGTATCCTTACCAGCGGGTATGTGTGAACCCCAGTTGCGGAGCCATCGACGAAATGGAAGAGTATCGCTTCTCCGACAAGAAGTGCAAACTTTTCAGCTATACGATGGACAGCCTGGCCTTCAGCCCCAGTCCCCCGGAGATGTATGGGGTGATTGACTTCGAAGGCGGAGGGAGGTTCGGTTTTAATCTTACCGACTGCGAACCGGAAGCACTCAGAGTGGATATGCCGGTAGAGATGAGCTTTCGCAGAAAATACGTGGATGAGGTCAGAGGCATTCACGGCTACTTCTGGAAAGCGATGCCAGAGAGAGCATACAATTCCCCTCCCCAGGCGGGAGGGGACTAAGGGGAGGGGGAATTCACCCTCATCCTTCGACGAACTCAGGACAGGCTCTAACCTCTCCCTTCAAGGGAGAGGGATTTGGGGCCCGAGATTTTTGTGAGAAGTAGCGTTGCCACTCCTGTGGCAGCGAATTCTTCGTCCCGATAGGAATCGGGACGCTACAAAGGGTGAGGTTCGGGACAACTTGAGAGAAGGAGGCAGAAGTGCCAGAGGGAATAAAAGACAAGGTTGCAATCATTGGAATGGGGTGCACCCGATTCGGGGAACTCTGGGACAAGAGCTCCGAAGACCTGATGATCGATGCCTACAAGGAAGTCATTGAGGATGCGGGGATAGAGAAGAAGGATATTCAAGCCGCCTGGCAGGGCGGGCCCGAGTTCACCGAGGTTAACGTGGGACACAGTGCCCTGCCTTTAGCTCAAACTCTGAAGCTGCCATTCATTCCAGTGACCAAGGTCGAGAACTATTGCGCCAGTGGCTCAGAGGCTTTCAGGGGCGCCTGTTATGCCGTGGCCTCGGGAGCATGCGACATCGCTTTGGCGCTCGGCGTGGAGAAGCTCAAGGACACAGGGTACGGCGGCCTCCCCGAATTCTCCCAGTGGATGGTTATAGGCACAAAGCACAGGATCATCGCGGCAAACCAGACCGCTCCTGGGATGTTCGCCATGCTCGCTACCAGGTACTTCAGCCGGTACGGCATCAACCCCGAGGAGGGCAAGAAAATGCTGGCCCTTGTGTCAGCCAAAAGCCATCACAACGGCGCTCTGAACCCCAAGGCACACCTCCGCAGAGAAGTGACCGTGGAGCAGATAATAAATGCGCCCATTGTCGCCTGGCCCCTTGGGTTGTTTGACTGCTGCGGAGTAAGCGACGGAGCGGCAGCAGCTATTGTCTGTCGAGCTGACATGGCGAAGAACTTCAGGTCCGATCCTGTCTATGTTAAGGCCCTCCAGATCGCTGCCACCTCGGGCGAGGAAGAGATGTACACCGATTTCGACTATACTCATGTGGAGACAAGCACCCGAGCCGCAGCCAGAGGCTACGAGGAAGCGGGGATAAAGAACCCGCGTGATGAGATCAGTATGGCCGAGGTCCACGATTGTTTTTCCATCACCGAGGCAGTGACCATGGAAGATTTGCAGTTCAGCCCGAGGGGCAACGTAAAGGACGATATCACGGGTGGCCGCTTCAACCTGGATGGGGCACAGCCGATTCAACCCGATGGAGGCCTGAAGTGCTTTGGACACCCAATCGCAGCCTCCGGATTACGGATGATCTATGAAATGTACCTGCAGCTACAGGGCAGGGCTGACCAGCGGCAGTTGAAAGACCCCAAATATGGCCTTACCCACAACCTGGGTGGCATCCCCTACAGGAGCGTAGCCAGCATCATTATCGTAGGTCTCTAGAACATACCTATTCTATAGAGAGGTTCCGATTCCACCGCTGCCTGGGGAGACGATTTGCCGTCCTTGCCTGCCATTGCTGTTTCCTTATGTCAAGAGCGCCGAATGGCGTCGTCGCCCATCCAGAAGGACGCCCCGATACCGGGAGGGAAGCATCAGGCATTGCGGGCGAGCGGTCAGGATGCTATAATAGTCCCCGAAGATTGCCAAAAGGAGGGCAAATGGCAGGGATCACATCGTATGGCGCCTACATACCGTTATATAGGCTAAACCGCCCCGACATTCAGAAGGCGTGGGATAGTATGTTGCCCATACCCGGAGAGAAAGCCGTCGCCAGTTATGACGAGGACAGCATAACGATGGCCGTCGCAGCCGCCAGGGACTGCATGACCAGCGTCGACCCCCAGAAGGTCGACCGTCTGTATTTCGCCTCGACGACCTCTCCCTACAAGGAGAAGCAGGCGGCATCAGTCGTGGCCGGTGCGCTGGGTCTGAGCAAAGAGACCCTCACCATGGACTTCGCCGGCTCTCTGAGAGCAGGGACCAATGCTCTCAGGGCAGCCGTTGATGCCGTCCAATCAGGATCGGCCACGGGCGTCCTGGTTACCTGCGCGGAAACTCGGCTGGGAGCCCCCAACGGGGACAAAGAGATGTCTTTCGGCGATGGGGCGGCTGCCGTTCTGGTGGCGAACTCAGGGGTCGCTGCTGACATAGTGGGCAGCGTTTCTGTCTTCCAGGAATTTCACGACATGTGGCGTTCGGACAAGGATACCTTTGTCCGCTTCTGGGAAGAGCGGTTCGTTCGGGAGGCCGGATACCTCCGTGTCGTTCCCCCAACCGTTGCCGAGGCCTTGCAGAAGTACAACCTGACCACGGGTGATATTGCCAAAGCCGCCGTCTACGCTCCCGACCCCAGGCTGCTGGGCATGGCAGCGGGAAGGATGGGGTTCGAACCCATGGCCCAGATCCAGGACCCACTGTACATGACCGTAGGCAATACCGGGTCCGCCCTCTCTCTGATGATGCTGGTGGCAGCCCTGGAAGATGCAAAGGCAGGGGATAATCTCTTGTGCGTGGGATACGGCGACGGATGCGACGTTTTCATTTTGAAGGCGACTGAAGATATCGACAGGATCAAGGACAGAAGAGGGATAAAGCGTCACCTGGCATCGAAGAGGATGATGCCCAGCTACCTGAAGTATGTGCAGTGGCGCGGACTGATGGAAACCGAGCCACCCCCGCGCCCTCCCCTGAATCACATATCGGTACCGGCGTTGTGGAGGGATATGGATTGGGGACTCTCTCTGCACGGAGTCAAATGCAAGAGCTGCGGAACACCCCAGTACCCCCCACAGCGTGTATGTGTTATCTGTCAGGCCCAGGACAATTTTGAGCCCTACGACTTTACTGACAAGAAGGCCACGCTCACCACCTTCTCTCATGACAATCTAGCAGCCAGCATCGACCCTCCAACCACCATTGCAGCCGTTGATTTCGAAGAAGGGGGAAGGATCATTTTCAACATGGTCGACCGCGATCCCCAAGAAGTGAAGACAGGCATGCCGGTGGAGGTCTCCTTCAGGAAGGTCCATTATTTTGAGGGCATTCACAACTACTGGTGGAAGTGTACACCGATAAGGTGTTAGCAAAGTCACACCAAGAACAGCTAGATTTAAGGAGGGCAAATGGGGAGTGTCAAAGGAATTAGAGACAAAGTTGCTATCATAGGCATGGGCTGCACCAAGTTCGGCGAGCATTGGGATAAAAGCAAGAATGATCTGATCTTTGAAGCGACTAAGGAGGCGCTCGAAGACGCCAAGATAGAGCCTAAAGATATAGAAGCGGCCTGGGCCGGAACCTGGGTATCGGGCTTCGATGGACGCTGCCTGGCCGATCCTCTCAAGCTGCAGTATATCCCCGTCACCAGGGTGGAAAACGCCTGTGCCTCAGGGTCGGACGCCTTTAGAAACGCCTGCTATGCAGTAGCTTCCGGAGCCTACGACCTATGTCTTGCCGTCGGCTTCGAGAAGCTAAAGGATTCAGGCTGGAGCGGGCTCCCCGATCAGCAGAGTCTACCGAGCAACAGATACCCGGATCGGACCGCTCCCGGGATGTTCGCCTTGATGGCCACAGTATACTTTTCCAGGTATGGCTTGAGCCCTGAAGAGGGCAAGCGAACGATAGGCATGGTCTCGGTGAAGAGCCACCACAACGGCACCCTGAACCCCAAGGCGCATCTGAGAAGAGAGGTAACCATAGAGCAGGTGATGAACGCTCCGATAGTCGCCTGGCCCCTGGGGCTGTTCGACTGCTGCGGTGTAAGCGACGGAGCAGCAGCAGCCATAGTGGTACCTGCCGATAAGGCCAAGGACTACAGACCCGACCCTGTTTATGTCAAGGCATTGCAGATTTCCGTAATGCCCAGCGAGGGTGAGCTCAGAGCTGACTACGATTTCACTCAAGTTAAGTCGACTCTTCGGGCCGGCGAGGCGGCCTACGCTGAGGCAGGGATAAAGAACCCCCGCGAGGAGCTAAGCATGGCCGAACTTCACGACTGCTTCAGCATCACCGAGGCCGTTACCTGTGAGGACCTCCAGTTCAGCCCCAGGGGGAAGGTAAGAGAAGATATCGAGTCAGGGTTCTTCGAGCTAACAGGGGGCCTGCCGGTGCAGCCCGATGGCGGATTGAAATCCTTTGGACATCCGATAGGCGCCAGCGGTCTGAGGATGCTGTACGAAATGTACCTGCAGCTTCAGGGCAGGGCGGATAAGCGGCAGTTAAAGGACCCCAAATTGGGACTGACCCACAACTTGGGCGGTATTCCCATCAGCAACACCGTCAGTGTGCTAATTATCGGCCTTTGAATAGCTTAAATAGGGAGCGTTAAGAGATACGTACAGGCCTGACCAGGGGATATCGCTGGACAGGCCTTTTCTCTTCGAGAGGTGACAGGGATGCAAGCGAAGGACGAAGGAGATATACAGTCTACCGATTCGAGTAGCCTAGAGGCAAACTTGCAAGACTCTGAAAGCAGTGCCCGGAAGCCATATGCCGAGTTGCTAGCCTTGAGCCGAGTGTCAGCCGCAGTCAGCGGGTTGTGGGATCTCGATGCTATCCTTGACGTCGCTTTGGATACCGTGCTCGATATCATGAACGGAACTATCGGGGGGATTCTGCTCATAGACGAACAAACCCAATCGCTCTCCTACCGGGTCTATCGTGGTGTGTCCGCCAAATATGCTGAAGAGATGCACCTCAAACTGGGTGAAGGAATCGCAGGGAGGGTAGCTCAAACTGGCAAGTCTGTGCTGGTCGAGGACATCTCCGCTGACCCGCGCGCTGCCTGGGTCACTTTGATAAGCACAGAGGGTCTCAGGGCGTTCATCAGTGTCCCTCTCCGAGCCAAAGACACTGTACTGGGCGTGTTGAATGTTGCCAGCCGTTTGCCGCGTAGTTTCACCAAGGATGACATGCATCTACTACACGCAATCGGCGATCAGGTAGGGGTCGCCATCGAGCAGGCAGAGCTATACGAGCAGTTGAGAAAGGAGCGGGAAAACTATCGCCGACTTGCCCGTCATATGTTGATAGCTCAGGAAGAAGAGCGAGGCAGGGTTGCCCGCGAACTGCATGATGAAACCGGCCAGTCGCTGACCGGCCTTTCACTTAACATGCAAGCACTCCTGGACATCGCTAACGCCTCCGACTTTGGCGATGCAGCGTTCAAAGCCAAGCTTGAGAAGGCCCATAATATCACTCATCAGCTCAATTCGGAGATAAACGAAATAATGAAGTCTCTCAGGCCAACTGTCTTGGATAGCCTCGGACTGGCCCCCGCCATCCGCCAATACGCCGAGAACCGCCTTCAGCCGGTGGGGATCAACGTATCGGTGAAGCATGAAGGTATGGAGCAACGCTTGCCTTCAGAAGCTGAATTCGGGCTTTACCGCATCGCCCAAGGGTCAATCGCCAATATAGCTTGGCACTCCCAGGCCAAGAGCGCAGTGATAAGTGTGCGGTGCAGTTCAGACGAGCTCATGATGCAAATTGAAGATGATGGCAGCGGCTTTGATGCGTCAAGGCCAATTGAGGTGGACGAAAGCGGTCGCGGGCGAGGACTGTTCAGCATGAAAGAAAGGGCGAGTCTCCTCGGTGGTACTTGTGATATCCAGTCACAACCTGGGAAGGGTACCAGGATTACGGTAAGAGTGCCAGTGTATTGGAGCAAAGCGGATGCGAAAGATAACGGTGCTGGTAGTGGATGACCACATCATTGTTAGAGATGGCATTTGCACCCTGTTGGCGTTGGCTGGAGACATGGAGGTAGTAGGCGAGGCAGCCAATGGCAGGGAAGGGCTGGAGAAGGTGGCCAAATTGCTGCCAGACGTGGTACTGATGGACATAGCCATGCCCATTATGGGCGGCCTGGAAGCCATACGCCGTATACGTAAGGAATTCTCCGAGACAAAGATTCTGGTTCTTACCCAGTATGATGACAGAGACCACGTTTTTCCAGCCATCCAGGCTGGAGCCAATGGATTCGTTAGCAAGACAGCAGCCTCTTCAGAGCTTACTTCTGGGATCCGTGCTGTGTTTGCTGGGGAATCCTACTTGTCTCCTTCCATAGCTAAGCTGTTCGTTGAGGACTACCAGCGGGTGGCACTAACAGAGGACATGAACGATCCTTATGAGCAACTGACCGATAGGGAGCGAGACATACTCAAACTGGTTGTTGAAGGACACAAGATCCGACAGATAGCGGAGATGTTGACCATCACTCCGAAAACGGTCGAGGGGCACAAGACCAGTCTCATGAGAAAGCTGGGCATTCACAATAAGCTGGAGCTGGTTAAGTATGCTTTGCGGCGAGGGATCATAAGCGTATGAACCTTGCCCAGGCGTGAGGATTCATGGACTTACCCCGGTAGACACAGTATGCAGGGGCAAACCTTCGGGTTTGCCCCTCCTCTTATCCCTCAAGAACTGGGAGGTTATTTCCAGTGATTCAAGGGTCAATCCTCCCATATCTAGGGGTAAGTCCCTATTCACGTACAGAAGCGGGCGATTTATCATAAGAGAACCAAAGCAGTCAGTGGGAGGAGGGTCATGGAAGAGAAGCGAGGGGAGAAGAAAGAGATCCTGATCGTGGATGACGAACCTGATTTTGCCTCAGCTTTGCGAGGCGCTCTGGAGAGTGAGCTATGTGAGGTTACTACCGCCGCCAGCAAGACAGAGGCGCAGCAAGCAGTCAAGACGACAAACCCTGACCTGGTGATTCTGGGCACACTGAGCCCCCGTGGAGAAGCGTTCTCGCTGCATCAATGGTTGAGAGAGAATCCCAAGACCAAGGATTTGCCCATCATAGTCATGGATGCACCCACTGAGAAGCAACTTGTCAAAGGATGGAGGAGAGACGAGGCGGCGTTGATGGACGCCGAGGACTATGTAGCCAAGCCAATTGAGCCGGGCGCGCTAGCCACCAGAGCCCAGACGATTCTGGAAAGGGCAACCAAGCGCATAAGAGTGCTTATAGTAGACGACCATTCGGTAGTCAGGGAAGGCATTGAATCTGTACTAGAGCTGCAAAATGACATTGAGGTGATAGGTCAAGCTGAGAATGGGAAAGATGCGCTGGAAAAAGTAAGTGAGCTCTCCCCTGATATTGTCATAATGGACATAGTGATGCCTGAAATGAACGGGCTAGAAGCGACTAAGCAGATATATAAGAAATACCCTCAAACTAGAGTTGTGATGCTATCTCAGTACGACGACGAGGAGAATATCCTTGCAGCTGAGCAGATAGGAGCTTATGGCTTCATCCCTAAGCGAGCTGCTAGCTCCCAGCTGGTGAATGCCATAAGGGCTGTACATTACGTAGGAAAGCGTCTGCAAAGGCCTGCCCCAGCTTCGGGCTGAGCCCGAATGCTATATATTAGCGTGTCGCATTATTCAGATATCGGGCCCCTCGCTTTCAGGGAGGATAGTATTGGAAGCTATTACTATCACGCTTGATGGAGTTGAGGTAAGCGGCCACCCCGGAATGACCATACTGGAGCTAGCACGAGAATCAGGCGTAGACATACCCACACTCTGCGATGATCCTCATCTGACCCCCATTGGCGCCTGTCGTATCTGTCTGGTTGAAGACGAACGCTCAGGCAAACTCTCAGCGTCCTGCGTTACCCCCATAGAACCGGGAATGGTGATCAACACTGGATCACCCAAGGTACAGAAGCGCCGCAGGACCATAATCAAGCTGATACTGGCGAGCCATCCCGATTCCTGCCTGGTGTGCGACAAGGGCAATGACTGCGAGCTGCGAAAGATCGCCTCTGATATGGGAGTGGGGTTGGTAGACCTGCAGAAGATCCCCCAGCCTGCTACTATCGAAGAGGTTAACCCTTTCATTGAAAGGGACTTGAGCAAGTGCATTCTATGCGCCAAGTGCATACGAGCAGACCATGAGCTCGTCGTCGAGGGCGCTATCGACTACATTGGCCGAGGATTTGCCTCAAAGCCAGCGACGCTGAACGATATGCCGCTGGAGAACTCAGAGTGCACCTTCTGTGGCACCTGTGTGGCAATTTGTCCTACCGGCGCACTAATGGAGAAGAAGCGGGCATACAGGGGGACAACTGCAACAAGTGTGTCAACTACCTGTCCATTCTGTGGCTGTGGGTGCATCATCAACCTGGAGGTCAAGGACAATCAAATAGTGCGGGCCAGACCGGGCAAAGAGGGTGTCGTGAACCAGGGTACACTTTGCGTCAAGGGAAGTTACGGCTACGATTTCGTGCACAGCCGGGAAAGGCTGACAGATCCCCTGGTCAAGGTGAATGGAGACTTTGAGGCGGTATCCTGGGAACAAGCTTTGGACATGGTGGCCTCTGAACTCAACCGGATAAAGGAAGCTCACGGCCCTAGCAGCCTGGCTCTCCTCGGTTCATCCAAGTGCACCAACGAAGAGAACTACCTGCTGCAGAGGTTGGCTCGGGTTGTACTGGGTACCAACAATATTGACAACGGCAGCCGCTTGTACGGCGTTGCAAGCATCATAGGCCTGGGGGCGGCAGTCGGCTTTCCCGGCACCACCAACCGTCTTGACGCCTTAGAGCAGTCAGAGGTGATAATGGTTATCGGGGCTAACCTCACCTCCTCCGCCCCCGCCGTGGGGTATGCCGTGAAGCGCGCCGCTAGATATAAAGGCGCCAAGTTACTGCTTGTGGACCCTCAGCAAACAAGGCTCTCCTCATTTGCCCACCTCTGGCTAAGGCCCAAGGTTGGAACCGATATAGCGCTCATAAATGGCATGGCAAGGGTTATCATCAGCGAGGGCTTGTTGGACGAAGAGTTTGTAACCAGAAGAACAGATAACTTCGAGGCACTGACTAAGGATTTGGCGAAATATACCCCTGAGTACGTGCAGGATGTCACCGGGGTCCCCGGTGAAGAAGTATGTCGCGCCGCCCGGCTGCTCGCGGGGGCGAACCTTGCTTCCATCGTCTATGGTGATGGAATCACCCAGCATGTAACTGGGACAGATAGCGTAATGGCTCTGGCGAATCTGGCGATGCTGACCGGGAATATTGGGATCAGGGGTGGCATCTTTGCGCTGCAAAGGGATTGCAACGGGCAAGGCGCGTGTGACATGGGTGCCCTGCCCGATTCACTCCCTGGATACCACAGTGTGGAGGATGCCCAGGCAAGGAAGAAGTTCGCAGACCGTTGGGACATTGACCTGCCGGGCAATGCCGGGCTAACAGCTATCGAAATGATCGATCACGCAAGAGAGGCAAAGATCAAGGGCATGTACATTGTGGGAGAAAACCCGGTCTTGAGTTTCCCCAACCCGAATCTCATCAAGGAGGCTCTATCGTCCCTCGATTTCCTGGCAGTTCATGACATGTTCCTCACCGAAACAGCGAAACTGGCAAACGTGGTTCTGCCCGCTGCAAGCTTCGCCGAAAAGGAAGGTACTTTCACCAATTTCGAGGGAAGGGTTCAGCGGGTGCGTAAGGTTATCGAACCCCTCGGTGACAGCTTACCAGACTGGGAGATAATCCTTCGACTGGCGAACAGTATGGGCTACCCCATGCCATATTCCTCCCTCCAGCAGGTTATGGACGAGATCCAGGAATTGGTTCCTTTGTATGACGGCACCGGCTACAGAGACTCGGAGACGAAAGATATGTACCGGGCTGAATTGGACAGGGACCCTTTGAGAAACAGGCGCCTCTACAAAGGTCAATTCCCCAGCGGGTTCGGCCGCTTCTCCCCAGTGCGATATGAGCCGCTGGCAGAAATGACAAGAGACGGGTATCCCCTCACCCTGCTGGCGGGGAGTGTCCTCTACCACTCAGGTGCCGGCTCCAGAAGCTCTAGGTCCCCAAGGCTAAGCGAATTCTCGCCAGAGGCCTACGTGGAAATCGGTGAGTCTGATGCCACGCAGGTTGGGATCAGCCAGGGCGATGAGGTCAAGGTCATCTCGCCCGTAGGTGAGGTGACCGCTGTGGCTAAATTCACTGACACGCTGCCTGAAGGAATGGTTTTCATGCCCATTTCCTTCCCCTCAACCCCTGTCAATCAGCTATTCGGTAGCGCCCTGGATCCCCGGTCAAAGACCCCCGCACTCAAAGCATGTGCCGTAAAGCTGGAAGGGACCTAGCATCGTGGATAAGCGTCAAGAAATGGCCAGACCCGACCTGAAACGGATAGACGAGATCATAGCTCGCTATCAGGATCAGAAGTGGCCTTTGATTCCTCTCCTGCAGGAGATTCAGCAGCAGTTCGGATATATTCCTCTCGAGACTATCAATCCCATAGGCCGAGCTTTTAGACTATTTCCCTCTCAGGTACAGGGGGTGATCACTTTTTACGAACAGCTCTACACTACGCCTCGGGGGAAAAATATTGTCAGAGTATGTCGCGGTACGGCATGCCATGTGCGTGGTGGGAAGACCATACTGAAACTGGTGAAGCAGCATCTTGGCCTCGAAGAAGGTGAGACCAGCCCCGACTTAGAGTACACCCTGGAGACCGTTGCCTGCATAGGCGTTTGCGCCCTGGCACCCAATATAGTCATTGGAAAAGAAACCCATGGCAACATGAATCCCAAGAAGGTAGCTCGACTCTTCGAGGGCAGAAAGGGCGAGGGATAGCATGCAAAACCATCGCACCGTTTTTGTTTGTCAGGAAACGCCGTGTCTTTCCATGGGGTCGGGTGCCGTCTACGAGGCGCTCAAGGCTGAAGTAGAGCGGCAAGGCGTGAAAGGCGCCAAGGTAGACTTCAGCGGCTGTCACGGTCACGGCCTTTGCGGGCAGGGCCCCAGTGTAGTCGTTGAACCAGATGGTATTTTCTATCTCCAGGTCAATGCGAAGGACGCGCCGGAGATTGTGAGCTCCCATCTTCGCGATGGCAAGCCGGTGGAGCGTCTCTTCTACCGTGACCGTGTGACTGGGCAAGCCATACCGCTGTATTCAGACATAAAATTCTACAAGGGACAGCAGCGCATCATCCTGCGCAACTGCGGACACATTAACCCCGAGAAAATTGACGACTATATTGCCCGCGGTGGGTACCAGCCACTGGAGAAAGCTCTTCTTAAGATGACACCTACAGCAGTCATTGAGGAGGTCGCGAAGTCCGGCCTCAGGGGCAGAGGCGGTGCCGGCTTCCCTGCAGCGCGCAAGTGGGAGTTCTGCCGCAATGCCCCTGGTGAGCAGAAATACGTCATCTGCAATGCCGACGAGGGCGACCCTGGGGCCTTCATGGACCGCTCCATTCTTGAGGCTGATCCCCACGCTGTTATTGAAGGGTTGACTATCGCCGGATACGCTATAGGGGCTACCGAGGGCTATATCTATGTCCGCGCTGAGTATCCATTGGCAGTGAGCCGATTTAGGATCGCCTTAGAGCAAGCACAGGCGAGAGGATTCCTGGGGAAGGGTATCCTCGGCTCAGGCTTCGATTTTGCGGTGCATGTCAAAGAGGGCGCTGGGGCTTTCGTCTGTGGCGAAGAGACAGCTTTAATAGCCTCTATCGAAAGCCAGCGCGGAATGCCTCGTCCCCGCCCTCCCTTCCCGGCACAATCGGGCTTAGACGGAAAGCCCACCATCATTAACAATGTGAAGACGCTAGCCACCGTACCGGTTATCATCGACAAAGGAGCCGAATGGTTCGCCAGCCTGGGCACCGAGAAAAGCAAGGGGACAGCCGTGTTCGCCCTCACGGGAAAGGTTGCCAACAGCGGCTTGGTAGAAGTTCCTATGGGCACCTCACTGAACTCTATCATCTTCGATATTGGAGGCGGTATTCCCCGCGGTAAGCAGTTCAAAGCCGTGCAGACCGGCGGCCCTTCGGGCGGATGCATTCCAGCCCAGTTTCTTGACGTCCCGGTGGAGTACGATTCCCTGGCTCAACTGGGATCGATCATGGGCTCCGGCGGCATGGTGGTGATGGACGATGCCACCTGCATGGTAGAAATAGCCAGGTATTTCCTCAGTTTCACTCAGACTGAGTCCTGCGGCAAATGTGTACCCTGCCGTCTGGGGACCAGGCAGATGCTGGAGATCCTGACCAGGATCACTCAGGGCAAAGGGCGTGATGAAGACATCGACACCTTGCTCGACATAGCCAATACCGTAAAGGAGTGTTCGCTCTGCGGCCTGGGCCAGACCTGCCCCAACCCGGTGCTTACCACGATCAAATACTTCCGGGACGAGTATGAAGCTCACATAAAGGAGAAGAAGTGCCCGGCTGCGGTCTGCGACGCTTTGATGATATCCCCCTGCCAGCATACGTGTCCGGTGGGCACCAACGTACCAAAATATGTGGCTCACATCGCCGCGGGCGAATACTTGGAGGCTGTTGAAACCGTCAGGGAGCGAAACCCATTCCCCGCCATCTGCGGCCGCATCTGCCATCACCCCTGCGAGACACGCTGCCGCCGCGGGGAGCTCGACGAGCCAGTAGCCATAAGGGAGCTCAAACGCTTTGCCGCCGACTGGTATTTTGATCATATGGCTGAATTGCCCGAACCAGAACCATTCCCTCAAACTCAAAACCAGAGAGTAGCTGTAGTCGGAGCCGGGCCTACCGGGCTGAGTTGCGCCTACTTCCTGGCTCAGATGGGCTATCCGATTACAGTCTTCGAAGCCCTTCCAGTGGGGGGAGGTATGCTTTCGGTAGCAATACCGCAGTTTCGCCTGCCCAGGGAGGTTATTCAAAATGAGATAGACTATATCGCCAAGCGTGGCATCGACATAAGGTACAACATGCCAATCGATGTCAATTTCACCGTAGAAGATTTGAGGAAGGATGGCTTTGAAGCGGTCTTTATCGCTGCTGGGGCCCAGAGAAGCCAGCGCATTGGCATACCTGGCGAACTGGAGGACGTGGAGGATTTCCACTACGGGCTGAGATTCCTGCGCGATGTCAGAGTGGGCAAACAGGTAAGAGTCGGGCGCCGGGTGGCGGTCATAGGGGGTGGAAATGTGGCGCTCGATGCTGCTCGCACTGCCCTTCGCCTCGGCGCCGAGGCGATAAACATCTACTACAGGCGGTCGCGAGGCGAGATGCCGGTGAGCGAGGTGGAGTACGACGAGGCAGTAGCCGAGGGCATCCAAATCAACTTCCTTGTCAGTCCTACGCGGATAGAAAGCGACAACTGGAAGGCAACTGGCCTACAATGCATCCGTATGCAGTTGGGCGAGCCCGATGCCAGCGGGCGGCGCCGGCCTGTCCCTGTCTCTGGCTCCGAGTTCTTTGTCGAGGCCGACACCGTCATCGCTGCCGTAGGTCAGGCCCCTGATCTTTCATTCCTGCCTCGCGACAGCGCACTGGAACGCACCAGGTGGGAGACCCTGGTCGTTGACAGCAACAGGTTGTCTACCAATATCCCCGGCGTCTTCGCCGGAGGGGACTTCGTCACTGGCCCCGGGATGATCATAGAAGCTATCGCCGCCGGTAGGAGGGCAGCTATAGCAATCGACAAGTACCTCAGGGACGACACCTCACGTGTGGAAATGTACGATCTGAAGCGGAGGGGCAACGGAGAAGCAGGCGGCCAAGAGGTCGAGGAATCCTGGGAAACCCAGCCCAGGTCGGAAATGCCAAGGCTTCCTCTTCCCGAAAGGAAAAACACCTTCGAAGAGATTGAGCGTGGCTTCTCGGAGGAGGTGGCGAGGCAAGAGGCCAGACGATGCCTGAGATGCGACCTGGAAACATAATAAATCAAATGTCAAATGTCAAATATCAAATTCCAAATTTGCACTTTGAATTTTGACGTTTGAATTTCGTGTCGGGGGCGGAATATGAAATCGATCACTAGGCAGAAGTCTCTCGAAGAGATCGAGCAACAACTTGAGGGACTGGAAAGAGTATACATCATCGGCTGCGGCACTTGCGCCACCATGACCAAGACCGGCGGAAGAGATGAGGTCCTGGACATGAAGGAGCGTCTGCAAGGCCTGGGCAAGATGGTCACTGGATGGACAGTCATCCCCACCGCCTGCGATGAGATGACCGAATCATCCTTGAAGGAAAACGAGGACGCCATTCAGAGTGCGGACTGCCTCCTGGTGATGTCCTGCGCTCTGGGGGTGCAGAGAGTAGGTTCTTATAACCATAAGCCGGTCATCCCCGCCCTGGATACCTTGTTCATCGGTGTCGAGGATGGGCCAGGCTATTTCCACGAGGTTTGTGATCAGTGCGGCCAGTGTGTCCTGGGCTATACTGCGGGCATCTGCCCCCTCACGGCATGCCATAAGGGATTGCTGAATGGGCCCTGTGGCGGCACCAACAACGGCAAATGCGAAATCGACAAAGAGAAAGATTGTGCCTGGACGCTCATCTATCAGCGCCTCAAGGAGCAGGGCAGGCTCGACCTGATGAGAAAGTACCAGCCTATCAGAAATTCCCAGGTGATACCCCGGCCGCGAGTGACCAGAATCTCGTGAGGAGGAGGAAAATGGCGAAGAGCTTCAGGGAAGCCCTCGGCTCCGGCGACTTCGTAATAACCAGCGAGATCGGCCCGCCGAAGGGCACTAACATCGACAATATGCGTCACCATATCGACCTACTCAAGGATAAGGTGGACGCGCTCAACGTTACTGACCACCAGAGCTCGGTGATGCGCTTCCCCTCTATCGGCGGCTGTCTGGAGATCAAAGAGCACGGTGGAGAACCCATACTGCAGATGACCTGCCGCGATCGCAACCAAATGGCTCTTCAGGCCGAACTCCTCCTGGCATACACAAGGGGCATAAGGAATGTCCTCTGCCTTACTGGCGACGCGATCCCGGTTGGAGACCACAAGGAGGCTAAAGGCGTCTTCGAGCTCGACTCAGTCCAACTCCTCAGGGCTATCAGGCAAATGGAATCGGGAAAGGACCTGGGAGGAAACGACCTCGATGGAGCGGTTGAGTTCTGTGCCGGGGCCATAGTTACCCCCGAGGCGAACCCAATCGAACCTCAGCTTATCAAGTTCGAGAAGAAAATCGAGGCTGGAGCTGAGTTCATCCAGACCCAGGCGATCTACGACCTGGATAACTTCAGCAAGTTCATGGAGTATGCCCGTCAATTCCCGGTCAAGATTCTGGCGGGGATAGTCCTGCTCGTATCGGCCAGGATGGCGAAGTATATGAACGAGAACGTGCCCGGCATTTTCGTACCCGAAAACCTGATCGACGAACTGGCGAGCGCGCCCAAAGGGGAAGCACTCAACAAAGGCATTGAGATCGCCGGACGCATGATCGCCACACTGAAAAAGGATTCGATCTGCGATGGGGTGCATATAATGGCCATCGGCAGGGAAGAGGTAGTCCCCGATATCCTGGCGGCGGCTGGAATAGACGCCCACAAATAGCAGGCCGTCACGGGCGAGTTCCCACAAACGAATGATAAGAACTGAATGAGCTGGATACCGTTCATGGTTCGACAAGCTCACCACGAACGGCCCTTCGACAGGCTCAGGGCGAACGGATAAAATCTATTTCTGGGAACAGAAGGGCTTCTCCCTGAACAGATGTCATTCACGGGCGATGTTCGGTCGCCCGTTTCAGCTCTGCAAACTCCGCTTTAGCCGGCTTGTGGCAGTTGATTAGCATATTCTCCTGTGCTAACATAAGCCATCCCGACCATCCCACACGTGGCAAAGGGGAGTCTCATTAATCTCAGCAAGCTTATTCCCGTCACTTTGGTTTTCCTGGTTCTGTTGTCCGGCAGCTTCGCCTGTGGAGGAGACGGGGCACTACCTACAACTACACCCACATTAACGCCCAGCCCGACCGCTACCGCCACCGCTTCCCCTGCGGCAACCCCTACCCTTGCGCCTGCCACACCCACACCCACCACTGCAGTCGGGGAGATCAGCATTATCTCAGCCACGACTGAGGCCGACTTTCCGTCGTCACTCACATTTTGCCTCGAGGCAGAAAGCCCCGACGCCATAGACCATATAGTGCTGCGATACAAGGTTAATAAGATCGGTCTGGTACGGCTGGTAACCGAAGTCGAACCGGAATTCACGTCTGGCGACCAAGTGGAGGCAAGCTGGACCTGGGATACGCGCAAGGCAAGCCTGCCTCCGGGTGCAGAGCTCCAATATCAGTGGCTAGTGGAGGATGTTCAGGGGCGTGAGGCTCAGACTTCCTGGGCAAGCCTCATCTTCCACGACTCGCGCTACGATTGGCAAATCCTGACGGAGGCAGACGTTACCCTATACTGGTACAGCGGCAGTCAATACTTCGGACTACAGCTGATGGATGCGGCACAAGATGCGCTGGACAAGCTCGCTGCTGACACCGGGTCTCACCTGGAAAGGAGGGGCAAGATATACGTCTATGCCACCTCTGGGGAACTCCGCGATGCTTTGATATTCCCCACTGGATGGGAGGGTGGCGTTGCCTTCACCGAGTACGGCATCGTCGCTGCCGGCATATCCTCCGGTGACTTGGATTGGGGGAGGCGAGTGGTGGCGCATGAGCTGGCGCACCTCGTCATACACCAGATGACCTACAACCCCTATAGCGACCTGCCCACTTGGCTTGACGAAGGTCTGGCGATGTATGCCGAAGGCGACTTGAGAAAGGACTGCGAGTCTCTTCTAGCCAAGGCTATCTCGGAAGACAACCTGATCTCGGTGCATTCGCTCTGTAGCAGCTTTCCCGCCGACCCTGCGCAAGCCGGCCTTTCATATGGTCAAAGCTACAGCCTGGTAGATTTCCTGATTCACACCTACGGTGATGAGAAGATGCTTGAGTTGCTGGGCGTATTCAAAGAAGGCAGCACCTGTGACAACGCTCTACAGGAGGTTTACTCTTTTGACATAGACGGCCTGGAAGAGCGATGGCGGGCGTACATAAGCGCCAGTTAGCGGGGCATACGGCGCCCGTCTGGACACCAGATCACCAACGTAATCGGCAGCAAGGGCGTCTTGGTTTTGGGGGCGCTATAGCTTTTCGTGAGTAAGCGAACTCCTGCCAGCGAAGCTAAGTCAGCTGTGGAATGCAGAATATAATAGCTCCGCCCACCGTGAAGACGGACTCCACCTGGGGGGGCGCAGCTATTACTGTCCGCTTCGTTTGTTAGGCTTTGCCTATTCTGAATACCTTGGTGCCGCACTTGGGGCACACGCCCTGAGTGGCCGGTTTCCCGTTTTTCATTGTGATAGATTTCGGATCCTTGATTTCCACTTTGGCCCGGCACTTCATACAGTAGGCTTGCATTCTAGCTCTCCTTTCCTTTAGGTTCCTGCGAAGCAGAGTAGCAGACAATCGTACCCATGTCAATAGGTTTCACAGGCAATTTCGGCGTGATTACTAGGTCGATCCTGTGGAAGCGGTGAGATTCAACTCTATGTTGCCACCTTTTTCCCAACTCGCTGTCTGGTCTGCGGTATGGCTGCCGATCATGAAGGTTACCGGTGTCCCTTCAGCGTAAGCCTTGCCCGCCAGCGGCACTATCTTTATGGCGTATGTTGATGGGCCGTAGTCTGCCTCTGGCGTGGTAGTGCCATACGGATCACCCGCTATTATGACTGTTATCATGGTGCCGTCAGCCACATCGGCGCCATCCAATTGCACCGTGCCACGGAAACGGCAGGGAAGGTCTGTGACTGGTGGCGATGTGGGCGTAGGTGAGGGCGTGAGCGCGGGTGTGGGCGTCGGTGCAAGCGTAGGTGTAGGCGTGGGCTCAGCAGTGGCTGTAGGTGAAGATGTTGGTAACGGGCTTGGGGTGGGGGTGGGCTCTTCCCCCGTATCACAACCGACCGTGACAAGGACAAGCGCCAGTGTCAACAACAGGGTTACAACAATTGCTTGCTTTCTCATTTCCTCTCCTTTTCACTGTGAGTTAGCACTATGGCCGAAGTGGAAGGCGGCCGCCGGGAACTCCAGCGTAAATTCCAGTCCAGCCCTTATATGCGATTATAACCTATTTGTCAATTATTTCACCTATTCGGGCTTGATTCATCTTCTTGAGTTACTAAAGAGCCTGGGGGCCATTCTCACGTACTCCCAGGCTCTTCTTTCGGATTGTAGATTATGCTGTGGGATACTGTTTGTAGCGCTTCACCTCTATTAGACTTTCCGCTGTTGCGCACCCGTCAAGACGACACCGACTGAGCTGGAAGCAGCGTGCTCATCTGGGCCAGATAAACGAGATAGTTCTCAGCGATGGTCATCAATGAACCGACAATGTTTTTGCCCATGTCGGTCATCTCTGGAAGTTCCCGACCAACAAGATACCACTCATAGTCCACTTTTTGCCATGTGAAGCCGCCCGAGCCAGCTTCAAACAGGTGTCCCGCCATCTCCTGCAGGAAGGATATGATATAGGCCATCCAATTTGCCATTCCTCCCATTGCCGTACCTCCTTCAGCACCATCAGTATTGTCAGAAGGGGCCCCCGTAGGTGAATGCTGTCATTAATCGACCGACAAAGTCTTTGCCCATCTCAGTCATCTCCGGAAGTTGTCGACTAACAAGCACCCACTCACCGTCGATGTTTGCCCATGCGAAGCCGCCTGAGGCAAGGTCAAACAGGCGTCCCGCCATCTCTTCAAAGAACGAGACGATATAGGCCATCCAATTTGCCACTCCTGTAACGGTCTCTCCGCTTACCGGGTCACAGGTTTCGTTGCCGGTGCCACTGCCCAAAGCGAAGGTTCCCGACACTGTGGTCTGGGCCGATGCCGATGGTGCCGGCACAGCTACGAATACGCACGTCACCACCAACAGCAGAGCAGCAACACACAGGGCCACCTTCTTCTTAGGATTCATCGGAACCAACCTAGACATTTGCCATCTTTCCTCATCTTGGCCGCGCAAGCCTGATCTTTCTTCGAATGCAGGTTATCATAGGTCCACATACGCTATAAATCGCCCAAATATACTTTTCACACGAGGAAATAGTAATAGTACTGGTACGGGATCAGACAGCAGGTTGATCGTCGTCAAGAGCAGAGCCAGGGGAGCCCCAGCCACTGCGCAGTTTCGGCCGGATTCATTCAATCATTGACCTAGCCGGTGTCTGATGATAGAATGCTCGCCACGAGAGGCTAATCGAACGGTTTACTAACAGACTCATAGGTCGATTCTATGAGGATCACATTAAGGATGAAGCAGACAATTGAGCGTTCCCGGTTGCGACCAGTGAGGCTGGACGTTGCCCAATGAGTAGACTATACTTGGGCTCACAACCAAATCATTGAGGAGGGCAAAGATGGAAGAGATGGAGGAGAAACTCGGAATCAGGGTTGGCAAGGGCAAGGTTGGCCCGGAGGTTCTTAACACTTACCAGGAGACGGTCGCACCAAAGGTCCTTCAGACAGTGGTGCAGGGCATCATGAAAGGTGTCTTTGAGCTGGATGAGGAAGCCAGAAATAAGGTTCTTGAGGAGATGGGGAGGGCCTGTTACGAGGGTTTTCAAGAGTTTGTCGGAACACCTCCCACGGGCCTGGATATCGAGAGTGCCTGTGAATGGTTGGATAACTCAGTACCCCACAACAGGCGGTTTCAGAGGGCGGGAGACACCATTTATTGGGAGGCGGATATAGAAGACACGTATGGGGGATGCATGTGTGTTCTGGTCCGACTTGGCATCATCGAACCAAGGCCTGAACTGTGCATTTGCGCTACTCACTATTGCAAGCGCGCATTTGAGGAGATGACTGGCAAACCTGTGGAGGGAGAGCTGGTAGAAACTGTGAATAGTGGCTCCCGGAATTGCGTATTCAGGTATCACTTCCAGCCGACTCCCTATAGCTCTAAGTGCGGTAAATAGACACGGCGTCTGCCCTGCTACCATTGAAAAAGGACCTTTTCCGATTCTTAGGGGTGGCGGCTCTTAACATAGAGACGAGAGTTAAGGAGAGGCAAGCGATGAGATTTCCACACATCACCGAGTACAGGGAGTATCGGAAGGACTGGAAAGAGGATTACAAGAGGAAATTGGTCTCCGCTGAGGAGGCGGCTAAGGTTGTTAAGTCGGGGGACAGGGTTGCTTTGCCCTTTGCCCACTCTACGGCAGTCCCTGCCGCCCTGGGGAAGCGCAAGGACGAGCTGAGAAACGTGTATCTCGAGATCAACGCCCCCTCGCTCGACCCGGGCTGGCTTCAGCCTGGCTGTGAAGAGAACTTCTTTGTTGGTGCTATACATTTCCTTGGAGGCATGGGGCGCCCCTCGCATGATGCCAAGGTATGCTCCTTCATACCGTGTCTTATGTCCCTGCGGCCAAAGCTCTGCGATGAGGACCGGATGCATGGAGGAAGAGGCATCGACGTTTTTATAACCGCCGTTTCCCCTCCAGATAAGCATGGCTTCTGTAGCTTCGGGCCCCATCTATGGAACAAGAGGAGCTATGCCAAGAGGGCCAAGACCGTCATCGCCGAGGTGGATGAGAACATGCTCCACCCTTATCGGGGCGGCAATCTTGTTCACGTATCTGAGGTCGATTACTTCGTCGAGGCGCCAACCGATCGAGTAACCGATGAACAGATCAAAGAGCTTATCCTCAACACAGTCAAGGATGAGAAAAAGCAGCAAGAGTGGATAGTGTCTATGACAAAGGCTAACAAACACGAGCCGGAGTACACTGCGCGGGGATACAATCTGATGGGGCCACTGATGGATATACTGAGCCCTGACTTTTTCACTGCGGTGATGGGGATGGAGGACCCTTATCCCGAGGCCGAGGTCATGGCGGGATACGTGAGGGAACTGATCAAGGATGGCGATACCATCGAGATCGGTGCCGGCAGGCCGACCACGTGGTTGCCAAGAGTCGGACTCTTCGATGGTTATGAGGACCTGGGAATTCACTCCGAGATGTCGGCCTGGGGCCAGCCTGAATTGATAAGGCAAGGGGTATTTACCGGGAAGAGGAAGACGCTTCATCCAGGAAAGGCGATTTACTCCGCCTTGGATGGTGCCGGTTGGGATGAATACCTCTGGATGAGCGACAACCCCCTTATTGAGATGTATGACGCTGAATATATCCATAACCCCACGGTCATTGCTCAAAATGAGAACATGGTCTCTATTAACAGTATTCTTCAGGTTGACCTCACAGGCCAGATAACCTGTGAGAGTCAGTTTGGGCCTCGATTAGTCAACGGCCCCGGAGGACAGCTCGACTTCCATTTGGGTGCTTATATGGCTAAAGGAGGGCGTGCAATCAGCATGCTGCGCTCCATTGCCTTTGGCGGCAGTTCCACTATTGTACCTCAGATGCCCGAGGGTTCCCTGGTCACCATACCACGTCAATTCGCCGACTACGTAGTCACGGAGTATGGCATAGCCTCTCTTGCGGGGAAGAGCCACCGGGAGAGGGCTGAGGAGCTTATCGCCATCGCTCATCCCGATTATCGGGACGAGTTGAGGAAGCAAGCCCGCAAGCTGTTCTGGCCCTAATGCTTGGAATCCCCTGCGATGGCCCTCTTAACCCAAAAATAGCGATTCGGGACTAAGTTGGTGTTGCCACATTCCTATGTCATTGCGAGGAGCGTTAGCGACGAAGCAATCTTGAGTCTATTTGTGGTGAGATTGCTTCGCTTCGCTCGCAATGACACCCAAACTCCCAGTTCTTCAAGGCAATCGCTGTTTTTGGGTCTTAATAGACGATTTGAAAGAACCTTAGAAGTGTCTTACAATAGTAGTGAACATCTGGCACTAGGTGTTCACTACTCTAAGGGTTATCTACTCCAGAGAAGGTGGTTTTATGGCTAAGACGGCTGCGCAGGGTCTGGCTTTGGCCCAGGAACTATATGAGCATCGGGGGTTGAGGGCAAAGGAGCTGGCGGCTCAGGGCAAGAAGGTTGTGGGCTATCTCTGCTGTTATGTCCCGGTGGAGTTCTTGACGGCTCTCGATCTGGTACCTTATCGCATCCATGGCGGGGTAGGAAGGCCTCTGAAGCAGGTGGACCAGTACCTGGAAACCATTATGTGTCCCTATGTGCGCAGTTGCTTTGACCTTGCCCTGGGCGGAGAGTACGATTTTCTCTCTGGCGTGGTCATCCCCCATACGTGTGATGCCATGCACCGCGTATATGATATGTGGAGGTACCACCTCAACCACCCCTATGGCCACTGCATAACCGTTCCTCATATGACCCATCAGGCCTCTTTTGAGTACTTCCAGAAGGAGCTGGAGGATTTTCAGGAGAGCCTGGAGCGCTTCTTCGGGGGCTCGGCCTCTGAGGAAGACCTGGCGGCAGCCATTGGCCTTCACAACCGCAGCCGCGCTCTCCTGCGGGAGCTCTATGAGCTGAGAAAAGCGGAGCC
>CAYVES010000016.1:0-24258 GCA_964449845.1 uncultured Dehalococcoidia bacterium
TTTCCTCCCTTGGAGGACTATTGTCCCACTGTCGGCTGCCACAGCCTGGCTGACCCGTCCTATGCACCTCCGGGAAAGCACGTTGTCCATACCGAGCAGCTATCTCCGCCAGCCCGTGTGTACAGCGAGAGGGAATGGCTGCAGATAAAGAAACAGTATGCTGAGGACCTGGTACATATATGGGAGCAGTATGCTCCCAACATGACATGGGATAACGTTATCGGCGTCGACACCAACAGTCCCTACGATAACCTACGCATGAGGAACCTGGCACCCAATGGCACCATGGCCGGAATCGACCGCTCACCGTTCCAGGTTTTCGAGAACAGGCCTACGCCGGAGTTGGCCAACTACAGGACTCCGATAAAGAACCTTTACGCTACAGGGGGATGCTGGCATGTTGGCTCGAATGCCGGGGCATCTGAGTCGTACGACTGCTACAAGATCATTGCCACCGACATGGGGCTGGGCAAACCGTGGGAGGAGCAAGGGAAAGAGGAGCCCGATTCCCTCGTCGACGAACTGTGGAAAGTGAGAAGAAGAGTGCAGGCTTTGGCCCCTCCCAACTACTCGTATCGCTGAGGCTAAGGCATAATGAAATAAGGGATATCCTCGCTATGCGCAAAATGAGGACGTAACTGAGGGAGAGGGGAAATGGCAGAGAAGTACGATGTGATAGTGGTGGGGAGTGGCCCGGGCGGGGTTGCCTGTGCTGCTTTGCTCGCTAAATGGGGACTCAAGGCGCTCGTTCTGGAGAAGAATGAAGAGATCGGCGGCAAGGCCGCGACTGTGTCCGGCCGGGAGGGCTTCAAGCATGAGAGGTGGCCCATCGCGCAAGTACCGATGCGGGGTTCAGCCTTTGAGACAGCCTTCAAGTTGCTGGGAATTGAGTCTAAGCTGAAGCCGGTGCTGGTCCCTGAGGACCCCAGGGAGGTCATCGGCATAAAGTACCGAGGCCGGTCAGGGGACTACAAGTCCGTAGGCTTTGTCCAGAGCTTGCAGGACCCGACGCCCTTCTTCAATCTCTTCGACCTGAACGAGAAGGAGAGGGAGGATAGTCTGCGTTTTATGACTGAGATGGTCACCATGCCGCCGGAGCAGGTGGATGCCCTGGATGATGTCACCATGGATGAATTCATCTCCCGCTATGATGTGCCAAAGCCCCTCTATGGCTACATGGCCCTGCACGCCAACGCTTCGCTGGCCGAGCCCATCGACCTCGTGTCTGCCTCCGAGCAGGTAAAGATCATGCAGCAGATAATGCTGAACGGCGGGGGCGGCTACTATGAGGGCGGCTTCGGACGCTTGATTGACGATGAGGCCGAGGTGCTCAAAGCCAGCGGTGGCGAGGTGCGGTTGCAGGCCAGGGTGGAGCGGATCGCCGTCGCGGACGGCCGGGTCACTGGGGTGGTCACCAAGGATGGGGAGTTCAAGGCGCCCATCGTGATAAGCAACGCTGGCATCCAGCCTACCGTGCTTAAGCTGGTAGGGGAGGAACACTTCGACAAGAGCTACGTGAACTATATCAAGGATCTGGTCCCCGGCTGGGGATTCACCGGTGTGAGCTACTTCCTCAACAAACAGGTGCTGAGCCACCCTATGTATCTGGCCTATTCCGACGACAGCTGGTTGAATACGGAGCGGCTCCTCAAGATAAAGGCAGGCCACGTTCCTGAGGAGGTTATTCTATTCATCACCATCCCATCTAACTATGATCCTTCGATGTCTCCTCCAGGCAAGCAGTGCCTTATCGTCGGCACTATCTGCTCTCCCGACCCTGAGGCCAAGGAGGTGCAGATGCAGTGGGACAAGATGGACGAGATGATAGCTAAGCTCTGGCCTGAGGTGCCATCCGCCATCGAAGCCAAGGTATATTCGGGGCCTTCTCAGATATCACTCCTTACTAGGGATCAGGTGCTGCCTGGCCAGGGGGGTGAATGCGTGGGCCTGGGGCAGATAGTAGGCCAGTGTGGCAAGTATAAGCCCTCACCGAAAGCACCCGTTCGCGGTCTTTTCTACGTGGGCACCGATGCCGGCGGGGCTGGTATGGGCACGCATCAGGCGACCCAATCAGGCATCAATGTAGCTCGCATGGTGCTTCAGTATCATCGAAAGAAGCAGGCAGGCCAGTGAGGCGGGTGGTTGCAACAGATAAGAGCTGAAGGAACAGCGGTTCAGAGCTGGCCTATCATGCTGGATGGAGGTGGTGGTCTATGCCGATAAACAAGATAGTCGCTAGCTTCGACCAAGCGGTGGCGGACATAGAAGACGGGGCTGTGATCATGGTCGGCGGCTTCGGCACCGTAGTGAGCATCCCCAGCCTTCTCCTGGAGGCCATATACCGAAAGGGGGTCAAGAATCTCACCACGGTATCCAATACCAGTGGTTTCGGCGCCGATGTCTGGCGAATGCAAGAAGCACCATTCCCGGAGGATATGGACATCCTGGTCAGGAACGAGCGCATAAAGAAGGCCATCGTTTCTGCGCCGGTGAGCGCACTGTACGTAAACAACTTCGAGAAACTGCTGAGGGCAGGGAAAATCGAGATAGAGATGGTGCCGCAGGGAACACTGGCGGAGCGGGTAAGGGCAGCCAAGGCCGGGCTCGGCGGCGTTTACGTTCCTGTGGGAATCGGAACGGTGATAGAGGAGGGAAAGGAGAAGAAGGTCATCGACGGCCGAGAGTATCTGCTGGAGCTTCCTATCAAGGCTGATTTCGCGTTGATACATGCCCGCAAGGGAGACCGCTGGGGCAACCTTGTCTATAGAGGAACATCGAGGACCTTCAATCCCACCATGGCTGGGGCAGCCAGGGTAACCATTGCTGAGGTGGATGAGATAGTGGAGCTGGGGGAGCTTGATCCCGAGACTATTGTCACCCCGGGAGTATATGTTGATAGGGTAGTGGCACGGCCTAAGATAGCACCTGCTGAGGAAGCAGAGATAACGGACGCCCGGGCGATTGAATCCAGGAGGAGGTACGAGGCCGAAATTGAGGATTCCATCAAAGCGGCCAAAGAGAGGGGTTTGCGTCATGACTGACAATCTTCAGGGGAAGCAAAGGTTGGATAGGCAGATAATCGCCCTTCGGGTGGCCAAGGAGTTCCAAGATGGCGAGGTAGTGAACCTGGGAGCCGGGATTCCCATGCTGGCGTCAAACTTCATACCCGCGGGCAGAGAGGTTGTGTTCCACGCCGAGAACGGTGTTCTCGGCTTTGGTGAGGTAACGCTCCCTGGGGAGGGTGACCTAGACCTGGTTAACGCAGGCGGTCAGACCGTTCATGCCCAACCGGGGATGTGCTTTTTCGGCCATGACGAGTCTTTTGCCATAATAAGGGGAGGGCATCTTGACACCAGCGTCATGGGGGCGTATCAGGTCTCGGAGAAGGGTGATCTGGCCAACTATATGATACCGGAGAGAGAGGTTGGCACCATCGGCGGCGCCATGGACCTTGCCTTTGGAGCCAAGAAGCTTATTATTGCCATGAACCATACCACCAAAGAAGGTGAGCCCAGGATAGTGAAGAAGTGCAGCTATCTAATTACGGCACCCAAATGTGTTGACCTCATCGTTACCGACATCGCCGTCATTGAGGTGACAGACCGCGGCCTCGTTCTCAAAGAGGTGGCCCCGGGGTGGACCTCTGAAGAGGTGCAGAGCCTGACTGAGCCCACGCTCATAGTCGACCCTGACTGCCATGATATAGAGTTGATGTGACCCAGACCCTGGCGAATAACGTTTCTGAAGGGGGCAATGGTGGCCGATCTGGCATTTGACGCGGTTGTATGCGGGGGTGGGAACAAAGCGCTGCTGCTAGCCCTGTATTTGACGAAGTACGCAGGCATGAGCGTTGGCATCTTTGAGAGGAGGCATGAGATCGGCGGTGGCCTGGCCACCGAAGAGATATCTGCCCCCGGATTTCGCGGCAATACCCATGCCAACATAATCCTGCCCTGGTACTACGCACCGGTCTGGCGAGATTTCCCCGAGTTCTGGGAGTACGGGGCTCAGTGGGACCAGTATCTCTGCGCCGATGGTGCGGTATTCAGGAACAACAATTCCTGCCTCGCCATCTACAGCCAAAAGGCTGACCCGACACAGGAGCGCACCGCCAAGGAGATCGCCCGGTTCTCGGAGAAGGATGCCGAGATGTGGCTCAAACTGTGGAAGGTATTCCTGAGTGACGAGTACCAGAGGGTGAACGCCGATACGATCTTCAGCCCTTGGGAGTGGAAAGTTGCACCCGAGTTTATGGAAAGGCAAGTAGCGGTATATCCGCTTGCTCTGGAAGCCGGCTTTGATCCGGACTCACTGATTATGGCGGCCACACCTTTGCGTGCGGCGCGGGAATGGTTCGACAGCCCAGAACTGCAGTACTGCATTCTGAGGACCATGGTCTCATTTGCGTGCGATGTCAGCGACCAATCGCTTGGGACCTATACATTGGGGATGTCCGGGACGATACCGACCATAGGCTATGCCAGGGGCGGAACTCACCAGATAGCCCACGCCGCCCACCAGATCCTGGTGCACAACGGATGCAAGTTCTTCACTCACGCGGAGGTGGCGAAAGTTATTATCGAGAACGGGACAGCTACCGGAATTCGGCTCACCGATGGCAGTGAGATCAAGGCAAATAAGATCGTGGTCACCGCCGGCCTGAGCCCGTGGCAGCTAGTCGACTTGATGGGCAGAGATGTCATCGGCGAGAAAATAGCGCGGCGTGTGGACAACCTGTCAACCAATAATATAGGCAACCTCCTGTGGTACAGCTTTGCCCTGCACGAAGCCCCCAGCTACAAGGCTGAAGAGTTCAATCCCGACATACATGAGACCATGTGGCTCGGCCTGGCAGAAGATGCCGACCCTGAGCACGTCGTCAGGGAGTGCAAATGGGCCAAGCTGGGGATGTTACCTCCCATCGAGGAATATAACCCCGTTGTCTGGTGTCACAGCCTCGTTGACCCCGCGTACGCCCCTCCAGGCAAGCATGTTGCGCAGAACGAAATGCAGGGGCCGCGCGCCAGTGACCTCACTGAGCGTGAATGGCTGAAACTGAAGAGGAAGTTTGCTGAGGACGTGGTCAGCGTCTGGGGGAAGCACGCCCCTAACATGACATGGGAGAATATCATCGGCGTCGATACCAACAGCCCCTACGACTGCCTGCGGATGAAAAACCTTGCTCCCCATGGCAACTTCTCCGGGATCGATCATTCTTCCTGGCAGTTCTTCGAGAACAGGCCGACGCCCGAACTGGCTAACCACAGGACCCCGGTCAAGAATCTCTACTGCACAGGTGGCTGCTGGCATGTGGGAGGTGAGGCCAGCGCAAATCAGTCCTACAACTGCTATAAAATCATAGCCGGCGACATGGGGCTGGGAAAGCCGTGGGAGGAGCCAGGGAAGGAAGAGCCCGATTCCCTGGTCCAGGAAGTTCGCAACGCGATTCAGAGGGCGCGGGATTCATTTAGGCGGAACCCGTAGAGTGCCCAGGGAAATCCTTGCTACACGAACTGAAGTAGCAACAGATATAGACGACAAAGCACAGTGAAGTCCTTGGAGCTGGGAAACAGCTAGCAAAAGGAGGCTGAAATGGCGAAGGAATACGATGTGATCATCATAGGCAGTGGCCCGAATGGGCTGGAGATAGGCGCCTATCTGAGCAAGGCGGGACAGAAGGTCTTGTTGCTCGAGAAGAGGTATGAAGCGGGCGGTGGCCTGGCCACCGAACAGATAACCCTCCCTGACTACTTCCACAATACACACGCGATATTCCACATGATGGTGGATTACGCGCCCGTCTACCAGGACTTCAAGCTGGAGGAGGAGTACGACGTCAGGCATATTCTTCCTGAGCTTCAGTGGGCCATGCCTCTGCCCGACGGCAAGTGCATCTGTGTTTACAGGGATGTGGAGAAGACATGCGCTTCGATAGCCAAGTTCTCCCAGAAGGATGCCGATGCCTTTCGCGATACGTACCACCAGTGCGACGAGCTGATGAAAGGCATTGTTGGCCCGCAAACCTTCGTCAAACCGGAGCCGGCCCCGCTTATGGCTGCGAGGGCGGAAGCGTCGGAACTGGGCAGGAGGCTGACCACCTTCTCTGAGATGACCCCTGACGACTTTATCAAGGATACGTTTGAAAACGACCACGTAAGAACCCTGATGCTTTACACATGCTGTCACTGGGGGCTGGACTACAGCCAGTCGGGAGTCGGGTATCTCATTCCCCTGTACTTCAACCGTATGTCGAATTACCGGCTGGCTGCGGGAGGGTCCCACAGGGTTTCCAATGCCCTGCTCAAATCGATCTTCGAGAATCAGGGGCAGATAAGGACCAGCGCCCAGATCAAGCGGATCATTGTCGAGAACGGGACCGCCAAGGGGGTGGAACTCGACGACGGCACTCAGTTCATGGCCAACAAGGCGGTAGTCAGCACCATCGATATACATCAGACGTTCCTGAAGTACGTTGGTGAGGACAAGTTGGATAACGACTTCGTCGACATGCTCAAAGCCTGGCAGTGGGAGAAGTGGAGCCTGTGCGACCTGCACCTGGCCCTGGAAGAACCGCCTCACTTCAAGGCAGCCGAGTCCAATCCGGACGTTGATAAGGCCTTCATGTACGTCCTGGGTTATGAAAGCTCCGACGAACTGAGACACGAATGGGATCTGATGGATCCAGGGGAGCTGCCGGAGAAGGCAGGTTACATTGCCTCTTTCCCCAGCGTCCACGATCCCTACCAGGCGCCTCCGGGAAGGGCTTCCGGTCTCCTTACGCAAATGGCTCCGTTCGACCTCAAGGACGGTGGCTCGGAGAAATGGTTGCGTTTCAGATTCAGGGAGCAGATCGCTGATTACCAGCTAGCCACCCTGGAGAGGTATGCTCCTAATATCACCAAAGATAAGGTGCTGTGGTGGAACATAACTACCCCTGCTGACATCCAAAACAAGTTCGCCAACATGGTGCGGGGCTCCTACAAACAAGGAATGTATCATCCGCTGCAGATGGGATACCTGAGGCCCAACCAGGAGTGTTCCCACAACGTGACACCGGTAAAGAACCTCTTCGTGGGAGGAGCGGGCGTTTGGCCCGGCGGCTGTGTAATCTGGGGCCCCGGCTATGTCTGTGCTAACACTGTGGCTGAGGAATGTGGCATAGAGAAATGGTGGAAAGAGCCGGCCATGCTCACTGTAGCACGCGAAAAGGGGTACATACCCTGAGGTGGTAACCAAAGCAGACGAAGAGGATGCACATAACTGGCAAGGGGGTTAATACAAGATGTACTTCAGGTCAACCGGGCTGGGAAAGACTGAGCTGACAGGAAAGGTTAACGATCTACAGCGTCAAGGTGACTACATAGTTATGTTCGTAGATATCATTGACCCTGTCAAGTGGAGGGTTCGAGCAGCTTTTAGCTTCAGCGACCTGGCGACGATCATGGGGAAAATGGCCAAAGCTGCCATTCTTTCCCTCGTACTCTCGCCCAAACAATGGCGCAACAAGGAGCCCAAGCATCCCGGAGACTTCTAGCTCGACTTCGTATTTCCGAGGAGGAGAATGAAGGCCGGATCTGAATATGATGTTGTCGTGGTAGGAACCGGGTTTGGCGGCAGTACCTGTGCTGCCCTGCTGGCAAAGCGAGGACTAAAGGTACTGCTCCTGGATAAGAATGCCAAGGCTGGCGGCAAGGCCATGGCCCTTTCCAAGAAAGGGTTCACCTATACCGCCTGGGTAGTTATCACTGCCCCCATCCAGGGAAACATGTTTGAGGTCGTCCTGAAGGAACTGGGGATGGAGAACAGGGTCGAGCTGGTGACACCAGATCCTTCAGGCGGGACGATATTCAAGAACTCCAAAGGGATATACGTGCCAATGCCTGCAATGCCACCGGACTCCGTCATGGACCCCAACGTCATCTTCGACTGGCTGGAGATCAAAGAGGAGGACAGAGCCGATGCCCTGAACGCTCTGACGGAAATAACGCTGATGACGCCGCAGGCCATCGATGCGCTGGATGACATCAGTTTCCACGAATTCTTGGGTCGCTACAGACTGCCGAAGGCTGCCTATAGCTTCCTTGTCAGCGTAATGACGGACCCATGCTTTGTCGCGCCTGCGGACGCAGTTGCCGCCTCGGAGGCAGTCAGAACCCTGCAGATGATCTTCCTGCGGAGTGGCGGGCTTTTCTGCAAGGGCGGTATCGGCCGGGTGGCTGAGACCTTTGCCGATGCGGTAGCCGAGAATGGCGGCAAGGTAATCATGCGCGCCAGGGTAGAGAAGATCACAGTTGACCGTGGCAAGGTCACAGGCGTTGTCACCGACAAGGGAAGCTTTAGCGCTCCCATCGTGGTGAGCAACGCCGGTATCCAGCCCACCGTGCTCAAGCTGGTGGGCGAAGATCACTTCGACCGATCTTATGTAAACTACGTGAAGGACCTTGGCCCCTCCTGGGGACTGCCGGGTGTCCGCTACTTCCTGAACAGGGAAGTGGTCAAGACTGCCTTCGGCAACATCATCTCTGCTGACAGCTACTGGTCTACGGAGCGCTTTGTGAAGGCCAAGGCAGGCGACATGCCCCAGGACATAGGCGTCCTGTATGAAGTGCCCTCAAACTACGACCCGGACGCCGCACCGAAAGGCAAGCAGATCGTCCTGGCGGCGGTATCTGGT
The DNA here is from genome assembly GCA_964449845.1 of uncultured Dehalococcoidia bacterium. Classification (GTDB taxonomy): domain Bacteria; phylum Chloroflexota; class Dehalococcoidia; order SZUA-161; family SZUA-161; genus SOKG01. The sequence continues at coordinate 8,675 of CAYVES010000016.1, forward strand.
CCTTCCGAACCGCGGATGACGGCCAAAGAGAACAAGCTGTGGTGGGACAAGATTGACGAAATCATGTTCAAGGTCTTCCCTGATCTGCCAAAGCACATCGAATCTAAAGAGTGCTATTCTGCACGCGACGTCTCGGCGCTCACCCGCGATCAGGTGATGCCGGGGCAGGGCGGCGAATGCATCGGCCTGGGGCAGGTGGTGGGTCAGGGTGGCCTTCGTAAACCCTCGGTCAAGGCCCCGGTGCAGGGGCTGTTCTATGTGGGCTGTGATGCCGGTGGCTACGGCGTTGGCACCCAACAGGCAGTGGAGTCCGGTATCAACGTTGCCAACGTAGTGCAGAGGTACCATCTCATGCACCAGGCAATGAAAAAGGCACAACCAAGCGGCGCAACCCAGAAGGCATAAATGAGGTAAGGGGGGGGAATGGCAAGAGCATCATACGACGTCATTGTAGTTGGGGCTGGGTTCGGCGGCAGCTCCTGTGCCGGCCTGCTGGCGAAGCGGGGACTCAAGGTGCTTCTCATCGAGAAGAACGCCCGCGCTGGCGGCAAAGCTATGACACTGACCAAGAAAGGGTTCACCTATACGGCTTGGGTAGTTATCAGCGCCCCTACACAGGGGACATTGCTTGAGGTTGTGCTGAAGGAACTGGGCATGGAGAACAGGGTGGAGTTGGTAGCACCCGGGGTCAACGGAAGTACATACAAGACTTCCTCAGGGAAGTGGGTTGTGGGCCCACAGCCGTCTCCCGGCGAAGTACTGGACCCCAATAAGATGTTCGACTGGCTTGAGGTAAAGAAGGAAGAGGAAAGGGCAGAGGCTCTCAGGGTTATGACCGACTTAACCATGATGAGCCCCCAGGATATCGACACCTTGAACAATATCAGCTTCGCTGATTGGCTCAACCGCTACAAGGTGCCCAAAGGCGTGTATGGCTTCCTTCTCGGCCCGGTGTCTGACGGCTGCTTTATGGTCCCTGCGGACGCCCTGGCAGCCTCGGAAGGAATAAGAACCCTGCAGGACGTGTTTCTGCGCAGCGGTGGGGTTTTCTGCAAGGGCGGCTTCGGGAAGCTAGCGGATACCTACGCCGAGGCAGTGGAAGCGAACGGCGGCAAGGTCATGATGCGAGCCAGGGTGGAGAGGATCACCGTAGACCAGGGCAAAGTCACCGGCGCAGTCACCGACAAGGGTAGCTTCCAGGCACCCATTGTGGTAAGCAACGCCGGCATTCAGCCGACTGTTCTGAAACTGGTGGGTGGGGAGCACTTCGACAAGAGCTATGTGAACTATGTGAAGGAGTTAGTACCATCGTGGGGTATGATGGGTACCCGCTACTTCCTGAACAAGAAAGTGACCGACTACCCATACGGCACCATATTCACCTCTGATAGCCCTTGGAGTCTCGAGAAATGGCTCAAGGCTAAGTCTGGCGATCTGCCCGAGGATATAACTGTCTGGTATGAGGTTCCTTCCAACTACGACCCCGACGCGGCGCCACCGGGCAAGCAGATCCTGATGACAGGTTATTGGTGTCCCTGTGACCCTCAGATGACGGACAAAGAGAAAAAGAGGTGGTGGGATAAGGGAGAAGAAATGCTGTTTAAGGTCTTCCCTGACATGCCCAAGTACATCGAGGCCAAGGAGGGTTACTCCACGCGCGACGTCTCGGCCCTTACCCGTGATCAGGTGCTGCCAGGTCAAGGAGGTGAATGCATTGGCCTCGGACAAGTGGTGGGGCAAGCTGGTTCTCATAAGCCTTCAGCCAGGGCTCCCATCCAAGGATTGTTCTATGTGGGCTGTGATGCTGGCGGCTATGGAATCGGCATCCACCAGGCAGTGGACTCTGGGATCAACGTTGCCAACATGGTGCTCCGGTACCACCTCATGCACCAGGCAATGCAATAGACATATGAGAGATAGCCATTACGCGAAAGGGCGTGGCCGGTCCCCGGCTGCGGAATCTGAGGGTCCAGTGGTACGGCGAAAGGCCCCAGCGCCCTGGCCAGGTGCACGTGAGGTCACCTCACTATCACCAAGCCTCACTAATCTATCGAAGTATTTCGTCAAAGGAGATCTGGATGACCATAGATTACGAGAAAAGAGATCATGTCCGTATCATGACTTTCAACAACCCCGAGAAGAGGAACGCTCTAACAACCAAAGACTTTTTGAAGATGGAGGAGATAGAAGAGCAATTCAAGGCCGACCCCGATGCGTGGGTTCTGATTATGACCGGTGCGGGGGATAAGTCTTTTTCCGCCGGGGCAGACCTTGACGAAGCTATTGGTGCGGTGACCAGCGCCGAGGTCAAGCTTGAGCCAAGAGCCAAGCGATGGTTCAGCCATTGCTATAAGCCTGTTCTCGCTGCCATCAACGGCTACGCGGTGGCCGGAGGTACGGAGTTCATTCTGCTGACGGACATTCGGATCGCTGCCGAGCATGCGATGTTAGGTATTCAGGAAGTGCGCTGGGGGCTGGTACCGCTCGGCGGCTCCCTAGTGAACCTGCCGCGCCAGATACCCTGGTGCAAGGCTATGGAGATACTCCTTATCGGTGACCGGATCACCGCTCAGCAAGCCCTCGATATCGGACTCATCAACATGGTTGTCCCCAAAGAGGAAGTCATGCCCACTGCGATGAAAGTGGCAGAGCGTATCTGCGAAAACGGGCCGCTAGCCGTGAGGCTGGTCAAAGAAATAGTCATGAAGGCGATGAGCCAGCCTAGAGAGCTGGGCTTCATAACAGAGATGGAATTAGGGGCAACAGCGTTCAAGAGTGAGGATGCCAAGGAGGGGCCAATGGCGTTCTTCGAAAAGCGGAAGCCAAACTTCAAAGGCATCTAGCAACTAGGGCACTGGTGGACAGATGGTGGTACGGGAAGGAGGTATGTATGGCTGAAAGAGTAGGTGTTGTGGCAGTAGGGCAGACAAAGCACCACCCAAATAGGGCTGACGTAAGTGAGGGGGAACTGGCCTATGAGGCAATAGTGCAAGTTCTGGAGGCGACAGGACTCACTTTGTCCGACATCGATTCCGCCGTGACTTGCTCCCAGGATTTCTGGGATGGCAGGACGATATCGAACATGAATATCCAGCACGTCGTGGGCGCACACCTGGGGCATGAGGATAAGGTGGCTGAGGACGGAATCAATGCTGTTTACGTTGGTATGTCACAGGTTCTCTCAGGCCACCAGGATATCATTCTGGTTGTGGCACACACGAAGGAATCCCAGGCTGAGAAGAGCCTGGTCGAGAATGCTGCGTTCGATCCTGCTTTGATGAGGCAATTGGGACTGGATTTCGTCTCAGCGGCTGCTATGCAGGCCAAACGCTATATGTATAAGTATGGCGTAACGGCCCAGCAGTGCGCCAAGGTGGCAGTCAAGAACCGCGGCAATGCCAACAACAATCCATATGCCCAGGAGCCTCTGGCTATTACGGTGGAGGATGTCCTTGGCTCGAAGATGCTCTCATCTCCCATCAGGGTTCTCGATACCAAGCCGACATCAGATGGGGCCTGCGCCATGATTCTGGCTCCTGAGGAAAAAGCCAAGAAGCTCACGAATAAGCCAGTCTGGATATTGGGAGTGTCCAACTGCTATGAGACGCACTACCTGGGGGATAGGGATTTGGCCGACTGTGACGCCTTGGTGAAAGCTGCCAAGAAGGCCTACAGCATGGCCGGCATCAACAATCCTTTGAAGCAGATAGACGTGGCTGAGGTATCGGAGGAATACTCCTACCAGGAGCTTCTGTGGATGGAGGGGCTTGGTTTCTGTGGCCGAGGCGAGGGGGGCAAGCTTATCGACCGCGGCGTGACCAAGATGAACGGCAGAGTCCCCGTGAATCCCTCGGGTGGAGTTCTTTCCGGAAATCCAGTTGGTGTTGCTGGAATGATTCGCGTAGCCGAGGCAGTTCTGCAGCTTCGTGGTGAGGCGGGCGACAGACAGGTAAAGGGGGCCCAGGTGGCACTAGCCCACGGTGTAACAGGCATCTGTGGACAGCATCAAGGTGTCATGATTTTGGGCAACAGGTAGTTGGAGGTGAGACATGGCCAACAGAGTAGCTATAGTAGGAATCGGACAGACCTACCATACTGCCAGGCGTCCCGACGTTAACCAGCCGGAGATGGTGGCAGAGGCGGTTAGGGCGGCCCTGGCCGATGCCCAGTTGAGCATAAAGGACATCGAGGCTGTGTTCTTCAGCAATATGGAAACCTTTGAAGGAATCTTTCTCCCCGACCATGGAATGACCGCCGAGGCGGGAGCCTTTGGCAGGCCAGGTCTGAAGGTATGCACAGGTGGTACCAGCGGCGGCTCAGTGGTGTGCGAAGGCTTCTTCTTTGTCGGCTCGGGCCTCTACGACCTGGTCATGGTCGTCGGCTTTGAGAAGCAGGATTGTGGTGATACCACGGCCGCTATTACCGCTGCTGCTACACCAGTGTGGGGCAAAGGCGCAGCGACAGGGGCCATAGGAGAGTTCGCCAAGCAGGCACTGTCCTATATGGAGACATCCGGGGCTAAAGAAGAGCATGCAGCCATGGCCCGGCTGAAAGCGGATCGGAATGCCTGCAGAAACCCCTACGCTCATCTGAGGCTTGGGCTGAAGAGTGTGGACGAGGTACTGCAGTCGGCATACCTTGTGTGGCCGCTAAGAATACTGGACTTCTGTCCTCAGTCCTGCGGGGCTTGTGCCCTCATCTTCGCGTCGGAGCAGAGAGCTAGGAAGATCACCAAGAAACCAGTCTGGATAGCTGATGTCGAGACCGTGCACCAGGAGCCGTTCCGTGCTGGGGTATTCGGCGACCCCACGGGCAAAGAAACCTACACTCAGCACGTGGCTTGCGAGAGGCTCTATGGAAGAAACGGCATAACCAATCCTCGAAAAGACATCGACATGGCCGAGATATACGAGCCGTCGAACTGGGAGGAAATGAATCTCTATGAGCATTTGCACTTCTGTGAAAAGGGCGAGGGTTGGAAGTTGATTGAGAAGGGCATAACCGAAATAGAGGGAGAGTTCCCCGTGAACTGCTCTGGTGGTGTCCTAGCTACCAATCCCATCGGGGCTACGCCTGTCATCCGCGTTGCCGAAGCTGCTCTCCAGATTCGCGGAGATGCTGGCGAGCACCAGGCCACAAAGGACATAAAGACGGCTATTGCCACCGCTCTCGGCGGGCCTAACTGGACAATCCTGACCTTGCTCAAGAGGTCGTTGTAGGAGGCAACAAGATGGCGAAAGCATCCCCTAAGAAGAAGGCGGAAGAGTCGGGGCCGGAGTATATTCATGTGAAGTTCCAAATGCCTCGCCGTTACAACTGGTCTACGGGCCAACACCTGGGGCGTTTCTACGCAGAGGCGAAGGAAAACAAGAAGATCGTGGGCAACCGGTGTCCCCAATGCAAGGAGATCTGGGTGCCGCCGACCGTGGTCTGCCCCAAGTGCAAGGTCGAAATGGGTTGGGACTTGGTGGAGTTGCCTCAAACAGGCGAGGTATACCAGTATACCTATCTTGTCATGCCTCTATGGGACCCGCACTACGGCGAGAAGTGGGCGAACCCCTATCCCAGCGCCATTATTCTCCTGGACAATGGTGTCTTCTACCGGCACCGCCTTGAGGAGACGGACAAGGACAAGCTGAAGGTGGGAGCGCGGGTACAGGCCGTCTGGAAAGAGGATTATGAGGAACGGGGCGAGGGTCAGGCAGACATCTTGTACTTCAAAGAGATCGGGAAGTAGGAGGTCATGATATGTCGCCAGTAGCCGAGAAGCTGGAAGGAATGGATGTTTGGATTTATCATGGGCAGATATATATCCCCAACAGGTATTCAGCCGGCGCTGTGGGGAGCCGGTTTCTCATTGAAATAAGGGACAGGAAGAGAATCATGGGTACGAGATGCCCTGCCTGCAATCGCGTCTATGTCCCGGCGAGGTCTATCTGCAAAGATTGCTTTGGGCAACTCGATGAGCTGGTTGAGGTGAGCGACAAGGGCACAGTGCTTACCTACACTGTTTGCCACCAGCCGAATCCGGTCCAGCCGGTTGAGACCCCTCTGGTATACGGGATAATTCAACTGGATGGAGCCGACACGGGATTTGTTCATATGCTGGGCGAGGTCGATCCCGAACAACTGAGAGTTGGAATGAGGGTTCAGGCAGTATTCAAGGAACAGCGTGAAGCCAGCATCTTGGATATTAAGTACTTCAAACCACTGGCGTAGTGTATGGAGGGAAAGGTTGTCCCAAGGTGACACTGCGCCACCCCATCGCACGTAGATGAGACACGGAGTAACAGAATGGAATTTGCGCTGACACCCGAGCAGGAGCAGTTTGCCAGGGAGTTTCGCGATTACCTAAGAAGTCACATGACCCCCGAGGTAAAGGCCGAGATAGAATCCAAACGTGGCATGGGGAAATCACCCGCCTATAACGAGTTCATCCGCCAGATGGGCCGTGACGGCTGGCTTGGAGTAGGCTGGCCCAAGGAGTACGGGGGACAGGGCCGCACGCCAATGGAGCAGCACATCTTCTATGAGATTGTGGCTTATGAGAGGATTATGCTCCCATTGATGGCCTTGAACGCAGTGGGGCCTGCGGTGATGCGCTTTGGCAGCGAGGAAATGAAAAGGCAGATTCTGCCCCCCATTCTGAGAGGGGAACTGGAAGTTGCTATTGGCTATAGCGAGCCTGAGGCTGGCACCGACCTGGCCTCGCTCAAGACTACCGCCGTTAGGGACGGCGATGACTACATTATCAACGGCCAGAAGGTCTTCACCAGCTGTGCGGACTATGCCGACTATCTTTGGATTGCCGCCAGAACCGATCCACAGGCTCCAAAGAAGCACCACGGAATCTCGGTGTTCCTGCTTCCGATGGATACCCCGGGCATTACCATCGAGCCCATGTGGCTCCTGGGTGGGGAGAGAAACAATACCACCTTCTACGACAACGTAAGGGTGCCCAAAACGTGCCTCGTCGGCGAGGAGAACAAAGGCTGGAAATGCATCACCACCCAGCTGGATTTCGAGCGCATAGCGCTAAATCCGTCCTCACCTATGAGAAGGAACATTGACGATACGATCCAATGGGCCAAGGAGACCAAAGTCGACGGGGCGCCGGTCATAGAGCAGCCCTGGGTCAGGATCAAGCTTGCCGAGCTGACAGTGGACGTGGAAGTTCTCAAGATGATTAACTACTATCTGGCCTGGCTGATAACCAATGGGGTTGTCCCCTATGCCGAGGCATCGGTGGTCAAAGTGTTTGGATCGGAGCTGTATCAGCGAGTTAACCACTCTTTGTTGGAGATCATGGGGCAGTTCGGGCAGTTGCAAACGGGCTCCAAGTGGGCCCCACTAAAAGGCAGAGTGGAGCAGGATCTGAGGAGTGACGTTATCTTCATCTTCGGGGGCGGTGCCATCGAGGTCCAAAGGAATATCATAGCCATGGCCGGCCTGGGCATGCCTCGTTCTATGTAATGCTGCTGTGGGTACACCTGACGATCGGAGGCGAATCATATGAGCCAAGATGTGTATGAAAAGGTACAGGCGATGGTAGAGGAGGAGGCTGGGCCCTTCGAGGCCCCGAATGCGGTGAATGAAGCGATGATCCGGCACTGGTGCGAAGCGATGCAGGACGGCAACCCGCTCTACAGTGACGAGGAGTACGCGAAGAAGAGCAAGTACGGCGGTATCATCGCTCCACCTCAGATGGTGCAAGCTTTTTGTATGGCTCCCCTGTGGCCCAAGAGAGAGAGGCACGATCCGCTGGGAAAGGCCGTGCAGATGATGATTGATGCCGGCTACAGCGGCGTGGTAGCCACCACCACTTCGCATGAATACTTCCGCCCGATGCATTTGGGCGACTGGCTAAGCTTCACGATAAAGTTCCTCAGTGTATCGCTTGAGAAGACCACACGACTTGGAACGGGGCATTTCTTGACTTCTGAATACACGTACAGGAACCAGGATGGTGAGGTGGTCTGTATTCAGCCCTTTACTGTGCTGATGTTCAAGCCGCAAGTATAGGGAAAAAGAAAGGGGCTTCAAATGGCTTGGAAATCGGTTTGCTGGGACGATGTTGGGGAAGGTGACGAGCTTCCCGTCCAGGAGCGTGAGATTACTGCCACCACTATTGTCTCTACGGCCATCGCCAGTCGGGACTTCCAGGATGTGCACCACGATTACGCGGCCGCCCGGAGCAAGGGCGTCAAGGACATATTCTTGAACATACTGAGCACAGGTGGGCTTGTGGGCAAGTATCTAACTGACTGGAGTGGCCCTGAAGGCGAACTGAAGAAGATCACGATCAGGCTGGGCGCTACCGTTTTTCCCGGCGACACCCTCACGAGCACCGGCAAGATAGGCAAGAAATACACCGAGGAAGATCAGCATCTGGTAGACGTCGACTTCAATCTTTCGGTGGCTATGGGGCCTCATGCCTGGGGAACCGCTACCATGGCTTTGCCTACCAAGGGCTAAGGAGGCGTGTATATGTTCGACCAATACCTCGCCAGAAGATACAGGACGACGGTAAGACCGAGAGTCGAGGACTACAAGATCAAGAACAATGTTGCCATCGTAGGCATAGGGGCCACCGAGTTCTCCAAGGATTCCGCGAGAAGCGAGTGTCAGATGGCCTGCGAAGCCATAAGGGACGCAGTTGAGGATGCGGGGCTGAAGATAGAGGATATCGATGGCTTGGTTAAGTTTGCCATGGACTACACCGATGAGATGCACATTGTCAGCGCTCTGGGCATCCCCGACCTGAATTACTTTGGTGAGTGCGGCTGGGGTGGTGGGGCTTCCTGCGCCACAATCCTGCATGCAGCAACGGCAGTAGCCACAGGTGCAGCCAACTACGTGGTTTGCTACCGGGGTATGAACGAGCGCTCAGGGCGCCGTTACGGCCGCGTCCCAGGGGTCGAGCAAGTCATGATTGCCCCCCATGACCACTTTGGGTCTATCATGCCCTACGGCTTCGCTACCCCGCCATCCTGGGTAGCCATGTTCACCACCAGGTATATGCACGAGTTCGGAGCTACCAGTGAGCAGCTGGGATGGGTCGCCATTGTCTGCAGAGAACATGCGTGCCGGAACCCGAAGGCAATGTTCTACGGCAGGCCATTGACAATGGAAGACTATCACAATGCCAGGATGATCGTTGAACCTCTTCGCCTGTTCGATTGCTGCCTCGATACCGATGGCGCAGTGGCAATAATCGTAACCAGCACAGAAAGGGCCAAAGACCTCAAGCAGACGCCCGCCATCATCTTGGGGGCGACGCAGGGTATAGCCACCCAGGGTGAACTGATGACAAGCGTCTACCGCCCCCGAATCTCAGGGCTTCCAGAGTCATGGTATGCGGCCGAGGAGTTGTGGCGGGTATCGGGGGTATCACCCAAGGACATCGATGTAGCGCAGTTCTACGATGCCTTCACCCCCCTGATTCCTATGCAGCTGGAGGAGTACGATTTCTGCGGAGTTGGTGAAGGGGCAGCTTTCTGTGAGGGAGGCGACCGCATCAGGTTGGGAGGTGATATTCCGTGCAATACCTCAGGCGGTCACCTGTCGGAGGCCTACATCCACGGCATGAATCTAATCGCAGAGGGAGTGCGACAGATAAGGGGCACCTCTACATCTCAGGTAGAAGACGCTGAACTGAGTCTCGTGACGGGAGGGCTGGGTGTTCCCACCAGCGCCATCCTTCTGAGGAGGTGAGAGATGGTCATGGAGTACATTCCGGGAATTCCATTGCTGCGCCCCCGTGTCGATTTGGACAACCAGGGATTCTGGGAAGCAGCAAAGCAGCACAAGCTCGTCTTCCAGAAGTGTAAAGACTGCGGCTTGCTTGTGCACCGGCCACGGCCAATGTGTCCCAGGTGCAACTCTATGGAAAAAGAGTGGGTCCCTTCCACGGGTAAGGGGATAGTATACAGCTGGGTCAACTTTGTCTACGCCAATGCGGCATACCCGGGGATAAAGGTTCCCTATACTGTGGTGGTCGTGGAGATGGTGGAGGGGGTGCGAATAATCAGCAATCTGCACGATGTGAAGCCGGAGGAAGTATACGTCGGGATGCCCGTGGAAGTGGTCTTTGATGACATAGCCGACGACTTGACCCTTCCCAAGTTCACGAGAAGAGAGGTCTAACCGAGGTGAGAGGACTGCAATGAATAGCATCAAGAACAGGGCGGCCATCGTCGGTATCGGAATCACCGACTTCTCCAAGGATTCGCAGCGCACTGAGCTGTACATGGCTTGCCAGTGTATAAAAGCAGCCCTGGATGAGGCCGGATTGACGCCGGAGGATGTCGATGGCCTGGTGAAGCAGACCGATGATGCCACTGATGAGCATGCCGCTACAAGCTCAGTGGGAATGGGCAATCTGACCTATTTTGGCGAGTGCCGGTGGGGAGCAGCTCCCAGCGCGATGATCATGCGTGCCGCCATGGGAGTGGCTGCGGGGGCAGCCAACTACATCGTCGTTTACAGGGCCGTAAACGGATCGTCCAAAAGGCGGATGATAGCTAGCATGCGCGGCTCGGGGCAGATGTCCACATCCGATTTGCTACAGTGGACCTTCCATGCCCCTTTCGGCCACATGTCAGACGCAGGACGCGTTGCCATGATTGTGCGCAGGTATATCCATGAGTTCGGGGTGAACAATGACCAGTTCGGTTGGGTGCCGATAGTATGCAGAGAACACGGCGCGAGGAACCCCAACGGCATGTTCTACGACAAGCCGATAACCTTGGAAGACTACTTGAAATGTGAGATGGTCGTCGAGCCGCTTCGTCGTATGGACTACTATGAAGAAGCTGACGCTGCTGCCGCACTGGTCGTCACCACCGCAGAGAGAGCCAAGGACCTTAGGCAGCGACCGGCCTACGTGCTCGGTGCTGCCCAAGACATGCTCGCTGAAACCGAGGAATTGACCAGCTACTATCGGCCGTTGCTCTCGGGGCTTCCCGAAATGGGCAAGGTGGGAAGTAGAACCTTCGCCATGGCTGGCGTTGCTCCCAAAGATATCAACTGTGTTCAGCTCGACGACTCCTATGGGCCTTTCGTTCCCATGCAATTGGAGGAACTGGGTTTCTGCGAACGAGGCGGAGGCACTGACTTCTGTAAAGGGGGAGACCGCATCAGGTTGGGAGGCGAGCTACCCCTCAACACCTCCGGTGGTTCACTTGGCGAGGGACACCTTCACGGCATGAACCATCTCATTGAAGCGGTGCGCCAGATAAGGGGCACGTCCACAGCGCAGGTGAAGGATGCCGAGCTTGTGTTTGTTGCCTCCGGGGCAGGTGGCCCGGCAAGTGGTCTCATTCTGGGAGGTAAGTCATGAGCATGGTCTATGATAGCGAACATCCGGTACCCATGCCGCCCCTCCTTTGGGACAATATGGGTTTTTGGGAAGGCATCGGGAGGCACGAACTGGTTTTCCAGAGATGCAAGGAATGCGGCACCTGGCTTCACCCACCAAGGCCGGTTTGCCCCAAGTGCCGTTCCGTCGAAAAGGAGTGGGCTCGCTCCACGGGGAAGGGAACTGTGTATAGCTGGGTCACCTATTTGGAGTCACCGCATCCTAGCTTCAAAGCGCCCTATTCCGTGGTGCTGGTGGAAATGGACGAAGGGGTGCGGCTTGTCAGCAATATGGTTGATGTAAAGCCCCAGGAGGTATTCATCGGTATGCCGGTTGAGGTGGTCTTCGACGATATAGCCGAAGGCCTGACGCTTCCCAAGTTCAGAAAGGTGGGCTAGACATGGACTTTGCTCTTAGTGAGGAGCAGGAGATGTTGCGGAAGTCAGCGCGGGATTTCCTGAGCTCAGAATGCCCGAAATCGCTGGTCAGAGAGATCGAGGACGGTGACTTAGGCTATTCCCCTGAACTATGGAAGAAGATGGCAGGACTAGGGTGGATGGGGCTGGCACTGCCAGAGGAGTATGGCGGAGCCGGGTTTAGCCTGCTCGATATGGCGGTGCTATTCGAGGAGTTTGGCCGTGCAGCAGTGCCAGGCCCCATGTTTAGCACTATGGCTCTGGGAGCACTCCCCATCCTCGAATTCGGTACCGACGAACAGAAAGAGGCGCTGCTGCCCAAGGTTGCGACCGGCGACGTCATAATGACGATGGCGATGGCTGAGCCGGAGGTAAATGAGGAACCGTGGTTGGTCGCTACCCGCGCCCAGTCACACGATGGTGGATATGTGATCACCGGCACCAAGCTTTTCGTCCCTTACGCCCACATCGCTGACTACATGCTCGTGGTGGCGAGAACGGAGGGAGCCCCCGGCGATGATAACGGCCTCACCATATTAATAGTTGACGCCAAGACTGCAGGCACAAACCTAACCCCTCTCGTTACGATCGCCGCCGACAAACAGTTCGAGGTGGTGTTCGACAAGGTCTCTGTTTCAGACAGTGACATCCTGGGAAGCCTGCACGAGGGCTTGCCCATGGTCAAGGCCATTCTAAGAAAGGCCGCCGCGATTCAATGTGCGGTGATGGTCGGCGGGGCACAGCAAGAGCTGGAATTGACAGCCGAACATACCAAGACACGGATACAGTTCGACCGACCCATCGGTGCGTTTCAGGCCGTACAGCATCGACTGGCCGACATGTTCGTCGATGTCCAGGGCGCTCGCTGGTCCACATATCAAGCGGTATGGCGCTTGAGCGAAGGCCTCCCTGCAGACCGCGAAGTGGCAATCGCCAAGGCTTTCAGCAACATCGCCTGCCAGCGGATTGCAGCCAGTGCCCAGCAACTACACGGGGGTATCGGGGTCGACAGGGACTATGACCTTCATTTCTACTTCCGGCGGGCCAAAGCCTTCGAGCTCAGCCTTGGTAGCACACCCTTTCACCTGAAAACCCTCGAAGCTGAACTGGAGTCATAGAATTGGTTAGTCCAACTCGTAGTGTAATTGGTTACTCGAATATGCAGTATAATAGAACCAAAGCACCCATTCACGGCTTCCCGTAAACATGTCTCAAAGTAGACGGCGAAACGAGAAAACTGAATAGTGAACTCCAAGGGAAATCTCATGAAGGGAGGTGGGAATATTGGAGACCAAGATAAAGTCCAGGGCATTTCAACAGTTCAGCGAAGCGGCCGAGACGCTCGCTAACCCGGTGCTGCAGAGCTGGAAGGACAAAGGGGGCAAGGTCGTGGGATACTTCTGTTCCACTGTGCCGGAGGAGCTCGTCACGGCTGCCGGTATGGTTCCCTTCCGGATGAGGGCGACGGGCAGCACCAGCACTGAGGAGTCGGACGCCTTCTACAGCAGCATCAACTGCAGCTTCCCCCGCCACTGCTTCAATCTGGCGCTTACCGGGGAATTCAAGTTCCTTGATGGAGTTATATGCGTCAACAGCTGCGACCACGTGCGCCGCATCTACGACAACTGGAAACGCTTCGTACCTGTAGATTTCATTGAGATCATGAGCCTTCCCCGAAAGACGGGCGCAGACCAGGTGGGTTGGTACACCGACGAGCTGGCCATGCTCAAGGAAAAGGTCGAGAAGCACTTCGGCGTGGAGATCACAGATGATCGCCTGTGGAAAGCGATAAAGCTGCACAACGAGACGCGTCGGCTGCAGAAGCAACTCTACGAGCTGAGGAAGCAGGAGAAACCGCCGATTACGGGGGCCGAGACGCTGGCCGTAATGGTTGCCGGAACCGCCATGCCCAAGGAGCAGTACAATGAGATGCTGCGGGAACTGCTGGACGAACTGAGCGGATTGGAGGGTCCGGGGACTCACCGGGCGCGCCTGATGATAGTGGGCGGCATCCTCGACGACCCCGCCTACATCAAAGTCATCGAAGACCAGGGAGGTCTCGTCGTCACCGATTCGACCTGCTTCGGCAGCAGGCTCGTGTGGGTCGAGGTTAACGAAAACGCAAGCGATCCCATTGCGGCCCTAGCCCAGTACTACGTGGCAGACCGTCCCTCGTGTCCCCGAATGTACGGCGAGCATAACAACCGGGCCAAGTACGTGATCGACATGTGCCGCGAGTTCAACTGCGACGGCGTTATCGGTGAGAGGCTGATGTTCTGCGACTCATGGCTGGTGGAACACTATATGTTGAACCAGGACGTTAGAGCGGATGGCATTCCCTTCCTGAAGCTGGACAGGGAGTACCTCACAAGCGGCATCGGCCAGTTGAGAACACGCGTCCAGGCGTTCCTAGAAACGATGGGGAGGTAAGGGATGGCACTGATAGATAAGCACCCCGAGTTGGCACGCTACATATCGGAGCAGCAGTGGTTCGAGTTTCTCCGCGAGCAGACTCTAGCGATGAGCGAGATCCCGGAAATGCAGCTTCAGACGAAGACGCTTGACTCTCTACTGAACATGTATGGCAGAATACTCGACGCCGTTGAAAACGACAAGCCGTTCGTTTCCAGCTACTACTGCCTGGCACCTGAGATATACACGGCAATGGACCTGCCCTACTATATGGTCATGCAGACTCCGTTCCTGGCATCCTCGGTGCCATATATGCTCGATGATGTTGACGCTGCTGAGGAGATGGGCCTGGGGAATGATCTTTGCACTGCCATCAGGCTGTCAATCTACTACGTCGAGGCCAACCTGTCGCCCCTGCCCACCTGCGCCCTCAACTTGCTCTTCCCCTGCGACGGCGCCCCATTGCTTCATGAAGTAATCGTGCGTAATGAACGCTGGCGCAATATCCCCATGTTCGGCTGCGACCCGCCGTACTACATGGACGAGCGCAGCCTGGAATACTTCGGCGGCGAGCTGCGGAAGATGGTGAGCTTCGTCGAGAAGCATACCCACAGGAAGCTGGACATGGACAGGCTGAAGGAGTCCCTGGAATACTCCAATCAGATGTTTGAGCTGTGGGACGAATACAACCAGCTGCGACGCAACGTGCCCAGTCCTCATGGCTGGGGCATTGGAGCTCCACAGTGCTTCTCCCAAGCCTGGGTCTACGAGGCAGGCACGGCGCGGGGCGTCGAATGGTTCAAGAAGCTGGTTGAGATGGCCGAGCTAAACGTGAAGAACGGGGTAGGCCCTGTGCCTGAGGAGAAGATAAGGGTGTTCTGGTTTGACCTTCTGCCCTACGGCTGGGTCTTCGAGTTCCTGCCGTGGCTGGAGGAGGAGTGGGGAGCGGTCTTGGTCATGGACATGTTCGGCAACTATCCCTATACCATGATCGATACCTCCAACGAAGAGCAGATGTGGAAGGACCTGGCTAAGAGGAACCTGTTCGACTCCCCGATGGTACGACAGGCACGAGGCGTGGCCGACAACTTCGCCGGCGACATCACGCGAATAGTCAAAGACTACAAGATAGACGCCGTCATCTGGCCCGGCCACATGGGACACAAGGACGGGGCTGCAAGCGTTGGCATCATGAGGGAGACCTGCCGAGACCTCAATATGCCGTTCGTGCATCTGGGGCTTGACCTGTTCGACAAGAGATACTCGACGCCCGACCAGGTCAAGGACAAGCTTTCCCAGTTCTTCAGAGCCATGGGGCTCGGCTAGAGGCGAGCATCGGCGTTCAAATAGTCCCAGTGACAAAACAGAGGAAGGAGCTAATGTGATTGTCGGAGGCT
>CAYVES010000017.1:0-24229 GCA_964449845.1 uncultured Dehalococcoidia bacterium
TATCCTGCGGAGGGAAGGACTAAAGCCCCTACTCCGGCGCAGTTTTGATTTTGTGAGACGCCGGTTCTTCCAATATGGAAACTACTATCTCTACGAACATACGCTTGAAGAAAGGAATGAGGCCGATCTCATGCCTAGAATCCAGGATTTCACCTTCAAAATGGTCCGCACCAATCAAGAAGCAGATGAACTGGCGGCAACTACCGGTTCTGACTTTCGGCGACGTTTTATTGATGCCAGGAAGAGTTTGGACAAAGGAGCAATAGCCTTTTGCGTTTTCGTTGAGGGAGAGATCGCCCATATAGGGTGGGTAGCTCTGAGTAAGGAAGCCAAGAACACCTTCGACGATCTCCCCTACAAAGTGGACTTCTCAAACAATGAAGCCTGCACCGGGGGTACCGAGACGATTCCAGAATACAGGGGAAAGGGTCTCATGGCGTATGGCTCTTTCAAGAGGTTCCAGTTTCTCAGGGAAAAGGGAATGACAGCATCACGAAATGCAGTATCTAAGAGTAACACTGCGTCTCAAAGAGCGCACGCCAAGTTTGGCCCCAAGATATATGCCGAAGCCCGCTACCTGAAGCTTCTTCGGTGGAAGTTCTGGAAAGAAAAGCCACTTGTGCAGACTGGGTATGGTGAGTAATCAATCGACAGTTTGTCCCGTCTATATCGTTTAGCGCAGATCCTTCGGCTTAGCAGTGTTATGAAATGAGCGACACGAGGATAAGAGTAGTAGCAGAATCAAAAGAGTTTGAATCCCTAGCGGGAGTCTGGGATAGCCTTCTGCAAAAGAGCGAGGACGATAATTCACCATATCTCAGTCATGAGTGGCTATCGACGTGGTGGAAGCACTTCGGGGAAGTAAATAAACTGAATATACTGCTAATTGAGAAGGATCACCAGGTCATTGGGATTGTTCCTCTTATGAAAACCGAATATAGAACAGGATTGCTTAAACTTCGTGCCCTGGAGACGATAGGCTCGGTGAACTGCAATTATGTAGGTCTGATACCGCCTGAAAACAGAGAGGAAGCGGTAACCGCACTCCTGGCCTATGTGGAAGAGGCACTTGTCAATAATGGAATTGTCTTGAGGCTGACCCTGGTCCCCGAAGATAGCAAATTCCTGGACGCACTAAGAAGCCACCGTGCTCAATTCTCGGAAAACCTGGTTATTCAAGAAACGGTAATGACTCTAGCGCCATACGTATCACTGCCTACAACCTGGGATGAGTACTATCGCTCGTTGGGCCAAAGGAGGCGGAGAGTGCTTCGCATGGCAATGCGATCTCTTGAAAGGGCGCATAGTGTTGAGTTCCAAGTATGTACTGCGGAAACTCTAGAGGACAGGTTGAGCAAGTTTTTTGACCTGCACCAGAAGCGTTGGCAATCCGTCCATGTTAGTGGCGTATTCTCTGACCCCAAAGTGAGGGAGTTCTACCGAGACGTAGCGACACAATTTCTCAAGAAGAAATGGCTGCATTTTTCCTGTCTAACTGCAGATGATGAAATGGTGTCAGCGGATTATGGCTTTGTCTATGATCGGAAGCACTACTCCGCTACTGCGGCTCGCGACATCCGGTATTCGAAGTACAGTGTAGGGCACCTACACTACATGTTTCTGATAAAGGCCGCGATCGAGAATGGCCTGCAGGAGTTTGATTTCCTAAGGGGTGATGAGCCATACAAGTTCTATTGGACCAAATCAGCCAAGCGATATGTGCAGCTCATAGTGGTCAGGAAAGGTCTTTGTCCTGGTCTCCGGCTTAAATTTATCCGCGCGTTCTTGCGCCTTTATGAACTGAGACAATACAGTCTAAGGGAGACCTATTCCCTATACTTGATGAAGAGAAGAGAGGAAAAAGAGAAAAAGAGGATGGGACTAGTGAAGAAGTTGGAATAGTCAGCGCATCATCTCAGGACGAGTCAACTTTCTTCCGATGAATAGACGCGGCCATACCGTCCATTGCCATCTTGTAGATTCAACAACTTCCTTAGCTCTCCGGGGGTCATGATCTTTCTTTCATTGGACTCGGCCAGTCTGTGGATGCGCCGTACCAGGTCAGCGTTGCGCGCCAATCTGGTACGGCCCGGGTCATACCAGATTTCGTCCTCAAGCCCTACTCTCACGCCGCCGCCGGCGGCAATGGCAATCGAGTTCATCATCAATTGGGCATCGCCAATCCCCGCCAAGCTCCACAGTGAGTTTGGAGGTAGGTCGCGAACCATTATGCCAGCGTGCAGCAGGTCAGCCTGAGCACATGCAACGTTACCGAGCAACAGGTTGAAATAATGAGGCGACTCGAGAAGCCCCTTCCGCTCCAGATACTTGGCGTAGTTTACCATACCCGCATCGAACGCTTCCAGTTCAGGCAAGACGCCTCGGCGCCTCATCCCACGAGCAAGCGCCTGTATCATATCAGGCGAGCTGACACTGGCTTCTCGATTGAAGTTCACTGAACTCAAAGTCAAGCTTCCCATATCTGGTTTGACGTCCCCATCAAGTTTCAAGGGCTGTGCACGTTTCTCAAATTCCCCGAAAGTACGACCACTCAATGATACAGAGACCACCAGATCGCCAGAGAACTTGCGAATCCCAGCAATAATGTCCCCGTACACTTCGGCCTTGTACGTTGGTTCACCGGTGAGCTCATCTCTCGCGTGTACGTGAACCATGGTAATACCGATCTCGACCGCCTCATGTATGTCCCCCACAATCTCCTGGACGGTTACGGGAACATGGGGCGTCATTTCTTTTGTGGGAATCATGCCCGTCGGAGTGAAATTGATTATGAGATTCATGAATGACCACCTTGCGCTGGAGGTTAACGCACCATCTCACTACCCCTAAGGCTAAGCCGATAATGCCCCATCAGGGACAAGAGACTTGTTAACGCTAAACGGCCGCACAAGCGTACGGCTGTGAAAGGTCACCTAAGAGTCAGAGAAAACCCAATTAGTCGGTAGGTGGAGCGCATCCCATTTCTATTCTGAGGTCCCATTTACCCAAAGGGCACTCTATTAGCTCCCCATCTCTAATCTTCAACACCCACTCGCCGTCGGGCAGATGGCATCGTTCGACAAGGTGGTCATTGCGCTCAGTATGGAAGTATTCGCAAGAGCTAGGGCAAAGGTTAGTGCTACCCAGAATCAAGATCATTCTTCTCTCCCTTCATCATGATCCGAGATACAACAGCGAGAAGGCCCCAGAAGGGACCTTTCCAGGAGACTGGAAACGCCAGGCTTTCATACCAATCCACAAAACCACCACAGCGAAAGACAAATGATATGAAAGTCCCGTTGGCAATCCAACCCTATTTTGGAGCAAACGCCTCACACGCCCGTGAATCCGCTCTCACCTGCATTCCGTATTTGAGGCCTGCATGTTTGGCGTTAGTGCAATTAAAGAACTTCTCGCCCGGTTTCGGGTTGAAGCTCTGGCAATTGCCGCATTTATCTTGCTGCTCTTGTGCCATCTCTCGCCCTCCCTGGTAATAGCAATCTTGTTCCGTTGCTTTTGGAGAAAAGAAGCTCGTGCATCATTATACCACCAACTTCCCATACAGAACAGAATAGCGAGATCGGTGACTGAGACTGTCATCCAGAGACACTTGACAATGAATTGAGCGCAGAACATAATCGAATCGCGTGAAGGAGCACCCACCCCACTATGCTTAAACGGATCAGGTGCCTTTCATCGCTGGTGCCTGGCTAAAATAAACCTCTCGCCTTCAGGAGGGGTGACAAATGAGAAACCGTTCGAAAACGCTCGGTAGTCTTCTGAAGATAGCTGCCGCCGCACTTGTCGCCGCAGCCCTTTACCAGGAGCTGAAAAAGCCACCTGAGGAACGTCAGTGGCACGGCAAAATCGCCAACTTCGTCCCCTATGAGTTCCGCCCGCCAACCCCAGAACGGGTCCGCGAGCGCCTCTGGAACCCCGAAGACCCCCGCATCTTCACCGAACATATCTTTGGCGTCGGCTGGGCAATCAATTTCCACAGCGTGCTCCAAAGGCTGCAAAGGCCTAAGGAGGAGCCAATAGGGTAGTGGACAGCCTGGAGGTAGTCAGCGTCAATACCATCGAATCCCTGCTGCAATGATAGAGTTCATTTTCTGAAAAGCCAAAGGAATCTATCCTCATACTCCTCGAACAAACCCCATCTATCCAGCTCCATCTTTAGCGCAGAGGGATCGAGGTCACCCTTCTTGACCAGAGCAAAAAGGTGCTCAATCGACATTCTGGCATCCAGAGGAATCCCGCTACTATCTGTGTCCAGAAGCCCCCTTCTGCCTAATTCAAGCACATTGCTGCCTAAAGAGTACCTGGTCATGTCGAAGATAAACTTGAGCAGGGAGACATCCCATAGCTCGTCTACACCTTTTATGATTGTGGTAAGTGGGTCTCCCTCTTTGTCTATCTTTTCCTCAAGTCTACGCACCACCGAATTCATATCAGAGGATACAATGCTCATCTCCCTGGGTTCATTCTTATAACCATAGAAAAGCCCGGGCGCATTCGGCCCGCGCTCTCGGATTATCATTTCGAGGTATTTCTTAGCATGTTCGCTGAACCCTTCCACATTCACCAGGTATGATGGTGTTACCACCCTGGGCCTCTCTGCGAGTATCCTCCCCTCCCTAACCACAGTCTCATCTTCACCTCCCGCAAGCTCTCTATACAAAGGTTCGGTAACCAGATAGTAATAAATGTTGGTGGTGCCAAAGGTAGCCAATGTCTGCCTCGGAGAACGCAGAACCTCAGTGTGGCTGACGGCATATTCAATTCTTTCTTCGTCAGAACTCATCTCAGCAAATCCCGCATTTTGCCTCTGACTACATCTTACTCCTGTATTCAACTTTGCGCCAACCTAACGTGTCATGACGCCTCTGTCAACAGACCGCAAATTGAAACCAGCAGTCTAGGCATGCAGTTCTACTATATCGCCATCCTCAAGGACGTGTCCCCTCTTAACTCGCTGCCCGTCATACTTTCCCGAGCCCCAAACCTGGGCATATTTTAACCTGTTGCGAAAGTCTTTGTGGATGGATCCAGCCGCATCTTCGACTGTGCTACCCTTCTTAAGGACTACTGGCTCTTCAAGCTCGGTCTTCTTGCCCGGAGACTTGGTATAGACTCGAATGACGCCCAGCGTCTCATAGATAGCCCGCTTCATCTCCTCCAGACCAGTCCGCTCCTTGGCAGACACAACGACCACGGGGAATTCCGCGCCATAGCGCGAGTTTAACGTAGCATAGTGGCCGCCCGACTCGTTCAAATCGCCCTTATTCCCTACAATTAATGCCTTCTTTGGAACTACTCCAGGCGCTGGCTCTTCTTCCGCTCCCTCTATCATAAGCTTCACCTTCATATCCTCCAACTCAGCCAGTATGGCCTCCAACTGGATTAGCGAGTCATCGCCCAAGTTCACCACCACCAGCAGAACGTCAGCATTTCGCAGCAGGTGAGAAAACCATGGTCTGGCCTCGCGATCGGTTATCGGCGGCATATCCACGAGCTGGATTTGAATATTCTCGAACTTCAACATGGCAGGAACGGGCATCTTAGTGGTGTAGGGATAATCGGCTACCTCGGGAAATGCCTCGGTGAGGGCAGACACCAATTGAGATTTGCCTATATTGGGAAGTCCAACCAACACAACCTGGCCAGCTCCCTCCTTCTTTATGTTGTAAGCACTTCCTTTTCTTGCGGTGGAAGGCCTTCTCTGCGCCTCCTCCGAGAACTTGGCTATCCTTCTCCTTAGCTCGGCGCGCAGCTTGTCCGTACCTTTATGCTTGGGCATAATGCCTAGCATAATCTCCAGGGCTTCAACCTTCTCCTCAGGAGTCTTAGCCTGCCTGTAAACCTTCTCAGCTTCAAAATACTGCGGGGGTAAGTTTGCCGGCATATCACCCTTCCCTGGAAGGAAATTCTAAATACTAATTTCTAAACTCTAAACAAATTCAAATGTCAAAATGCAAAAAGCAAGAGAGTAGCGTCGTGACTCCTGTCACGACGAAGAATTCGTTGCCACAGGAGTGGCAACGCTACGCCTGCTAATAGTGCTTCGAATTTAGTGCTTAGTTGCGGTTCATGCGCAACCATTTGACTCGTTTTGCATAGCAGCCTTAAGCTACGCCCAATATCTCCTGCTTATACTCGTCTAGCAATCTGAGGTACTGTGACTCCAGTTGAGCCAGAGTGCGGCGCCACTCCTGCTGAAATTGGGGCTGGGTTTCGACGTTAATCTTCATGGAGGCTCCTACCCCGAGCTGTTGCTGGATCGCCTGTTGCATCTTGGCTTCGACATCCCTCTTCACAGCTTCATAGGCCTGTCTCCTTTGCTGCTCACCCTCCTGCTCATAGTGATTGAAGATACGCCTTAGCTTTGTGTACACATTTTCAACGCTCACCTTGTCACGTTTCAATTCCTTGATCGCTTCCATAGCCTTCTTGTTAGTTCTTTTAGCAAGTTCACTTCTGGGAAGGTCTATGTTCTTGACAAGTATCTCTTGAGCACCTTCGGCCACATGCTGTCGCACGTTATCATCATACCTGCCAATCTCGGCCGCAAGATCGCACTCCTCCTTCAAGTACTTGGCAGCCAGCCTTTCCCCCTCGGGAAGATATTTCCATTTCCTCAGGTCCTCCTCCGATGCCTTGCCCAACCTCTCAGCCCTTTCCATCGCCCTCTCAAAGGCGCTCTTCATCTCAGCCATATCGACCTCCCTACGCTTTGGCTATATGTTGAAGGCTCGCTCACTTCTCCACAGGAAGCTATTTTATCACCTACGCCAGAGACAGTCCAACGCGCCCGAGATTGTAGGAGTCAAGGGAGAATGAAAGTGGCTATTAAACGCGGTAAACGGGAGGCGGCCCCCCGTTTTATGTCCCATACGGCGTGATGGGTTTGCGGTAGGTGGTGGTAAGGACGCTAATGGTTGTATCCAGTGATCAGGACGCCAGCTTCGCTCGTTTTGGGAACTTCAGGGGCTTAGTCGCGTTCGCTCGCAACCGTTTGGCTTCTTCAACAACGAAGGCACCGAGGTCCTCCGCCTTGAACCTTCGATCCCCACGGGGGCCTATGCGGTATACCTTCACTACTCCCAACTCGCCCCATCGTCTCAGCGTGTTCTCGTGTACATGCAGAAGTCGGCTTGCTTCACCTATAGTGAGCAGGATTCCTGCCGCCTCGATGGTCTCCGTTACGGTTCTCGCCTTTACTCTCTTCCGCTGCATACCCACACCTCCCCTGGCAACGCTTAGGTATCACAGAAACGAGCGCCCGCGTTCCTTTCGTCGTTGATCTACGCCGAACTCCATAGTTTGACATAATGCCCCAGTTGTGTCAACTGTCATAACCTTACTTTACTTGACTATTCCTCCAAACTTGCTCATCCAATTCTGCCAATCCCCGTTTATTATGTGAAGAGATGTTGAATACCAGGGGGCAAACTGTTATCTCACACGAGATTAGCTGCGAAATATTGCACAAAGGGCGATAGTGCGCCCATGCGCAGGTGCGGGAGGCGGAGGGGATGACTAATCACAGACGGCGGGCAGCATTCGAAGCCGCCCCCTCCCCCACCAAGCTCTAAGAAGCAGTCTCCTTTCTTGGTTGACAGCCCCCTGAGGGGCATGTTAGGCTAAAGCAGAGAGGAGACTGCATGGGTGATGTTCGTCCGTTTTGCGGCTTGCGTTACAACTTGCAGCGAATAACTGACCCCTCCACAGTAGTCACCCCGCCCTATGACGTAATCTCCCCCGAGGAACGCTCCCAATATTACAGCAGAAGTCCTTACAATATCATCAGGCTGGAGTCCGCTGAGGAACAGCCCGCAGATTCTCCTGAGAGTAACAAGTATACCCGCGCCGCTGCCACACTGGATGACTGGTTGCGAGAGGAGATACTAGTCCAGGAGAAACAGCCTGCCTTCTACATCGTCGAACACCGCTTCCCATATCAGGACATGGATAGAAGCCGTTGGGGGCTTATCGCTAGAGTACGTCTCGCGGATTTCGAGAGTGGCCAGATCCGCCCCCATGAGACAACCACAAGAGAGCCCGCAGTTGACCGACTCCACCTGCTGAGATCGTGCCGCACCAACTTGAGCCCGATCATGGGACTGTTTCGCACTGAGAAGGGCGAAGTGGTGGCGCTTCTACAGGAACTGGGCAAAAAAACGCCCGATATGAGCGCTACAGATGGCTATGGGGTGAGGTACTCCCTGAGGGTGATAACCGATGAAGCGGCGATAGAAAAGGTCTCCACCTTGCTCATTGATAAGGAGGTCATCTATATCGCAGACGGGCACCACAGATATGAAACAGCCCTTCGCTATCAAGAGGAGCAATGCGCCGCTCATCCTTCGCATACCGGCGACGAGCCCTACAATTTCGTGATGATGAATTTGACGGACTCGCAGGACCCCGACCTCGTTGTCCTGCCAAGCCACCGGCTGGTGCGAGGGCTAGAACCCCACAGAATTGCACAGCTTGAGGGAATGGTATCTCCCTACTTTCATGTGGAGGAATCGCTTTCCCCCTTGCCAGCCTTCTTCGATACCATCCATATCTGGCTACGCACCCCTAAAATGCGCGGCAAAGCTCGTACCGTTCTGGGCCTCTACGGGCTGCATGGGCAGAAGCTCTGCCTGTTGAGGTTGCGCCGGAATGCCGACCTCCGTAGCCTGATGACCGAGGAGGAGCTCAGGCTCTGGGGAGATTTGGATGTGGTCTTGCTGCAACGTGTCATTTTGCAGGCAGCGCTGGGGATAGATACCCGCGAAAAAGAGGATTACCACCTCAAATATACCACTGACGGGCTGGAAGCCAGAGCCCAGGTAGATTCCGGGGAGTATCAACTCGCTTTCTTCGTCAACCCTGCTCGTGTCTCCAGCGTCCTCGATACTGCCGATGCGGGCAGGAGACTGCCCCAAAAATCCACCTACTTCTACCCCAAAACGCCCGCTGGCTTGGTAATCAACCCTGTTTGGGATGAGGACTAGCTAGGGAGCAGCGTACCAAGAGTTAGGGTGGGAATTGCCAGGGCGGTTTTCCGAGTCCGGAGTGGATCAAAACCCTGCTTTCAAATCGGCGTCACGGAGTCGTTGTTACAAACGACCTCTTGTCCTTCTTGCAGATGATCTGAATTACATTGCGGCCTGACATAGCCGCCGGGGGCAGGCCACCGCCTGGCTCAACCCATTGCCCCACCATGTAGAAGTTCTTAAGTCCCGGCAGGGTCTTGCTCATGCGCATGAGTAAAGTCTTTGTGGTAGGTAGCCACCCCTCGTAGCTACCTTGCCAGTTGCCGGTGTAGCGCTCCCAGGTTATGGGCGTTGCCACATCGCGCATCTCCACCTGATCTGCTAGCCCTGGGAAACGCTGGTCGAGCAGGGCAATCAGCTGATCAGCAATCTGCTGCTTCTGTGTTTTATAGCGCTCGGGGTCCTTATATAACTCGTTCCAGTAGTCAAATACAGTATTTATCATAAGTTTTATTACTGTCTTGCCTTCAGGAGCCAGGCTGGAATCAAAGTTATAGACATGTAGGGGTAATCGTGTAAGTTCTTTGCTGGCAATAGTGATCGGCTTATCGAGGGGCAAATTGAATCCTGACACCGAGTGCGGGAGTTCGTCGAAGGTGCGGGCTACACCAAATGCTACGTGCAATAAGGGAGGGAAGAGCGGGAGGTTGTCATAGTAGCCCACTATTTTGTCGTTGATATATTTCCCTTCCAGCATATCAAAGATTGTTGTCCGACCGTCGGCAGCAGAGATGACGATGTCGCCCCGGTGCTCAGTGCCATCGGCCAGCCTTATGCCGATTGCTTCATCGTTTTCCACCAAGATTTTGACAACCGGTGATTTATAGTTGAGCTCACCTCCCAGATCAAGGTAACGCTTTTCGATAGTCTTGGAAAACTCGAGCGAACCGCCCAATGGATAGCCGACTGTTTTTTGGCGCAGCCAAGCCAGCGGCATAAGCAAAGTAAGCATCGGAAATCCAGTGATGTCTCCGACCGGGGCTAAGAAAGCCTCGCGCATGAAGGGGTTTTCAAAGCGAGATGCGAATTCCCCGATACTCATCTTGCCCCATTTCCTCAAAAATCCGAAATAGGGTAGTATTTTGAACAGCATTTTGACTTTGTCAAATAAGCTATATAATTCAGGTGCTTTGTCAACTGGCATATCAAAGCCGATACATTTTCTTATACCTTTAACAAAATCCTCAATCACATCACTGTCCTCTGGTGCAAGCTCTTTCATATGCTCTTCAAGACGATCCGGGTCGCTGTAGAGAGCGAATGATTCTCCATCTTTTCGTTCAACCCGAAGATACTCATCATGATCGATAAAAGTATGATTCTGCATAATGCCTAATTCTTCCCAGATGCGGTAGAAGTTACTAGCCGAACCGGATCCCACCAGCCAGTGCATACAGCCGTCAATTGTATAGCCCTTGCGTCTCCATGATGTGCACACGCCACCAGGTGTGCTATGCATTTCAAAGATGCGGGTGCTGTAGCCGTTCATCTGGCCGTAGCACCCCGCGGACAGGCCAGCGATTCCAGCCCCAATGATAATTATTGACTTTGCCACCGCTTCCTCCTATGGTCCAAAGTACATCATAAAATGTATAAGCAGGGGATTCAACATCAGAGCGGTATTGCCCTGGTCCATCTTGCGGCTGCCGTTGGCTGTCAACACTACTTGTTCTCCCCCACACGGCTCTTTGCTTGGGAATCAGGCGGTCAAGCCAAATAACCTCACGGCATTCCCTGTAGTTTGCTCGGCAACGACACCTCTTCCCAACCCTTTCAGTTGTGCGACAGCCCCCAGAGCCCTGATGATGTCTGAGGGTCGAGACTCGTATCTCGTTTCTCTGCCATACGTAGCCGGTGAATCTGTTTCCAGGAGCAGATTCTCCAGCGGAGTCTCTTTGATAGCCCTTTTGTGCTCATCATGGTATTCCGCAGCAGGGGTAGCTGAGATGAAGTAGCCCTCGGCAATTATCTCCCGTAGCACGCTGGAGAAGCCTGTGTACCAGTGAAAAACTGCCGTCCTCACCTTAGACTCTTTGACCAGGTCGAAGCAGTCCTTCCAGGCGTACCTGCTATGAACGCTGACTGGTTTGTCTTTCCTTCTCGCCAGCTCCAGCATGTCCTTGAAAACCTCTTTTTGTCGCACCTTCCCCGCCAGCGCCTTCACCTTCTTATGGTAGTCCAGGCCAATCTCGCCGATTGCAACCGTCCTTTCGATATTCTCCTCAACAAGCCGCAAATTGAGATCGACTTGCGCATTCCCCATGTAGCCCAGGCTCCACGGGTGCAAGCCCAGCGCAGGATAGACAAAAGCCTTGTGCTTCTCAGAGAGCTCAAGCACCTTGACATTGGACTCGTAGTCCTGGCCGACAGCGATCAGGGCGACAACACCCACCTGCTTCGCCTCTTGGATGGCTCTCTCGATGTCCTCTATTTCATCGAGATGCGCATGAGTGTCAACAAGCCTGTAAACTTCCGTACCCACCTAAGCAACTCCCCGAGAGCAGCTCCCACCAACGAACAATGAGCGTAGCATTGCCGCTCCTGTGGCAACGAATTCTTCGTCGTGACAGGAGTCACGACGCTACTTCAGGTTGCCCGACGTCGGGCAACCTACCCAAGACTGAATAGCTCAGCACATTATGTCAAGAAGGCCAGCTCCAGCTAATAAAACGCTGGGTTGATTTCTCTGCTCAACCCAGCGAAGACACCAAATCATCTATTATCGAGCATATTCCTTTCCAATCGTCTCTGAACGGCTATATGACTATCAGCCCGTATTTCTCAATGTTCGCGTCGGCTATCCTTTGGATTTCTTTGACCTCCTCCTTTGGGCCATCTTTATCGAAAAGGTGCCTGAACCTTGTTTGAATCTTCAAATACTCCTCCACCGGAACCCTCTTCGGGATTTTCTGCGACCTCAATACCCCTTCCTCCACCTCGTACAAGGGGCAAAGCCCGGTATTCACCGCCAGCCTGGCGACATCAATGGTGCGGGAGGGATCGGTCCCCCAGCCCAGAGGGCAGGGAACATGAATCTGGACATACTTGGGCCCGCGTATGGAGAGAGCCTTCCTCACTTTTCTGTCCAGGTCCATGGGATAGCCCACGGAGGCTGTGGCCACATAGGGCACACCGTGAGCCAGAGCGATTTGGGGCACGTCCTTCTTCGGCCTCCAGTTACCCATGGAAGCTCGGCCTGGAGGGCTGGTAGTAGTCCGGGCGTAATAGGGAGTAAGGCCGCTCCGCTGGATACCGGTGTTCATATAGGCTTCATTGTCATAGCAGATATAGAGGACATCGTGCCCTCGCTCCAACATGCCTGAGATAGCGCCCAGCCCGATATCGGCGGTAGAGCCGTCACCGCCCTGAGCGATGACCCTTACCTCGTCCAAGCGGCCGGTGATCCTCAGCGCCGCCTCAATACCCGAAGCCACTGCCGCTATGTTCTCAAATAGGGAATGGATCCAGGGCACTTCCCAAGCCGACTCTGGATACTTGGAGCTGAACACCTCAAGACAACCGGTGGAGTTAACCACCATCACGTTGCGCCCGGCTGCCCTCAGTACCAGCCGAGCTGCCAGCGACTGGCCGCAACCGGGGCAGGCAGTATGCCCGGAAGCCAGAAGATGATCGTTGAACTTGTCCCGCTCTTCTACTTTAAGCATTTATCCCCTCCAGTTCCAGGTCCTCCTTTAGGCCAACAAATTCAGCATCCTCAAGCTGCTGCTGCGCTTTGTGTATGGCATATCTAATGTTATCCATTGTAACGTCTCTCCCGCCAAGACCGAGGACGAACCCGCTTATCCTGGGAGTCGCAGGGCGACCCTGGAAAACCGACCTCAAGTCGGTGGCAACGGGGCCGCTGGCACCCAGAGAAATGCATTTCTCCATAACCACTATATTCTCAGCACCGCTCAGCGCCTCATAGAGTGCCTCTTTGGGGAAGGGTCGATAGCATACAAGCCTGAGTATGCCAACCTTCTCCCCCTCGTCCCGTAGCTCATCCACCACATCCTTAACAGTACCCGCCATCGAGCCCATGGCCACAACCACAGTGGAAGCATCATCGACGCGGTATTTCTCAAAGAGGCCATAGGAGGCGCGGCCAAAGGCACTACTG
This sequence comes from uncultured Dehalococcoidia bacterium, assembly GCA_964449845.1. Classification (GTDB taxonomy): domain Bacteria; phylum Chloroflexota; class Dehalococcoidia; order SZUA-161; family SZUA-161; genus SOKG01. The sequence continues at coordinate 13,168 of CAYVES010000017.1, forward strand.
AAATCGCGGGCTACCTCCTCTATTACGGGGAGAGACTTCCTCATGGTCTCTTGAATCATATACCGCGTCTCCATATACTTTTCCGGGTCAGCATAGGCCCCCATGGTTATGGGATTGTCGATATCGAGTTTATATATGGGGTCGTAGGGAGGCAAGAAGGCATCTACCTCCTCCTGGCTGGGGAGATCCACTATTTCAAATGCATGGGGCAACAAATACCCGTCACAGCAAACCATAGCCGGCAGCATAACCCGGTGGTCCTCGCCGATTTTGTGAGCCTGAAGCAACAGGTCACAGGTCTCCTGATTGTTCTCAGCATAGAGCTGAATCCAGCCGCTGTCCCTCATAATCACCGAGTCCTGGTGGTCGTTCCAGATATTGAGCGGTGCCGACACCGAGCGATTAACACAGATCATCACCACGGGAAGACGCATGCCTGCGATATTGAAAATCACCTCGCTCATAAGCAGAAGCCCCTGAGAGGAGCTACAGGTGAAGACCCTGACACCGGCAGCCATTGCTCCCAGGACCACCGATGCCGCTGAATGCTCGCCCTCCACATTGATGAATTCTGCTTCCAGATCGCCGTCAGCTACTATCTGGGACAGCTCTTCAACGATGAGTGTCTGTGGGGTTATGGGGTAGGCTGAAATGACTCCAGGACGGCATAGGGCCGACATCTCAGCCATTGCCCGGGCGCCTTGTAACATTCTTCCTTTAATCATATTCACCTACCTCCGGTATCATTTCAATGTCGCCGACAGGGCAGACGTTGGCGCAGATGCCACAGCCCTTACAATAATCCTCGTTAGCGTAATAGGTGTTCTGCCCCGTGCCGAAGATACAGCCTTCAGGGCAAGTCAAGGCACAGACATCGCAAGCTACACACCTCTGATGCAGAAAGCGCGGCTTGTTTGCCGTGCGCCAGCTTCCCGTCTTATTAACACGGCTTCCCCCAGGATGGGTCACCGTTCCCAGTGTGATTTTCATAAGCCGTTCCCCCTGTTTTTGACCTCATTGTAAGCCTCAACAAGCGCCTTCCAGTTGCTATCCGCCGCCTTTCCCGAGAAACGAGTGTGGATAGACTTCTCAAGCGCCTCCAGGGTCAGCTCTCCTGTAGCTGCAATGAACGCGCCGATAAGAGCGGTGTTAACCCGGTCAGCGCGGCCCATGATCTCCTTAGCGATCCGGGACGCTGGCGTTGTCAGCACCTTGGCCTGGGTCTTTAGGCCAAGCTCAGAAGGGTCTTTGGTGCTGTTGATCACAGCGAGCCCGTCCGGTTTCAATCCAGCGACCACATCGTATCCCCTGAGCAGACTGGGGTCCTGGACCAGTACATAGTCCGGTTTGTAAATCTGGCTGCGCACCCGAATCGGGCCATCGCCAATGCGGACAAACGCATTCATAGGCGCCCCCATACGCGCCGCTCCAAAAGTGGGAAACGACAAGGCGTACTTGCCTTCCTCAAAGGCTGCATTAGCCAATATCGTGGCAGTCGTTATCGCTCCTTGTCCCGCTCGCGCATGAACTCGAATCTCTTTCATCATTATAATGAAACCCCCAAATTCCTTATAATTCCCCCTCCCCTAGCGGGAGGGGATTTAGGGGAGGGGGAATTCACCCTCACCTAACCTCTCCCATCGAGGGAGAGGCATCTATATGAAGCTTCTTGCAAGACCCTAAAAGCTACTTGTTCACTACCACGTTCACCAACCGCCCCGGCACATAGATGACATTCCTGATCTCTTTGCCGTCGGTGTGCGCCCGCACCCGCTCACGTCCCAGCGCCAGCTCACGAGCTTCGGACTCCGTGATGGAAACTGGAACAGGCACCCGGTCGCGAAGCCTGCCGTTTACCTGGATTACCAGGGTGACTTGCTCCTCTGTAACCAAGCCCTCGTCCCACGAGGGGAAAGATTGATTGTGTATGCTGTAGGCGTGACCGGTTCGTTCCCATAGCTCCTCCGCCATGTGAGGAGCTGTAGGAGCGAGCAGAAGAAGCAAGCTGTCGATTGCCTCCTGCCAGGCAGCATTGGCAACCGATCGTCCCTCTTTGGCCTTGGTCAGATAGTTGGTAAACTCCATGAGAGCAGCCAGCATGGTGTTAAAGCGGAACTTCTCCAGGTCCTCGGTAACCCTCTTTATCGTCTTATGGGTCTGACGGCGCAACTCATTCTCCGCCGCCTCGTCCATCCGGGGCAAACCGTCGTCCTTACGCTCTTCCAGGACCAGATTCCAGACACGGTTGAGCCAGCGCCATATCCCGCTGATGCCGCTGTCATCCCAACTACCACCCTGGTCCCAGGGACCAACAAACATGAGATAACCCCGCATCGTGTCCGCGCCCAACCTGGCCACATACTCATCGGGGGTTATCACGTTACCCCGCGACTTGCTCATCTTCTGGCGCTCCATCACAATAATTCCTTGATTGAACAAACGGGTAAAGGGCTCGTCGAAATTCACCAGCCCCAGGTCTCTGATCGCCTTGTTGAAGAAACGAGCGTAGAGCAGATGCATGGTGGCATGCTCCGCCCCTCCGGTGTACTGATCCACAGGCATCCAGTAGGCCACTTTCTCGGGGGCGAAGGGGCCCTGGTCATATCCCGGGCTGGTGTAGCGCAGAAAGTACCAGTTGGAGCACATGAAAGTATCCATGGTGTCGGTCTCGCGTCGGCCGGGGCCGCCGCATCCTGGGCACGTGGTATTCACAAATGATTCACAGTATTTGAGCGGTGATTCGCCAGTGGGTTTGAACTCGGCATCCTCGGGCAGCAGCACAGGCAAATCGCTCTCCGGGACAGGAACAATGCCACACTTGGAACAATAGATGATGGGGATTGGCGCCCCCCAGTACCTCTGGCGGGATATCAGCCAGTCGCGAAGGCGATAGCTTGTAGCTCGCCTGCCATAGCCTTTGGCTTCCATGAAATCAGCAACAGCCTCTTTGCCCTGCTCACTGGGCATACCATCGAACTGACCGGAGTTAACCATAATCCCCGGCTCAACGTAAGCCTCTTCTAACTCCTCCCCGGACCATCCCTCGGGAGCGATAACCACTCTTATGGGCAAACCGAAATCATGGGCGAACTCGAAGTCACGCTGGTCATGGGCGGGAACGCCCATCACCGCCCCGGTGCCATAGCCAATAAGCACGTAGTCGGCAATCCAGATCGGTATTTGCTCCCCATTCAGCTTGTTGACGGCGTAGGCACCGATGAAGACCCCTGTCTTCTGCTTCTCTGTCGACAGCCTTTCGATCTCCGTCTGACCAAGTGCCCTTTCGATATAGCCTTGAACCTCATCTTTGCACTCAGGAGTGGTCAGATTGGCTACCAGGGGATGCTCCGGCGCAAGGACGAGGAAAGTAACGCCGAAGATAGTATCGGCACGGGTGGTGAACACCCCAATCTCGCTTTCCTCTATCCCCTCACCCTCGATTCCGAAGGATATCTCCACGCCAACGCTCTTGCCAATCCAGTTGCGCTGCATCAGCTTCACCCGTTCCGGCCACCTCGCTCCTGGATACTCAAGGAGCTCATCAGCATACCTGGTAATCCTGAAGAACCACTGCTCTAGCTCTCGCCTGACGACAGGGGTATGGCAACGCTCGCAAAGACCTTCGCCTACAACCTGCTCATTGGCCAGCACTGTCTGGCACTGGGAGCACCAGTTGGCAGGGGCCTTGCCCCGGTAAGCCAGCCCCGCCTGGTAAAGCTTGAGGAAGAACCATTGCGTCCACTTGTAGTAGTCAGGGAGGCAGGTAACAACTTCCCGGCTCCAGTCATACATCGCGCCCAGGCTCTTCAACTGGCGGCGCATAGTCTCAACGTTCTGCATGGTCCATGTATAGGGGTGGATGCCGTGCTTGATAGCGGTGTTCTCCGCGGGGAGACCGAAGGCATCGAAACCTATGGGATGGAGCACGTTGTAGCCCTGCATCCGCTTAAAGCGGGCATGGACATCCGAGGGAGCCATGGCATACCAGTGCCCGATGTGAAGGTCTCCCGAGGTATAGGGAAACATTGTCAGCGCATACCACTTTGTGCGCTGCGAACTCTCATCCACCTGATAGAAGTGGTCGGCTTCCCATCTAGCCTGCCACTTCTTTTCGATCTCTTGATGGCTGTATTTGGGAATCATAATTCTGCCACCATTATGGTAGCACAAAAACCTTCAGCTTGCTACAACCGATACGAGTGTAATGTCATAGAATCAGTGGGATGTGCCCCACCATCTCTGGAATATCGCCGATTGACCAGCCGCAAGCAAGGTCATTCGCTGATCTCGAGGCAATGAGGTGAGAAGGTTAGAATTAGCGACACGCCCTTTTCCTTTGCTGCCGACCTCACCTTTGCTTCCACTCATTTCTGATTGTCCTCCTCCGGGAACGTTGAAAGCCCTACAACCCTAGCCAAAGGCAATTATTAGAAATGAACCCAGAAAAATAATGCACGAGGCGAGAAGCCTTGCTTTGCCGTGACGTTCCTTCAGAAGCAGTACCCCGTAGAGTACGCCGAACATTACGCTTATTTGCCTTAGAGCCACAACATACGCTACGTTGGAGAGGCGAAAAGCATACAAGATCAGCACGTATGAAGAAAACTCCAACACCGATGCCAGGGTTATTCTGAATTTGTCCCTCTTCAGGATACGCCAGTAATTCTTACGCCTTTCCTTCATCGACAAGAGATATACCAGAAACATAAGACCGGAGATGGCGAAGAACATGTAGAAGAAGAGAATTGGCGGCATGTTCAGGGCGCCTTTCTTGTCCACTATGGAATAGGCAGCAGAGAACAAGGCTGTAAACAGGGCAAATAGCACCGCTTGCCTGTGTGCCATCCCAAACGGCCTTATAAGTTCCGAGAGAGAAAGCTCTCTCAGACTTATCAGATGCACGCCGAATACGACCAGAAGAATACCTACAATTGCAATCGGCGAAGGTACTTCCTGGAGCAAAAAGGAGGCTATTATCAGGACAAATATGGGCGACGACCTCGCTATGGGATAGGTGAGAGACATCTCGCCGACCTCATAGGTCCGGCACAAGAATGCCTGGTAGAAGAAGTGCGCAACGGAGGAGAGGATAATGAATACCCATCCGGACGTGTCGATGTCAGCTACGGGATATATGAAAAGCAGGAAACTAAAAAGGAGGGTAAAGATCAAATGTATATTCAGGTAGAAGATGACCTTGTCCTCGCTCCTTTTCAGCAGCATATTCCAGAGCGGATGAATAATGGCTGACGCGAATGTTAGGACTAAGCTTGTGCTCGTAATCATCGAAGCTTGAAACCTTAGCTTGGTACGGTCACAGGATACCTAAAGCTGAAACCAGCCTCAGAGAAGTCGGGGGGTCACTCGCCTTGCCGAGGGCCGCTGCTCAGTGGCTCGCATCGCAAGGACAGGGAGAATGTGAGAACGCCGCTCTGGCACTTCAGTGGCCCCACAGCCTGCGCGCCTCCTCCAGGTCCTCAGGGAAGTCAATGTCGCACCAGGGGCGGTCGGTGGCGTGCACCTTGACCTGGTGGCCACGCTGAACCAGCCGCCGGATGAGCTGGGGGAAAGTAGTCCCCAGTTCCGTCCTGGCGACCCGCTCCAGCTCCCCAACCAGCGACGGAACTGCGTCTGGGGAGAACCTGGCTATGCCAATGAACTCCCCGTAAGGTTCGGCCACATCCTTGCCAATGGCGCTGACCGCACCCTGCCGCAGGGCCACCTTTTCCGCCTCCCTGTCAACGCCCCTTGGGTCGACCACCAGTAGGATATCATCTCCACTGGCTAGCACCTCCCTAATAAGCTCGGCTTGGAAGAGGACGTCGTCGTATAGCAGGACGAAACCTCGTTTGAGTTCCTGCCGCACCAGCCACAGATTCATAGCCACGTTGCATATCTCATAGAAGGGGTTGAAAACGCAGGAGGCTCTCCCCCTGCAAAACTCCTCCACCTGTTCAGCGCCGAAGCCCGTTATCACCAGCGTATCATCAACCCCGGCTTTTTGCAGGGCCTCCAACTGGTGGCCGAGGATGGCGTTGCCTCCCACGTCCAAGAGGCTGACCGGCGTGTGCTTGGTTAGGGGAAGTAAGCGAGGACTTGTCGCTGCTGCAGTGATAATCCCCTTCATGTCTTAACCCTCCACTCCAGTGATAAACCGCATGCGGACAAAGGCGCTGAGCCGGTCGATCAGGATCACCGTGATCACCATGACTATCAGGGTAGTGAGCACCTCCTGGCTCTTGAATAGCTTCACGGAGGTGATGAGCTCAAAGCCAATCCCGCCCGCGCCCACCAGCCCGAGCACGGTAGCAGCGCGAAAGCAGTGCTCCAGGTAGTAGAAGGTGTAGCCAATGAACAAGGTCCTTACCTGGGGCACAATACCGTAATACACGGTCTGGACACGGTTGGCCCCCGTGGAAGCTACGGCTACCACTAACTCCTGGTCAACGGCCTCGATGGCCTCGGAGAAGTACCTGCCCAGGGCGCCAACAAGGTGCACCGTCAAGGCCAGAACCCCAGGGAAAGGGCCAAGGCCCACCATTGCGACGAATATGAGCGCCCAAATTATCTCATTGATGCCGCGGCAGAGGTCGAATAGGGTGCGAGTGGCCTGGTATACTGGGCGGTAGGGCATAACGTTCCGCGCCGCCAGAAAAGACAGGGGCAGGGCGATGATAGCTCCGAAGGTGGTCCCCATAATGGCCATCTGGAGCGTCTCCCCAACAGGTCCCATAAGCCCGCCGAGGATGCTCAGATCGGGGGGAAACATCCGCTCTATGTAGTCAATAATATGGGGGAAACCGCGAAAGAACGTGACGGGATTGCTGTCGGTGCCCTCAATTGCCCAGTAGTAGATGGCTGCGACGACCAGCAATGTGGTGATGTGGCGGAGCTTGCCTGGTATCCTTAGCGGTGGGGTCACGCCTTAGAACCCCCTTTTGCCGTAGAGGACCCAATCCTCGGTCTCTCCATAGATGTCAATTATGTCTTTATCTGTAAGCTCCTCGGGGGTGTTCTCGCAGACGATCTGCCCATCCCGGAGCCCGACCAGGCGCGTGGCATAGGTCTTGGCCAGCTCCAACAAGTGAAGGCTGGCCACCAAGGTCATCTTTTCCTCCACGCATATTTCCTGGATGAGGTTCATGATCTCTTTCATAAGCTTGGGATCCAGGCTGGAGACGGGCTCGTCGGCGAGGATAATTCTGGCGTGCTGCGCCATTGCCCGGGCCACAGCTACGCGCTGCTTCTGTCCCCCGCTCAGGTCGCTCACCCGCTTTTGAGCGTACTTCTCCATGCCCACCCTCCTCAGACAGTCAGTGGCTATGGCAACGTCTTCCTCGCTGAAGCGCCCCAGAAGACTGCTCACCGTGCCTACATACCCCAGCCTGCCAAGGAGGACATTCTTAAAAGCGGCTGCTCCTTCGACAAGGTTGAAATGCTGGGAGATCACCCCAATTTGGCGGCGCACTTGCGCGACCTCTTTGTTAGAAAGAGAGGTGATCTCCCTGCCGTCGATGAAGACCTTGCCTGCAGTGGGCCTGATAGAGAGGTTCGTGCAGCGGAGCAGGGTGGACTTCCCAGACCCGCTGGAGCCCAAAATCACCATACGCTCGCCCCTGGCAACATCCAGATAGATATCCCTCAGAGCCAGCTCCGTTTTGCTTCTGTCGCGGTCGGCCCCTGTCGCGCCGCGCCTGGCCCTGACCGGGTAGTAGTGGCTCAGCCCCTCTATCTTGATCATACCGATAGCTGTCTCCCAGCTATAGATTCAAAAGGTCGCGTGTCTCCCGGATGATGTCGTAGTCGGAATCTGTTACCGCCACATACTTCTCTATATCTCCCCACCCCTGGACGCGGTGTATGGTCTGCTCATCCATTCCGACGAGCGCCTGTTGGATCCTGTCCTTCAGGTCTTGCGGCAGGTCCCCTCTCACCACTATCGGCGACCCGGGGATAGGCTCCGATTCGTAGATGATTACGTTCACCCCAGGGTCGATTTGCCCCTCATTCATCATCCGGTAGAAGGAGGTATCGCTATCAGCTCCGGCATCCACTGTTCCGTTCTTGACCGCCAGTTCGACGCCATTGTGAGTTCCCGCGTAGTACACAGTGGAGAAGTCCTTTTCAGGGTCAATCCCGTTCTCCATCAGGACTTTCCTCGGTATCAGGTTGCCCGAGGTGGAGGCGGGATCGACGAAGGCAAAGGAGTGGCCTTTGAGATCGTCCAGCGTTTCTATTCCCGAATCTGCCCTGGTGACGAAAACGGTCCTGTAAGTTGACTTTCCGGTATCCCGTCTGACGCCGTTCACCAGAGCCTCAGCCCCCGCCTCATCGACAGCCAAAATGTAAGAGAAGGGTCCAAACCAGGCCATGTCAATATGCTTGTAGCGCATGGCCTCTATGGCAGCGGTATAGTCCACAGTTACCTCAATCTCTATCTCGATGTCGAGCTTGCCTTCCAAATACTCCGCCACGGGCTGGTATTGACGAATCATCTCGGCAGCATCGTCTGCAGGGATGAGACCGAACGTGAGGACCTTGATCTCGCCTTCATCGCTTTCTCCACAGCCCACCGCCGCCAGCGCCATGACCAAAAGAATGATGACGCCTGCTACACACCAGAGTTGCCTGACTCGTCGCATTTTGTGTCTCCTTTCTTTGTCGTTTTCTCAAATTGTCTAGACCCTGCCGATGGTTAACCATTGCTTTCTCCAACGCTTCCGCCGACTCTAAGGCGCCTTGGGGACATGATGTACCACCCCAAAATGCTTCTGTGCCTCGGATAGATCCTGGAGGGTGTCGATCTCCATCCAGCCGCCTTCGATGTCAACAGTCGTCACCACTGAGCCGATATCCGCCAGTTCCTGGATCATGTCGGTTAGATATGCCTTCTCCAAGCAATCAGCCTGGTGAAAGGGGGCATTGGGGTGCTCTTCCGCCACTCGATGATAGGCTGCCTTCATCGCCTCAGCACCTGATTTGGTGAACTTGGCCAGGCCGATGAACTCTCCGTGAGCCTCTTGGGGGCTTATGATTCCTTTGCCGGTTCTTACCACTTTGCCGTTTTCAACCTCGACCAGCTCGGCCTCGGAAATCGGGTGCTGGTCACGGCCTTCATACCTTTGAATCCAGTTAACGTCCACTATCAGAGCAATATCTGCCTCGCTGTCGATGAGTCTGGCCACAATCTCGCTGCCGTAGAGGATGTCTGAATAGGAGAAGAGGAAACCGTCATTCATTTCAAGCTCAGCGCAGAACAGCGACGTTAGCATATTAGTCTCTTCGAAGTGTGGGTTCTCATAGTATGTCAGGTTGGGATAGCTGACCAGGTGGCTGCAATGCCCCCTTACCACCGCAATCTTTTCGATCCCGTTTTCCCTCAGTGCCGCCAGCGCCCTCTGAAGAATGGTCTTACCCCCGACATCAAGAAGGCATTTTGGCTTTTCGCTAGTAAGAGGCCTTAATCGCCTGCCAGGGCCTGCAGCAACGATAATCGCCTTCATCAAGCCTCCATCTAGCTATGACTAATCCACCTTCAACACCAACCGCAGCTCCCGGCTCACACGGTCGAGGTCCTCCAGGGTGTCGATCTCCGCCCAACCACCGCGGATATCAACGTGGCACACCGGATATCCCTGGTCTATGAGCTCCTGGATCATGTCGGTGAAATAGGCCTTGTCCAACGAAGGTGCCCGGTGAAAAGCTCCAGCCTTGTAGTTCTGAGTAGCCCACTCATAGTTCGCCCTAAGTATCTCCGCACCCTTCTTGCTGAATTTGGCAAGCCCGATGAACTCGCCGTAGACGTCACCCGGCAGCAGGATATTCCTTCCAATCTGTACTATCCGGTCGCCCTCAACCTTGACCAGCTCAGCCTCGGAAACTGGGTGCTGATGGCGCTGACGGTAGTGGCTCTCCCAATCGGTGTCGACCACGAGCGAGATGTCAGATTGATCCCGGAGCAGCAGCTCCAGCACTTCCTTGGTGTACAGAATATCCGAGTAGCAGAATATGAACTCATCGTCCATCTCACCCTTCGCATAGAACAACGACCTCAAGATGCCAGTATTCTGGTAGTCTTTGTTCTCGTAGTATCGAATAGCGGGATACCTAATCTTGTGTCCCTGGTACCCGCGCACCACCACGATGTCATGTATACCACATGCCCTCAGGTTTTCCAGCTCTCTGCTGAGGATGGTCCTGTTCCCGATCTCCAGAAGGCACTCTGGTTTGTCTTGCGTAAGAGGGAGCAGACGACTGCTCTCGCCGGCGGCCACGATGATGGCCCTTAAGTTCCGGTACCTTCCCAGCGAGCGGAGGTCCAGCCCCTGCTGGGAGAGCTCTTCCAGATAGCGATCCAAGATATCCTGACCACGAGTTTCGAGGATGGCTTCGGCCAATCTGTCAGCCAGCTTTTCACCAAGGCGGTTTAAGACTTTGCGGTGTAGCTGTTTGTTGGTCAGGGCAATTCCCAGTTCGGTGGCCAAACCATAGGCCCCGTGGCGCAGGCGCTTGTGCCCGGCCAGACCCTGGGCGGTCTTGAAAGCAGCTCCGCAGATATCGCAGGTTACCATGAGTGCTGAGTATTATACTGAGTTACTGGGCGAAAGTCAATAGTCGCACCCGAAATAATCTGGAGCGACTGTGTCCAAAGGAGGCAGCTAGAGATGGGCAGGTTGCAGGTTTCGGACTATCGTAGCGTGGACGGTGGACAACGGGCTTTGCGACGCCACTATCTATCTTCGATTCATCTGTCAACCTTCTTTAGTGGTCTTGTCCTTCTGAAAACGACCACCAAAGAAAGCCTTGATTATCCTCTGGAGAACGGGAAATGCAAAACACACACCTACCAGAGCCGCTGCGATCATGTGAAGGCTGGACCCACCAGTCTCGAGGCTGTGGCCATCTGCAGTCTGAGGGAAGGTTACGTACAAGAAGGCAGGGATAACCGGTGTCATTATCATTCGTGAGAAACGCCTCAAGGTGATCCCCTCGTTCCTAGGCTGATTTGTAGATACTCCATGCATAAACAACGTACTTTCTATATGTATACAGCCCAATAGCG